>JAAOZI010000023.1 GCA_011605865.1 Archaeoglobales archaeon
ATTTCTCATCCCGAATCTCATTTGTTCATGAATTACCAGATCCCTCTGCGATGGGGCTTTACATAGAGGATCCAGAAAACCATGTTCCGGAATTTTCCTGCGACGTTTTAATCGCAATAAACGTTCATCCGGACATTCTGACCTCCCTTACAAAAATAGGGGATTTTAAGGCTCTCCTAGTACCCGCCTGTGATCAGAAATGGTGCTCTCCAGGATTAAGAAGGCAACTAAAGGAAAAATGCGCGCAGATCGGTGTTGAATTCGATTCCCCAAAACCCTTCTGCAGTCTTATTCCTGAAGGAAAAATTCTGAAGAGGTTCTGCAACGAATTTTGTCTGGGACGCCCGGAATTTTATGCAAAAATGGACGACGACGCAATAGAGGCTGTTGAAGTGCTCAGGAGCGACGCATGCGGTTCCGCATATTACGTGGCAAAAAAGATGCGCGGTTTTGTGATAGAAGATAGGGAAGAACTTTACAAGGAGATTCACCAGCATCAGTGTGCTTATCCATGTATGGCGAGTATGGAGAGAGATAGAGAGCTAATAGAGGCTCCATTTCATCTTGCAGGCTACATAATGGTCTACAATTTCTGCAAAGCCTTGGGGATTGATGCCGCGGAGTTTGTGCCCGAACACTTCAGGAAAATTGTTTTGGTCTAGTTTTATGAGGGTTCCGGAAATCGTTGAAAAACTCTGGGAAAAATACGGCCTTGGAGAGAACGTAAGGAAGCACTGTATTGCAGTTGCAGAGATGGCCTTAAAGATTACTGAAAGTGTGGAAAGAAGGGGATACAGATCAATTCAGGTGCTCAAGGCTTATTCTTTCCTTTCTGTTGAGGCTCAGTGTAAGCCAGTACGGCGTTAGAGCGTTGTCAGTTTTTGAAAAACTGTAGCATCTCTTGTCGAAGCGGATGGAAATTCTTCTAAGCTTTAAAATGCTACTCTCTTTTCTGTTTTCTTCTCTTCAGGATCTCGACAGCCTTATCCCTTGCTGTCTGGATTAAGGCTGTGTTCAGATTAAACAGCCTTTTTGCATCTTCATAGCATTTCTCATGCAAAAATTTCTTCGATTTGGAATTGCAGCTCAGGTACCACTTTACAATTTTGAACTCGCTGAGCGTTTTATTTAAAGCCAGGACTTTTGATCTATTCGGCCTGAACACCTTGCCTACAACGCATATCTGGACTTCCCTTTGCAAGGGGGCATCCCCAAGGCTTTTTCAACACAGAACTATTTAAACCTTGCCCATTCATCCCAGAGCTAAAGCTCTGGGTTTTCTGGGCACCCATTTTTATAAGAGAAAAAGAGATATATCAACAGGAGGTCTTCTAGGCCTATGTTCAAATTGGCTGAAAGAATGCAAAAAATACCCCCCTACCTCTTCGCCGAGCTAGATGCAATGAAAAAAAAGAGAATCGCTGAAGGTGCAAAGGTCATAGACTTAGGAGTTGGAGATCCAGATCTTCCAACACCAAGACATATTGTCGAAGCGATGAAAAAGGCTGTTGATAAAGTCGAGAGACAGAAATATCCGAGCTATGAGGGGATGTATGAGTTTAGACAGGCGGTTTCAGAGTTCTACAATAGGAGGAAAGGTGTAAAATTGAGCCCCGAAAGAGAGATAATCGCTCTCATTGGATCCAAAGAAGGGATAGCACATCTACCCTTAGCATTCGTAAATCCGGGCGACTACGTTTTGATCCCAGATCCTGGTTATCCGGTTTATTATGCGTCAACGATAATGGCTGGGGGGATTCCATACCAAATGCCCCTAAGAGAAGAGAACAATTTTCTACCAAAACTCGACGAAATACCTTCAGAAATCGCAAAAAAAGCAAAAATAATTTTTCTAAACTATCCAAACAATCCCACTTCTGCAATAGCGACGAAAGAGTTCATAAAAGAGGCAATAGATTTCTGCATCGATAACAAGATAATTCTCGCACACGACTATGCCTACGGTGAGATATGCTTCGACAGGTACAGGGCTCCAAGCTTTTTGGAGTTCGATAACGCTTTCGACGTCACCATTGAGTTCAATTCACTTTCGAAGACCTACAACATGACAGGTTGGCGCATCGGATTCGCCTGCGGAAACGAAGAAATATTAAAAGGACTACTAAAAGTAAAAACAAACGTGGACAGCGGTGTATTCGAAGCTGTACAGGAGGCCGGGATAGCAGCTCTAAGGGGAGATGATGAAGTAATTGATGAGATTTGCAGAGTTTACAGCGAAAGAAGAGACATTTTAGTCGACGGGCTGAACAAAATTGGATTAAAAGCAAAAAAACCCAAGGCAACTTTTTACGTTTGGTGCAAAGTTCCAATGAAGAGCATAGAGTTCGTAAAGAAAATGCTAGAATCAGCTGGAATAGTTGCAACTCCAGGAGTTGGTTTCGGAAGTTTCGGTGAAGGATACGTAAGATTTGCGCTAACAAAGGAGAAAGAGATAATTAAGGAAGCCGTAGAAAGGCTTGAAAAGTTTTTGGGATCAAATTAAAGGTTTTAGCTTTTCGAATCAAAAAATAGAGTTAAGAGAGGGTAAAACGTAATCAGGCTTTATTTCAGCTCTCTCTATGTCTTTTTCTTTCGCAACTCCTGTCAAAACTAAAAGAGTTTCAGCCCCTATGTTTTTTCCAGCCAATACGTCGACCTCTATTTGATCTCCAACCACCACTACATCTTCTGGTCTTAAATTTAGCTTTTCGAGCGCTTCAAGCATTATTACCTTCGAGGGTTTCCCGACGATGACGTCTGGCAATCTACCGGTCATCCAATAGAGGGCGCCGATTATCATTCCAGTTCCGGGAGTAGGACCATTCTCCGATGGGAATATCTTGTCTGGGTTCGTAGCTATATATCTTACACCGCGAAGGCAGCAACGAAGAGCTTTTGTCATAAGATCGTAGTCTATTTTCCTGTTCGATCCAACCACGAGGTAATTTGCTTCCTCATAATCCACTATTTTCAAACCTGCGTTGGCGAGTTCTTCCTTCAAGCCTTCTTCTCCGGTCGTGAAAATCCTTGCTTCTGGATTTTCTTTCGCTATAAAACTTGCAGTTGCATGAGTTGCTGAAACTATACAACTTTCGTCAACTTCAAGACCAAAAGACTTCAGTCTCTCCAGAAGAATTCTTCTACTTCTTGTAGAGTTATTGGATACAAACACGACTCTCTTGCCCATCTCGATTAATCTTTTCGCACCTCTCACACCCTCTTCAATGGGTTCAACGCTTCTTCCAATTACACCATCTATGTCTATTATGAAACCCTTTTTCTTCAATAAGGGGTGCATCACATCAGCCCAAGCATTTTGAGTTCTTGGGAAATCCTCTCCACTGCTTTTTGTGCATCATCGGGACTTTTTCCGCCAGTTACGACCATTTTTCCGGATCCGAATATCAAAACAACAACCCTGGGATTGTCAAGTCTATAAACAAGGCCGGGAAATTGCTCAGGCTCATATTCAACGTTCTCCAATCCAAGGCCCACTGCTATCGGATTCAAGTTCAGCTCTGTACCGAGATCCGCAGATGCAACGATGTTCTGAACTTTCACCTCTGGCTCATCGATTACCGGAATGTCGATTTCTTTCAACATCTTAACTATCTGCTTCACAGCCCTTCTTGCATCTTCTACACTCTTAGATCCCGTGCATACTATTTTTCCGCTTCTAAAAACTAGAGCCGCTGCTTTTGGTTCTTTAGTCCTTAAAACAAGTCCAGGAAATTGCTTTGGTTTATACTCCGAATCCTTTATCTCCTTTGCAATTTTTGGCAGATCGATGTTGTCGCCAATCTGTGTAGATGCTACAACGTTCTCAATTTTAATTTTATACTGCATACCTAACCCCCGAAGAAAGAGGTATATAAAATATATAAATCCTACGAGGGCTCGATCTTCGTCAACTCTTTTCTGGCATCGTCAATCAGTTCGTTAAGATATTTCGCTACTGCTCTCTTTAAATCCATTGGATGGAGCTTCATTTCCTTAAAATCCTGCAGAAGCGAGTCTAAACTTTCATATTCAACGTCTCCACCGAATTTAGAATCTCTTTCAATTTTTAATTTTCCAAAATATGGAAATACGTAATGCTTCACGAGATCTATTATTGGATTCCCATCCACCGTGCCCTGCGGACAGTAAGCTTTCATAATCTTTCTTTCAAGCTCTTCAGCAGAGTCGCGCAAAGAGATGTAGTTTCTCTTGGACTTACTCATTTTTTCACCATCTAATCCAGCTATTATCGGCGTGTGAATGCATATCGGTGCTTTGTATCCCAGTACTGGCAGATTTTCCCGCGCAAGCATGTGTATCTTTCTCTGGTCTATCCCACCAACTGCAACATCTATTTTTAGGTAAGCTATGTCCAAAGCCTGCATTAAGGGGTAAATCATCTGAGACACCATCGGATCCTCTTTTCTTCTGCTTACCTCATCCATACTCCTCCTAGCTCTATTCAAAGTTGTTATCCTGGCAAGCCTTAGAACGTCGAGAACGTAATCCCTGTTCAGCTGATAATCACTACCGAGAACAAACTGCGTTTTTTCTTTTTTTAAACCATAAGCAATGAAAGTCTTCATATTCCTCTCTGCAAGTTCTCTTATCTCCTCAAAGCTACCCTTTTCATTAAGATATGCATGGATATCCGCAAGCAGGACAACTATTTCGAATCCGGCTTTTTGCAGATCCTTTAGTTTATTCACTGTGATCAAATGCCCCAGATGTATGTCGCCACTAGGCTCATAACCAACATAAGCTCTTGGCCTATCCTTTGTTTCGAGCAATTGTCTCAACTCTTCAACCGTAATGACTTCCTCAGTATTCCTCGTTATCAGTGCTATTTTCTCTTCGAGTTCCATAACATTGATTGACTGTGATTTTTAAATTTCTCCTTACTCACTTTTAAATTTAAATAATTTATAAAAAGATAATCTATGAAAAAATTTAAGCGTGGAACCAAATTGAAATTATGAAAGTTGCAACGTTTAACGTGAACTCAATAAATTCAAGATTGCATATCGTTATTCCCTGGCTAAAGGAAAACAAACCCGATTTCGTATGCTTTCAGGAGACAAAGACAGAGGACAAAAAATTCCCTTCCGCCGACTTTCACAGAATCGGTTACCATGTAGTTTTCCGCGGTAAAAAAGGACAAAGCGGAGTCGCTATTGCTTCACTAAAAAAACCGGATGAATTTAGTTTTGGTTTAAAAGGAATTGACGAGGATAGGCTGATATTTGCTCGATTTGGAGACCTAAAGCTCATAAACGTTTACGTTCCTCAGGGCTTCAGAATCGACAGTGAAAAATACGTTTACAAACTTAAATGGCTCAAAATGCTCCACGAGTGGCTTAAGTCATTTGATCTAAGAGAGAAAATAATAGTTTGCGGGGACATGAACGTAGCTCCGGAACCAATAGACGTTCACAGCCCAGAGAAACTAAAAAATCATGTGTGTTTCCATGAAGATGCCAGAAATGCCTATAAAAAAATCCTTGAACTGGGTTTTGTTGACCTTCTCAGAAAGATTCATCCAAATGAAAGGATATACACTTTCTACGATTACAGAGTTAAAGGGGCCATAGAAAGAGGTCTGGGTTGGAGGGTTGACGCAATACTTGCGAGTCCCATTGTTGCCGAGAGATGCGTTAATTGCTATGTGGACATGAAGCCAAGACTTTCAGAGAAGCCTTCAGATCACGCTCCTTTAATAGCTGAGATAGCGGACTAAATTTCTCTTCCAACAATTATCCCATCCTCGTTCCTGATTACCTCAAACTTCACAATATCACCAATTTTTTTATCGCTTATCACTGCAACGCTTCTGTTTTTTGCCACGCAAAGCTTCTCTCCATACATCCTTCCCTCAGCGACTATTCGTCCATAACAAATCTCCCCCTTCTTGAACGGATTCTCGACAGATGGTCTCTTTTCTATCCCAAAGTCCTCCGGCCTCAGAACAAGCTTAACACCGTATTCTTTCTCAAGAATCCTAAGTTTCTCGTAAAATTCTCTAAAAGTCATGCTTTTCCCAACTTTTCTTCCAAAACGGTATGGAATATACTTCTGAATTCCAAGAGGCGGAAATTTCTTTCCAGCGCCTATTTCCAAAGCAAATTCTATTATCTTAGGAATTT
This sequence comes from Archaeoglobales archaeon, assembly GCA_011605865.1. GTDB lineage: Archaea > Halobacteriota > Archaeoglobi > Archaeoglobales > Archaeoglobaceae > WYZ-LMO2. The sequence continues at coordinate 6,144 of JAAOZI010000023.1, forward strand.
CGTCATCGTTGTAACCGGGAACCCATACTGGAGCTATTAAAAGATCTATTTTACTATTGGCAATAATTTCAGCAATTTCTAGAACTCTCTTTAAAGGATATGCTCCATAAAGCTTTTTTGCCGTTTCCTCAGTAACTGCGCTGATCGACAAATTTATTCTCGTCATCTTTCCCTCCATTTCAGAAATTCTCTGCTCGTTCAATGGAATACCATTTGTCTGCATTGATATGATGGAGACTTTCTTGATCTTGGAAACCTCCCCAACGAAATACTCCAAGTAAGGATAGAGTGCAGGCTCCCCTTGGCCATCGATGTGAACTTCAACTCCCTCTCCCTTAAAATCAATGATCTTCTTCAGTTCATCCAACATGTAATCCGGATCTACTATGTAATCCGTCTTTCTAGTTTTGCTTTTCCTTCCCTCATCTACGCTACAAAATATACAGTTTAAGTTGCAACCAGAGATGCACCTTACCTGAAGAAGATTCGTTCCACGATCGATTATCCCAAAGGCAGAGTGGCCCAAAAGAGGTATTCCACTCTCCTTCGTTACAAAAACAAGTTCTCTACCAGTAATTCTGTTCAGAATTCTCTTATTTTCATAATTTGAAATAATATATTCCTTATCATACTTCTTGCTTAATTTTTCAAATTCGTGTTTCGGTATCCTTATCTCCACTATATTCCGCAGGATAAAGACCTTGTCGTTCCTGTCCTCCCTTTCCTCCAAAATCCGTTCAGATCCAGCTTTTTCAGTAAACTTCGCCATTTAAGTGGGAGATTAAACAGAAGCTTTAAATTCCCCAATTTCTTTTATTGCCTTTTCACCTTTCTCACTCAGTTTATACACTTCCCCCTCCTTTATAATTAAACCTTCTTCCATTAGCTCCTCAAGCAGAGATTTAGCCGTTTGAACCGGCATCCTAATCTTCTTCGCTAAATTCTCCAAATTTTGCTCTTTTTTCGCTATTATCTGGATCAGCTTCATCTTGTTTGGATTCGTTGCAATTGAGCCATATTCCATACAGCCAAAACTTCGGAAAAATATTTAACTTTTATCCCGATTTGTCCGTGAGCTCTCTCTGTTTAAAGGCAGAACTTCGCCTTAAGCTGCCCTCCCATGAAAAGAGGAAGGAAAGAATGAAAGTTAATGCTAGACCAGAACGGTGCGAATGAAAAGCTTAAATAAATAGAAAATCTGAAAAGAATGTACAAACAATCCAAGGGAAGTTTACTTGCAGAAGGAAGTCCAGATATGCGTTGTAGGCAAGGTGTTCAGGCCAAATCAAAAGTCCTGCCTTTAATAAGCCGCTCGAAAAATGCTACGAAGATGCTAGAAGTTCTTCAAACTCAATACAGCCTTAATCCAGATAGCTAGGATAAAGCATCGAGATCCTGAAGAGCTTTGAGGAAAATAGAGACTTTCTCTAAGGTTCTTCATAAATAGTAAAGCATTATCGTACCTATAACTACTGTAATAATTGTCAGTGGGACGCCTACTTTTAGATATTCAAAAAAGCTGAGATTAATGCCGTATCTTTCCGCCACTCCGGCAACGATTAAGTTTGCAACACTCCCAATCAAAGTCAGGTTTCCGGCAAAAGTTGAGGCCATGGCAAGAATAAGCCAGAGCTCGCCGTCTGCTTTTGCAAAAGGTAACATCATCATTACAAATGGTACATTGCTCACTAAGTTGCTTCCCACAACCGTTATGAAGCTTACAAAGAAATAAGAAGAGAGATCTCTCTCCCACCTGATAGATGACAGCAAGTACTGGCCAAAGTCTCTTTCAAAGGCATGCATGATGATAAAAAGATTGCAGAAAAACAGCAAAAGGCCACCATCTACCTTTTCAAGGGCCTTTCTGGGTGGAATGCCTCCTATCAGAAACATTATAGCTGCTCCTATAAGTGCCGAAACAGATACTGGGTAAATTTCAAGCACGAAGAGGATTAGGACAAAAATAAAGACGGCTATGGTCTTAATTACCAAGTTCCTATCGAATTCTACCTTTTCCGTTGAAATTCTGAACTTTTTGAACTCTTTCCTGTAGATTAAGTAGATTATTAGAAAATTTGGAATCAGACAAACTGCGCTTATGGGTGCAATATTTTTCGCAAATTCAAGAAAATTGATCTTGGACACCATTCCAATAAGCATGTTTTGCGGATTTCCTATGATAGTGGCAGCGCTTCCGATGTTTGCAGAGGTGGCAAGAGCTATTAGAAGTGGAACAGGATTTATATTCGAAGCCAATGCCATCCTAACAACTATAGGGGTCATGAAAACACAGATTGTATCATTTACAAACAGCGCCGAAAGGAAAGCAGAAGTTATAATTATAAAAAGGAGCATTCTGACATCTGTCTTCGAAAAGGAGAGAATTTTCATCGCAAGATAATCGAAAAAGCCTGCAATACCAAGATAAGCCGTCAAAATCATCATTCCAAGCAACAAAACTATAGTATGAAAGTCTATGGCATCTATTGCTTCCTCAAAACTTATAAGACCGAGCAAGAATAAAAGGGCAACTCCAACCGTTGAGGCAGCTGGTCTGTAAAGTCTAATTCTGCCTATGTGCTGAACAGATATTAGGATATAGGTCAAGATAAATACCGCTAAGGTTAGTATAGGCGATGAGGTCACCGAAATAGCAGCAACGTATTAAATTTAAATTTTTGGGAGAACTCAATTCCTGCTCATGAGATTCTTACCTTTAAAGGCAACTACCTTCACGTGTCGGTTTAAAAGCCAAGCTCATCCTGCAGATCTCATAAAACCTGCAGGCTATCAGGTGCATTCCGAGACATCTGAACTCCTTCTACTTGACAAAAAGGATGCCAAGCTTGCCCCTTCTAGGGCAAGTATTTGACTTCTAAGCTTAAAACCTTTCATCCATTCCCAGTTATAATTATCTCCCTTTTATCTTCATCCAATTTGACTGAGTTCCCCAAAAAGCTGTTGATAACATACATATTGCTCCTCTGGTGCATCGTTATTTTCGTAGTTGTAAACCTAGTTATTCCCTTCGCCATTGCAGCAAAAATCATCACTTGATCGGCAAGATGAGAATCAAAAACGCCTTCGAGCTGGAATTCATCATAAAAATTCTTTCCAGCTTCTATACCAACTTCCTCAGCCCTCTTTCCTCTTTCTCCCAAAGCACTACCACCTTTGTAGCCGCACCAAACAGTGACACCGCTTCCAGTAGACACTCCTTTCAGAATTTCAACTTCAACTTCTGCTTTTAATCCCTTCCTCCTGAGAAATTCCAAAAGCGCTTCTTTCTGCCTTAAAGCTACATGATCCGGCAAATTTTGGCAGTGACTAATCCCAAAAATTTCGCAATCCGGTTTTTCGAACTGTTTTCCTTGCATCTTTGACGGGGTGACTTCAACAACAATTCTCCCTCCTCCCCTCGGGTAGTAACCCCTGCTTTTTACCTGCAACTCTATCTCGCATCCAAGTTCCCTAATGGCCTTTATCGTAACGTTCTTGAAGTAATCTACAGTAGGGGCCCAAGCCACATCCGTTCCACCGATTATCTCGAGTCTTGACTTATTTTCAGCGATCAGAAGCGGAGGAAGAATTGTCTGCAAGATAAGTATTACACTCCCCGCCGTTCCTATATCTATTTTATACTCCCCTCCTTTTACACTCCTAGGCTTGAAAATAACCCTTGTAGAACCTATTTTTAATCCCTCAACCTCAGCATTACTTATAATCTTTGCCGCCTCTATTCCCTTCATGTGTTGAGCTGCAAGTCCCGGATTAGGGCGATTCGCCCTTATTTTGATTACCTCAACTGGAATCCCGGTTAGACATGAAAGAGCAATCGCAGTCCTGAGAATTTGTCCTCCTCCCTCTCCATAACTTCCGTCAATCTTGAGCATGCTATCACTTTTTTCAATGGATTTAAAAACTCTCGATAGATTTCCTTTCATGAGAGAGTATAAGTTCAAAAGAGGTTACGAAGCGAGCGATGAAAGACTTGAAGAATTGCTCAGAAAACATTTCGGTAACTTCGAAAAAGAGGGCAAATTTTACATTGTAAGGAATTTTGGCGGAATTGAAGAAATGAGGGCTAAACTGGATGGAAAAATTCTGCTTGTTGAGACGAGAACGAAGCTCGTCGATGACAAAACTGCCCTTAATACGATTAAAGCTTACAATAAATTCCTAGAAGAGCTAACTGGATATAGCGCCAAGGAAAGACAAAAAATGCTCAAAAAAGAGGTTGAATCTTTATGAATATCTAGATTTGATTGCGAATGAGAAAACCAGAATTTAGACGTCTCCTTCACTAAACGAATCTATCAAATAGCATACCAGCATTGGAAGCGCTATTGTTGCATCACAGTAAACAGTTACAGCTTTTGCGTCGCTTTTTAGCTTACACCAGCTCTTAGCCTCTTCTAGCGTAGCTCCGCTTAATCCGCCAAATTGCGGAGAATCTGTGGTGATCTGTATCGCATAATCGAAACCATCCGACAGTAACATCGCTTGCAATGCAAAGTTCTTTGGAACTCCTCCGCCAATTATAACAATTCCAAACTTTTTTTTCTGGGAACAGAGCTCTATAATTTTCTCCATATCTTTCTTGTAATCTAGAACAACTTTTTTTCCGTATAGCATAAGGTGAAGCCCAGCTATTGAGTCGTGAAGAGTTGGACAGAAAACCGGAATTCTTCTCTCAAACGCAAGACTCAAAAAAGAATTTTTCAGATTCTTTCCTATTTCCCACAATATTTCATAGCTCGAAATGTTTCCGGAAAGTTGCCCGAATAACTTCGATAAAAATTCTTCAACCGCAACAAACGCAGAAGTTGGTACAAATACATCGTATATCCTGTTGATATCCATTTCCGCAAGTTCAATGTCGTCTACTTTCTCGCTCCCGATTTCGTGAGAGAAACCCAGAGCCTCACAGAGCTCGTGAACAATGTTTGCTCCTGTCAAAATTATTGAATTTACAAACCCATTAGAGACTACCGTTTCCAAGATCCTTCTCATACCCGCAGGAACCATTGCACCAGCTAATGTCAAAAAGATGAAAGCATCATCCTCTAACATTTTTCTCCACAGTTTTCCCGCTTCTCCAAGTCTCCTAGCATTGAAAGCTGACAAACTGAAGGCTTCGAGTAGTTCTGAAACTTTCATGCCTTTTCTTGCCTTTACCGGTTCAACCTTCATCTCCCCACCATCCTTAAAACTTTCAAAAGGCATATATATCATTGTGGGAACTAATATCAATGCTTGTTCTAGTTAGTCCAAAAGATATAGATGAGGCACTCGAGGCAATTGAGGGTGGAGCTGATATAATAGATGTTAAAAATCCCGGAGAGGGTTCTCTTGGGGCAAATTTTCCATGGGTTATAAGAGAGGTTGCAAAACTCGCCAAATCATTTGGAAAACAAGTGAGCGCAACCACTGGGGATATGCCATTCAAGCCAGGAACTGCAAGTCTGGCAGCTTTAGGAGCTGCAATGGCCGGTGCGGATTATATAAAAGTGGGGCTTTACGGAGTTAGAAACGAGTCCGAAGCACAGGAAATGATAAAGGCTGTGGTAAGAGCAGTAAAGGATTTCGATTCTGAGAAAAAAGTCGTGATTGCAGGATATGGAGATTTTTATAGAATAAATGCAATAAATCCTTTAAAACTACCAGCTATTGCAAGCTCATGTGGAGCAGACGTTGTTATGGTAGACACAGCTATAAAGGACGGAACTTCAATATTCGACCATCTTAGATTCGAAAATCTTTACAGCTTTGTTTCAATGGCAAAAGAGCACGGACTTCTCTGTGCTGTAGCTGGAAATCTTAAATGGAACCATTTAGATAGCTTAAAAAAGCTTTCACCAGATATAATAGGAGTTAGATCCGTTGTCTGTGAAGCTGGAAGAGATTCTAAGATAAGAAGAGAACTGGTTAAAAAACTTAAAGAACTCGTTTCTCAATAGCCGAGCATAGGTTTATAAGCTCGCTTTCTCCATCTTTTGGACCTTTGGCTATCAAAATGTCCCCAGCAAAAATTCTCGTACTCGCGGTTGGTCTTGTGATCCATTCCCCTCTTCTCTTGACGGCTACTACATGCATGCCCGTGTTCGTTTCAACTCTGGCTTCGCCTAAAGTTTTTCCCTGAAGATTAGAGTTCTCACACACTGTCACCATCGTCAAAACCTCATCTGTTTTCCTCATCGCTTCCCTAAATACAGCAGGCAATTCCATCTTTTTCAACAAAACCTCAGCTATCTCTCTAGCTCCATCTGCTATTTGTTCAGCGCTATGGGCCAATTCCAATATTGGAATTAAAACAGAAGGATCTTCAAATTTCCTGCTTGCGAGCAGTATGTTCCTCTCAACTTCGAACTTCAGGTTATCTAGGAGGTTTTCAATGTAAACGACTTCAAACGCTACATCATAGTTTTCGTAGATTAAGGATGAATACGCCAGATCAACCGCGAGCTCAGAGAGGTTTTTCATCTCTATCAGCGCATCCACAGCTTTGTCCAGCTCCGGAATTTCGAGACAACAAACGGTCTCTAGCTCCCTCCTCTCACCAAGAACGAATTCGTAAACTTTAGGAACCATGTTTGGATCCCCTCTGACAAACAAAATATCCCCCTTCATTAGTATTACATCCCTGTTCACATCAAAAATCCATTCCAAATCCCTTTTTATTGCTATCACTCTCATTCCCATCACTTTCTGAAATCTAAGTTCTCCAAGTGTTTTTCCAGCCACCTGCGAGTTTTCTGGAACAGATATCTTCAATATTGTTTCCTCCGAGCGACTTAAAATGAGTTTCACGATATCCTTGCTCAGCTTATAATTCCTCAAAACAAGCGTTGACTTATCTCCTGCAGCGCTGCTAATTTTCTGGCTTGCACTGGCTATTTGCATAATCGCAACCATTCTCTTCGCATCCTCGAGTCTCCTAGCAGAGAGAGCAGCCAATGTTCTTATTTCATTGAGCAGTTCGTAGAACTTTCTCTCAAGCTCAATTACTTCCTCTGCTATGTCTTCTGCATCATACAAAATAGACGAATAGGCAAGATCTATTATTAATTCGGTCGCGTTCCTAATTTCGATGAGCAAATCCTTCACAGTTTTGGGCATTTAAAAAAGATTTTGGCTCTTTAGATAAAAACTTTTCTGATAGTTATTTATACAAGAATGCCAAAGAACTGGCATGTGCGAGTCAAAAGTGCTTTCCGGAAATAAAGTGATCTTCGAAGACATAGTGCGTTTAGAAGTGGAGAAAGATCTGCTTGTTTTCTACGACATACTAGGGAAGAAGTACGAATTAAAAGGCAAAATATTAGAAATCGATCTGATTGCACATAAGATTAAAGTGGAGGTGTTGCAATGATTAAGGTTGCAATAAACGGATACGGAACAATAGGAAAAAGAGTCGCAGATGCAGTAGCAAGGCAAGACGACATGAAAGTTGTTGGCGTTACAAAGACGAAACCCGATTTCGAGGCAAAACTCGCGAAGAAGAGGTTCGATCTCTACGTTGCAAAAGCCGAGAGCATCGAACTTTTCGAGAAGGCAGGAATAGAGATAAGTGGAACTGTTGAAGATCTTATAAAAAAAGCTGACATAGTAATTGACTGCAGTCCGGATAAGGTAGGTGCTGAGAACAAGAAAATTTACGAGAGTTTCGGGATTAAAGCGATATTCCAAGGTGGAGAAAAGAAAGAGGTAGCGGAGGTTTCTTTCAATGCGTTAGCAAACTACAACGACGCTATTGGTAAAAAATACGTAAGAGTGGTCAGCTGCAACACAACAGCCCTGACCAGAACGATATACCAGCTAAAGACTAACTTTAAGATTGGGAGAGTTAGAGCAACGATTTTGAGAAGAATTGCAGATCCAAAAGAGGATAAGAAGGGTTTGACAAATGCAATAGCCCCAGATCCAATAGCTCTACCATCGCATCATGCAAAGGATGTCAAGACTGTTCTGCCAGATGTGGATATAGTAACGACTGCATTCAAGCTACCAACGACGCTTATGCATGTCCATTCGCTATGCATTGAACTTAAAGAGATCGTTACCAAAGAAGATGTCATATCTGTACTAGAAAGAGAACCAAGAATACTGCTCGTATCAGCCGAAGACGGATTCACTTCAACTGCAAAGATAATAGAGTTCGCAAGAGAGCTAAGAATGAGATATGACCTTTATGAGAATGCCATATGGCTGGAATCGATTGCAATTGATGGTAAAGACCTCTTCCTCACTCAGGCCGTTCATCAGGAAGCCATAGTTATCCCAGAAAATATCGATGCCATAAGAGCTGTCTTTGGAGTTCAAAAGGAAAAAAGCATTGAAAAGACGAATAGAACATTACAAATTGGATATTATAAAATTTAAATTTATTTTTGGGGAAAGCTAAAATAATGTGTGAGTATACTCTATCTATGAATGGTGAAGTTAGCAGGATCATTACACTCTGCGGAAAGAGTTGGGCTAAAATTGGCGTCGAATTTATTTTCCTTGGGGGAAAACCTGAATGTGAGAATTGCAAAGTCAAAAAAACCTGTCTAAAACTTAAAGAAGGGGCAAAATACAAAATAGTTGGGTTAAGGGATGGAACCGTTCAAGAGTGCCAGCTTCATGAGGATGGAGTTGTCGCAGTTGAAGTGATCGAACTTCCAATTATATCTCTCATTGAGTCAAACCTCACAGAGGGCGCAAAGTTTAGATACCAAGAGAGGAAGTGCAACCACTACGAGTGCGGAATGTATAATCTTTGCCACCCAGTCGAGCTAAAGGATGGAGAAAATGTCTCAGTAGTCAAAATAATTGGAGGGTCGCCGGAAAAGTGTGTTCTAGGATATAGCTTTGTCGTTGCCGAGCTAAAAAGAGAGACGTGAAAAGCAAGAGTTCAGCATATTACAACCGAGAGCCGGACAGATGCGAAGGCCCAGAAAAATTTTATTTTTTAATGCAAGTCCGTGATTTCAGTTTTATAAAAAATGAAAGGTTTCAGCCCTTGCCCAGAAGGGGCTTTAAAACTACTGCCTTCGGAACTCTTAATCTGAATTCTTCAGGATCTGCTTCCGTGTTCGGGATTGCTCCATAATGCATTGGAATGTATACACTTGCCTTTATATCCCAAGCGGCTTCAACCGCTTCTTTCACGTCCATTGTGTAAGTGCCACCAATGGGCAACAGGGCGATGTCAACCTCAATTTTCTTCATTTCCGGAATCCTATCAGTATCACCGGTGTGGTATATCTTTACACCATCCATCTCAACGATGTAGCCAACCCCCCCTTTTTTATGAAACGGCTTTTTAACGTTGTAAGCGGGTACGGTCTTTATTTTAACCCCCTTAACTTCCCTTTCTTCTCCCTCAGCCAAAGAACAGGCCTCAAATCCTTCTATTATGCAACCCTTCGGTGTTACGACTGTTGTATCTGCCTTTGAAAGTCTCTTTATCGACTTAATGTCCATGTGATCAAAGTGATCGTGCGTTACGAGGATTATGTCTGCTTTTTCCATCCCCTCCGGAACTTCGTAAGGATCTATGTACAGAACCTTTGATCCCTTAACTTTGAATCCTGCATGCTTTAGATAAGTTATTTCAACATTTCTAAACTTCAACGTGTTCATACCAATTTTTTAGCTTCAAGCGTTAAAAAATTTTTGCTAAAGGAATATATATTCTAACGAGAATCTGGGTCGTGAAAGATATAATAATGAAGCACATCGCAATCAACGCATCAAAATTTGGAAAAGCTGACGAAAAAGCCGTAATCGGAAAAGTGATAGCCGAAAATCCGGAGATGAAAGCAAAGATAAGGGAAGTTATAGCGCTCGTTCAGGAATGTATAAAGGAGTTCGAAGCAATGAGTGAAGAGCAAAAGAAAGAGTTAATGAGCAAGTATACCGTTGAAAGAAGAGTTCATGAAAAAGATATTGGCCTCCCACCACTACCTAATGCCGAAAAAGGAAAAGTCATAATGAGATTTGCACCAAATCCAAATGGACCGCCTACTCTGGGTTCTGCGAGAGGCATTATAATTAACGGTGAATACTGCAAAATGTACGACGGAAAATACATCATAAGATTCGACGATACAGACCCCAAAACAAAAAGGCCGATGCTTGAAGCTTACGACTGGTACCTTGAAGACATAGAGTGGCTAGGTTACGAACCCGACGAAATTATATATGCATCCAAAAGAATTCCGCTCTATTACGATTATGCCAAGAAGTTGATAGAATTGGGAAAAGCCTACGCCTGCTTTTGCAAAAAGGAAGAATTCAAAAAATTCAGGGATAGCGGAGTTCCCTGTCCGCATCGAGATAGTGAGGTGGAAGTAAACCTAGATGTCTGGGAAAAAATGCTCGAAGGCCTATACAGAGAAGGAGAAGTTGTGCTAAGAATAAAGACAGATATGTCTCACAAGGATCCAGCTGTCAGAGATTGGGTTGCTTTCAGGATAATCTACACCCCACATCCGCTTGTCGGAGATGCCTACTTCGTATATCCCACCCTCGATTTCGAATCTGCAATAGAGGATAAGCTTTGCCAGACTACTCACATACTTAGAGGGAAAGATTTGCGGGATTCTGAGCTTAGGCAGAGATACATCTACGAATACCTTGGCTGGAAGTACCCAATAACGATGCACTGGGGAAGGGTTAATGTTGTTGAATTTGGAAAACTTTCGACTTCGCTAATAAAGAAGGAGATAGAGAGTGGAAAATACAACGGCTGGGACGACCCAAGACTTCCAACAATAAGGGCACTCAGAAGAAGGGGCATAACAGCTGAAGCGATAAGAAAATTCTACTTGTCCCTCGGATTGAGCGAAAGTGAAGTAAATGTCAGCCTGAAAAATCTTTTCGCCGAGAACCGAAAAATAATAGATCCAAAGGCAAACAGATACTTCTTCGTTGCAAATCCAGTCGAGATAGAGATCGAGGGTTTGCCAGAGGAGAGAACTGTGGAAATACCCCTAAATCCAAACTCAAATGAAAAAAGAATTTTAAAAGGTGAAAGATTTGTCTATGTTTCGCTGGATGATTTTGAGAGGTTAAAGGGAGAAAACGTAAGACTAAAAGATTTCTGCAACATTATCCTAGACAAAAAGGCAAAATTCGTCAGTTATGAACTTTCAATGGCCAAAAAGGGAAAGAACATAATCCACTGGTTGCCAAAAAGCTTCACAATGAAATGCAGGGTAATTGGAGAGAGCGTTTTTGAAGGTCTTGTTGAAAAGGGCGTTGAAAGAGAACTAGGGAAAGTCGTTCAGTTTGAAAGATTCGGATTCTGCAGAATTGAAAAGATTGAAGAAGAGGTCGTGGCTATATACACTCATGACTGAGGCTTTTTTAACTTTAAGTTTGGGATTTTTATGTCTGAAAACCCTCCCCTTTCAAGGCCGGGATAGCTAATCGCGAAAGAACACATGACGAAAGATTAATATAACTCTCGATGGTTTGACAAGAAAAAAGGAGGGATCGAAAATGGCAGAAAATGCTGTGTTTGTTGGGAATAAACCCGTGATGAATTACGTGCTGGCAGTACTTACACAGTTTAATAGTGGTGCAACAGAAGTTGCAATTAAAGCGCGCGGAAAGGCAATTAGCAGGGCAGTCGATGTAGCAGAAATCGTCAGAAAACGCTTCTTGCCAGATGTCGATGTTAAAGATATAAAAATATCTACGGAACAGGTTTCGGGCGAACAGGGAACTGCAAACGTATCTGCAATCGAAATAGTCCTGTATAGAAAGTAAATTTTTTATTTTATATTTTATTTGAATGATTATTTTTGAAGTAATCGCTTTTGGTCATAAAAACATAACAGCAAAACACTACAACACTTTAGAAGTTACAAAGGATCAAGAAATCTCAAAAAGGGCTGACTGTGTTATTGGAGTAAGAGCAAACCTAGGAGCTTCCGAAATTCCCGAAAACGCAAAAATGGTTCTAAAGAAAGGTAAGAAAGTTGAAGTTGAGATAATACTTCCGGAATATGGTATAAGAGATTCCCTTTTTGGCTTTGGAAGCGAAAAACTAAGCTTTAGGCATGAAAGAGATATTGTGATCAGAAAAAGCAATTTTGTTTGCGGCAGAACTGTGCTGATTTCTGCAAACAAATCTGCTCTAGAAATAAACAGAGAGCTCGTAAAGCTTTTAAGAGAAGAAAAAACAGAAATTAGATTACTTTTTAAAATTGAGAGCTAGAAGCGTAATGGCCGACGCTAAAAGCCCGGGAACCACTGGATATATGAAGTAAACCTTGTAGAAATACATCTGCCAGACTATGCATGTTGCGATGGCCACGACCATCGACGCTATGACCGCACTCTTTTTAGCTTCTTTCGAATAAAGAACAACAAGCAACGGGACAAGGAATGCTGAAGTTATTACTGAAAAACTTACGCCTACGATTTCAACTATTATTCCCGGCGGGCTAATTGCGAAGTAAATAGGAATCAGAGCTAAAACTACCACTGAAATTCTAGTAAGCTTAAGAGCTTTCGAGTCTTCTATTTTCCTAAGATTTTGAATCAGATCTCTGACTAGGGCAGTTGCGGAAACATGAACAAGAGAATTTATAGTAGACATTGCAGCTGCTATTATTGCAGCCAAAAGCATAGCATTTATGCCCTCCGGTAGCAGCTTCATTGCCATGTATGGTACGACCTTGTCTGTATCCTTCAAAAAGACTGTTAATTCCTCCTTTGGTATAACAAGCCATCCCAGCGGACCAATGCTAAAAACGCAAATTGCAAAAATGCCTACTATTATCGGGGTCATAATCATGCCATATACCACCACTCTCTGATTTCTCGCTGCAATAAACCTGATAACTAGCTGTGGACTTGAAAGCTGAGCAATGCTGATCGCAAAAGTTAAACTTAAAACAAATGGGATTACCATTCCAGCATCAAGAACCGGTTTTGGCCCCATTTTCCCTATTTCAAACAGCTCTGGCTTAGTCGAACGCAAAATTTCAATTGCTCCAAATCCACCAAGCTGTTGGAATATTGAAAAGAAGAGCAGAAGAGCGCCAAAAAGCATTATTAAACCCTGAACGATATCCGTGGTTACAACCGCTCTGAAACCGCCAATAGCAGTATAAATGGTAACAACGATTGCTGTAACGAGCAGAGCTTCTAAGTAACCCATTGAAAGCATAGTTTGAAGCAAAATTCCTGCACCTTTGTAAATCGATACCATGTAAAATTCAAAAAAGAAGAGGATAACCAATGCACAGATTATCTGCACTTCTTTTCCAAATTTCTTCCCCAACAACTCCGGAACTGTTAACGCCCCCATCTCATCGGCGATTCTCTTCATCGGAGGAGCGATGATCAACCATGCTAGGATTGCAAAGAGAATGTGGAAGAATATCAAGAAAGCTGACCACTGAAATCCGAGGATGAAACCTGTTCCCCCTCCACCCAAAAAAGCTGCCGTGCTGAAGTAGGTTGCAAAAAAGGAAAAACTGATGGCCAAAGCTCCAAGTCTCTTTCCAGCTATATAAAATTCGGATATACTTTTTGTTCTTCTGTATTCGTATAGCCCTATTAAGATCATTAAAAAATTGTAAACTAAAAAGACTTCCAAAATCATAGAAGTCTCCTCGCTTTCCTAAAAGCTATTACAATCCCAAGAAAGATCATAAGGATGGAAATTCCGTATATTGCTTCCAAAATCATATTCTCACCAACCTCTTCGCCTTTCCTTCAAACCTCTCAATTTGTCCTTTTTGGAGTGCCACAAGCTCCGGATTTATGCCTATAAACTCCCTAAAATCTCTCAAAAGCCTCGGAACAAGACTTTGCTCACCCTCAAATAAAACTCTGACATCGGAACCAACCTCGATCCTATAATGCACAATCCCATACCTGGCAAGAATGCTTTCAACGTCTCTTGGATAGAATTTAACACCACTATGTATAATCATGTCATCTGTCCGCCCCCTGATCCTTCCCAACGTTATATGCTCTATCCCGCACTCGCATCTCTCTTTACTCAAAATCTCCGAAACTTCACCGCTTCTGTATCTTATTAGGGGCATAGCTTCCCTGTTTATGGCCGTGTAAACCACTTCCCCCTCCTCGCCCTCGTCAAGGGGTTCCCCGGTCTTTGGATCTACAACTTCTACTATGTAATTATCTTCCCACATGTGCAAACCCTTCCTCAAAGGGCATTCAAAGCCAACAGTTCCAACTCCCCCCATCTCAGTTAACCCAGGAATGTCAAAAGTTACTGCTTCAAAAGTCTCTTCTATTTTTCTTCTCATCTCATCGCTCCAAGGTTCTGCACCGAGCAACATTTTCTCAACAGGGAGCTCGGATGGTCGAATACCGAGCTCCTCTGCGACTTCTGCTATCCTTAAAGGATAGCTGGCCGTTGCACAAAGAACAGTCGTTCCGAAATCAAGCATAAAGCGAATCTGATTTCTTGTGTTGCCCGGACCTATGGGAATTACAAATGCATTGATAGCATCGGCGGCGAAGTGAAAACCAAAGCCTCCGTTCCAAAGACCAAATGCCGGAGTTATCTGTATTACGTCATTAGAGGATATTCCGGCTATTTTAAAAGCCCTGAGAACCATTTCTTTCCACTGCTCTACGTCCTTCCTAGTATAGGGAACTATAACCGGCTGTCCGGTTGTACCGCCGCTCATCTGAATTCTCACAATTCTGTTCCTAGGCACACAACTCATTTTCAATGGATAAGCGCTGCGAAGATCTTGTTTTGTCGTAAAGGGAAGCTCGTGTATGTTTTCAGGGGTTATTCTGTCGAGATCTATTCCTTCAAATTTCCTTCTGTAAAAATAGCTGTTTTCGTACACGTATTTCAGTGTGTGTCTCAGTCTCTTTCTCTTTATTTCTTCTATTTCCTCCCTTCTCATATAAATTCCATCATTCACGTCAGAAGAGTATATGCTCTCTATATAAGCTTTTGCTTTTTTAATAACTTAAAACCTAGCGGATATGAGAAGTCATGTTATAACCGAAAGCCTCGCCCTTCAGAACTGGATGAGAAAAGCTTAAATTAATAGAAAGTCTGAATAGTAGCCCGTAGCTCACCGACTTGCAGTTTCTCCAACGAGGATAGGAGAACTTCAGCAACGTCCATGTTTGGACATATGGATACCTGCTGAAAAGAATCCATGAAGTGGCTGAAGAGTATAGCACTACGGTTTCCTTCATCAGCGAGGAAAAAACTTCATCAAAATGCCCAATGCACGGAGATGGCTGCGGGAAAAGGATTAAAAGAGGGCTTTTCAAATGCGAAAGGTTGAAAAAAGGTTTCAACACATCTGGCAGCTGCTTACAACATTCTCATAACCCCGAGTTCTGAAAGGGATAGGGGTAACTAGCCGGGATTGAATCCCAAACGGGAGATGTAATCCCAAACTTCTACTCCTGCAGCGACATTCGCAATTTAGGGCGGGGAAGAGGTCAGTAAAGAAAGCCCAGAAAATATAGCTTCAGTCCTTTTATCTATTCTCAGTTGATCGGGTCGATCTTTTGGCCATATCTCTAGGCTAAAAGGAAGAAAGTTCATCCTTTAGACGAGTAGCTCATCACTATGCATGACTTTGACAGGCTGGAATCTTATATATATCTTCAGGAAAATCTACAATCAATGCTATGGGTTGAGAAGTACAGACCAAAGGATATCAGCGAAGTCGTAGCAGACAAAGAAACGATCGCAAGGGTGATGGAGTGGGCAAAGAAGTGGCAGAAAGGTACTTGGAAACCTCTTCTGCTTGCTGGACCACCAGGCGTGGGTAAGACTTCCCTTGCCTTGGCATTGGCGAATACGATGAAGTGGGAAGTCGTTGAGATGAACGCAAGTGATCAAAGAAATTGGGAAATAATAGACCGAATTGTTGGAGAAGGAGCTTTTAATGAAACGATCAGCGACGAAGGGGAATTTTTGTCCTCAAGCGCTGGAAGATTGAAACTCATAATACTGGATGAGGTGGACAATATTCATAAAAAAGAAGACGTTGGCGGGGAATCAGCTTTAATAAGGATAATCAAGAGGAAGCCAAGACAACCGATAATATTAACGGCAAACGATCCTTACGAGCTGTCACAAGAGCTTAGATCCCTGTGTGAGTTCATAGAATTTCGAAGAGTTTCAAAGACACAAATAGTGAAGGTCCTACAGAAGATCTGTATTAAGGAGGGAATAGAATGTGAAAAAGAGGTGCTAGAAAAAATCGCAGAAAATGCTGGAGGAGATTTAAGAGCTGCGATAAATGATTTGCAAGCCATTGCCGAGGGAAAGAAAAAAGTAACCTTGGAAGATTTTGTAGTTGGAAAGAGGACACAGGAAATTGATATATTCAAGCTTTTGCAGAAAATTTTCAAAACCAACTTCTCAGCATATATGGATGCGATGTCACTGGATGAGGCACCTGAAGATCTCATACAGTGGATAGAGGAGAACCTGCCACTCGAATACGAGGGGAAGAACCTAGTGAAGGGCTATGTTGCTCTCTCAAGAGCTGACATATTCCTAGGCCGCGTTCGAAAAAGACAGGCCTACAGACTTTGGAAATACGCCACCTACCTAATGACGGACGGAGTCCAAAAGATGAGAGAAGAAAAGAGAACTGGCTTTACACACTACAAAAGACCGCAAACATGGCAATTCTTGTTTCAAACGAAAAAGAAAAGGGAGATAAGAGAGAGAATACTAAAAAAGATAGCAACTTACTCCCATCTTTCAACTACAAAAGCTAAGAATGAGATGATGCCAGTAATAAGATTCTTATTGCAAAACCTAGAAGTTGAAAAGAGCGCTAAAATTGCCGCTTTTTATGAATTTAGCAAAGAAGATCTAGAATTTTTAGTAGGAGAGAAATCTAAAGAAATTGCTGAATTTATTGAAGCAAAAAAACTTCATAGAGTAGATGAGACTTGGATAACAGATTTAGCAATTAAAGAGGAGGAGGAAGAAATTGAAAGAAAGGAAGAGAAAACTCTAGAAACTCCAAAAGAGGAAAAGAAGGGAAAAGAGGATGAACAAGTCAAAAAGAGGAGAAAGAGAAAGGAAAGAGATGATACAGGAAAAAGCTTAACTCTCGAAGACTTCATCTCCTAAACATGGGCTTCGAGCTTGAGGAGCTTTTAATAGAAGAAAAAACAATTGGAGAGAGAATAATTGAGGAAATAGCAAAAAAAACTGGAAAGAACATTCAGGAAATATTTTCAATTATAAGTGAGAGACAGGAAAAGATGGCAAATCTTCTAAGTTTCGAAGTGGTCGCTCTGATAGTAGCTAAAGAGGCCGGTCTGGACATATCTGAGTATTTGAAAGAAGTTAAAAAGAGAATTTTCGATGAAAATTCTGGGTGATGCCGTTTCGATAGGGAAAAAAGCCGTTATTGCAGACCTTCATTTCGGTCTGATTCCTACTTATGACAGAGAACTACTGGAGAAAATTCTAAAGCTTGCCGAAAGGTTCCAGACGCTGATAATAGCTGGGGACATTAGACACCTTGGCAAAAAGAGTCCTGTCCAAGAATTCTTGGAGGAAATATCGGAAATTGTGGAACTCATACTCATAAAAGGAAACCATGATATTGGAATAACTGGTCAAAAAGCGGTAAAAATCGGAAAATTTTCGATTTTTCATGGCCATGCAATTCCAGATGAAAGTTTTTTCGAGTCCAAAAACCTTATATTCGCCCACGCTCATCCATCGGTTTTTATACCATCAGAAGTGGGGGGAATAAAAGAGAGAGCCTTGCTGAGTGGCGTTATAAAGATACGCGATGAAGAGAAGAGAGTAGCAGTTCTTCCAGCTTTCAATGAACTCTGCTCTTCGACCGCAGTCAATCTAGAAAAGCCCGCAGGATTCATGTTCAGAAGATTTGACTACAGCGAGTGGGACGCAATACTGCCCGACGGGACTGTTCTGAGTCTAAAAAGTATTCCAAAAAGATGAAATAACCTTCGACAAATTACCGATATGCTTCTTCTCGAGCAGGAGGCGAAGGAGCTCCTTGAAAGCTACGGAATAAAGACCGCACTGGGGAAGGTGTGCCATAGCGAGGATGAGGCCGTTTCTTTTGCCA
>JAAOZI010000020.1 GCA_011605865.1 Archaeoglobales archaeon
GGTCCTGAACATAGGCTACCTCCATGGAAGTAGCGTTAACGGGGAACGCGGCCCTTGCTTCTAAGGTGAACGGGATGAGGTGGGAGCCTAAAAGGGCTGTGAACAACCTACCGATGAGAGCCTTAGAAGCAAGAATCTCCCGGCTTTGGCCGTGGAGAGTGTCAAAATAGAGGTTAAGAGATCTGTAGGATAAGGGAGCTGTGCTCCTGAACCGGCAGATACGGGGAAGAGTGTAAAGCCCTCTTAACGCCAAAAACTCGCCTTAAAAGGCGAGGTAGCCCACTCATTCAGCAATGGAAAAGCTTAAAAAATCTGACGTTTAAAAGATTTGAATGCCAGCTAAAACTCTAAATCCAATTCAAGGATTCTACTTTAGCTATTTTAGCTTTAGCTGGCAGTATTTTAGCTTCTAAAAATTAGGAGGTGTTTCTGCAATGGCTTCGGCGCTTTACACCTTTATGCTCTATAAATATAGAGGTGTTTTATATGATAGGTAAAAAAAGATGGTTGAAGCGAATTATTAGGAATGGAAGGACATTGATCATGCCAGTAGACCACGGAGTTACCAAAGTTGAACAAGGGCTTGAAAACGTTGATGAATTGATTAGAACTGTTGAAGATTACGTGGATGCTGTAGTGTTGCACAAAGGTCTTGCAAAAAACTCCAAGATTCTTGAAGAAGTTGAAGTTGGATTGATAGTCCACTTAAGCGCTTCAACATATCTGAGCAGGGATCCAAACGATAAAAGGATTATATCAGACATTGAAAGTGCTTTGAAGCTTGGAGCCGATGCTGTAAGTGTTCACGTTAACATAGGCAGCGAAACGGAAGGTAGACAACTAGAAGAGCTTGGCAAAATTTGTGATCGAGGCGACGAGTATGGAATTCCGGTTCTTGCGATGATATACCCAAGAGGGAAAGTCGAACAAAACTTGGAAACCGTAAAACAAGCCGCAAGAGTGGGCTACGAGCTTGGAGCAGACATAGTAAAAGTCCCATATGTGGAAAAATTTTCGGAAGTCGTCCGATACTGTAAAGTTCCTGTTGTTATTGCTGGAGGTAGTAAGGGAGACGAAATAGAGCTACTGAGAAAAGTTGAGACTGCGATAAAAGAAGGAGCTACCGGTGTTGCAGTTGGCAGGAACATTTTTAGTAACCCCTCGCCTAGAGATATTGCTAGGGCCCTATATAGTATAATACATGAGGGTATGAGTGCAGAGGAGGTTATCGAAAATGAAAGAAATCTGGCTTTGGGCAGATGGAGATAACTGGGAAAAAGTAAAAGAGATGCTAAAAGATGCGATCGAACTCGGATTTGATGGAGCAATAGTTAGAAATGAATTCACAGATAAGGCAAAAAAGCTAGGCAAAATAAAAATACTGAACTCTGATGAGCTAATAGAAATAAGATCGGTTGAAGACCAAGAAAGAGCTCTCAAGAAAGATGTCGCCATTATCAAGTTCTTGGACTGGAAAGTGATACCGCTGGAAAACATAGTGGCAATGAAAAAAGGAAAGGCAATAGTAATAGTCGAGAATCTTGAAGATGCAAAGCTCGCTTTGACAACACTTGAAAAAGGCGCAGACGGAATAGCTGTCAGCGGAACTCGAAACGATTTAAAGAAATACTTTGAGATCGTAAAAGGTACTGAAAAAACTTTGAATCTTTCTAAAGCGAAAATAGTAGAGATAAAACCCCTAGGGCTCGGCGAGAGGGTTTGCATAGATACCGTTTCAATTATGAATCCAGGAGAAGGTATGTTGGTAGGGAATAAGGCTTCTTTCATGTTCTTAGTGGCGAGTGAGAGTGAGGAGAGTGAGTACGTTGCCTCAAGACCTTTCAGAGTTAACGCGGGTAGCGTTAACGCATATTTGAAAGTTGGAGATAAAACTAGATATCTCTGCGAGCTGAAAGCTGGAGATGAAGTGGAGATCGTAAGATTTGACGGTAAAGTAAGAAAAAGCTATGTTGGGAGAGTGAAAATTGAGCGAAGACCCCTCCTTTTGGTTGTTGCAGAGGTAAATGGAGAGACTGGAAGCATAATTCTTCAGAATGCTGAAACCATAAAGCTCGTGAATCCAGAAGGAAAACATCTCTCAGTTTCAGAGCTCAAAGAGGGTGATGAAGTACTTGCATGGATTGGGGAAAAGGCCAGGCATTTCGGCGTTAAAGTTGAAGAATTCATAATAGAGAGATGATGCTCGTAGCAACGGTTTCAAGTTCCAGGGAAATAGAGCTTGCGAATGCAGCAGATTTGTTAGAGCTAAGGCTTGATCTCGGAATTTTCGATTTTCTGCCCAAGCTTAGATATATCGTAACTTGCAGGAGAAAAGCGGACGGAGGGGCTTACGAGGGCAGTGAAGAGACTAGAATTGAAAAGATAAAGATTTTTGCAGAAAAAGTGAACGCAGAATTCGTAGATATAGAGTTTGACGTTCCAGACGATTTTCTTGACTTCAAATGCGGAATAATCGAATCCTACCACAATTTCAAAGAGACGCCAAGCTTTGAATTCCTGAGGGATCTTGTAGAAAGTAAAAGAGGGGATTATTATAAGATTGCAACAATGGGAAAGACGATGGATGACTGGAAAAAGATCGTAAGGCTTCTTCTAGAGTTCGAAGACATTATAGCGTTTCTCATGGGCGAAGAGTTTAGATTCACAAGAATTGCATCCGCTTTATTGGGATCCCCTTTCATCTACTGCTATGTTGGATTAAAAAAAGCCCCCGGACAAATAGAACTTAACGAAGCATTAAAAATCCTCAAAAGTCTTGGAGTGAGAAAATGAAGATACTAATTTACGGAGTTGGCGATTTAGGCTCCTTGTTAAGGAATTTCTTCTATGAAAGAGGTTACTACACCAAAGGATATGACATCGATGATAAAAAGAGAGAAACAAATGATATCTCAGAGTTTGATCTCATATTCGTCTGCACCCCCATGGAAGAAATAAGAACCGCACTTGCACACATAAGAGCTGAGGCCAAAAAAGATGCCTTGCTCGTAGATGTTGCATCGGTTAAGTCTATTTCGCTTCCTCTATTCGAAAAATCCGGCTTCGATTTTCTAAGCATTCATCCACTTTTCGGGAAGGATAGCGAATTTGCCCTTTCCAACATAATAGTTGTCCACGAATCTGGAAGAGAGGAAGAAAAAACAATTTTAAATGAATTTACAAAAAGTGGTGTAAGTATTACAAAGATGAGTCCCGTTGAGCACGATGAAGCGATGAAGAAAATACAGGGATTAACTCACTTTCTGTTGCTCTCCTTTGCAGATTTCTATGAAAATACACCCTTTGCAACCCAACTATACAGGGTTCTTTCAAAGCTTTCTTCCCGTTATTTCAGTCAGAATTGGGAGATGTGCTATCTAATCCAGAAAAACGCTGAGAAAGAAAGAGAGGAGTTCATAAAGAGATTAATTGCCTTTAACGAGTTAATAAAGGATAAGGAAGCTTTTAGAAAACTCTTCTTTTCCCTTAGCAAGAAATTGCCAGGCGCTAGAGATACCAAGATGATTCTTGAAATCTCGAAACTTACAGCAGAATTGGACAGCCTCGAGAAAATGAGGGGGGCGATTGAACTCATAGATTTAACAATCCTAGATCTGCTTGAAAAAAGGGTTGAAATAGCAAAAAGAATTGCTGAGATTAAAAAACAAAGAGATGAACCAATTGAAGCAAAAGAAATTGAAGAAAAAAGAACAAGAGAGATTTTAAAAAGAACAAAACTCAGCCCGATATATGTTGAGGAGATATTTTCAAAGATAATGGAAATGACGAAAAAAGAGGAATACAGTATTCTAGGGATAAACAAAACAGTTGCGGTACTTGGACCCAAGGGAAGCTTCAGCGAAGAAGTTGCCTTAAGACTTGTTGGCTCGCGGCTACCATTGAGATACTGCGCAACCACGGATGAGATAATAAGACTCGTAGAAAGCGGGGAGGTTGATTATGGAATAGTTCCAATAGAAAATTCTGTGAATGGAACGGTCTTACCAGTTCTCGATGCTCTGCTTAGTCACGAAGTTGAAGTTTTCGGAGACGTCGATTTGGAAGTCAATCATTGTCTAGCCGCAAAAAGAGAGCTGAAATTCAGCGAAATAAAAGCAATTTACTCACATCCACAGGCAATCGCGCAATGCATGGGTTTCATAAACAATTACCTGCCCAATGCAGAGATAAGATACACGTCGTCGACTAGCGATGCCGTAAGACTGCTGGATGATTACTCGGCAGCCATAATTTCCGAGAACGCCGCAAAACTGTATAAATTAGTAATACTTAGGAAAGGTATCCAAGATCTAGGAGACAGAAATTTAACGAGATTTTACCTGATAAGAAAGAAGACGGGGAATATGAAGGGAAGTATAACTTCTTTATTCTTCGCTGTTGAAGATAAACCTGGAGCGCTCAAAAATGTGCTCGAAATATTTTACAAAAAAGGAATAAATCTAAGAAAACTCGAATCCCGCCCAGCAAAGACAGGACTTGGGGACTACATCTTCTTCGTTGAAGTAGAAGCTCCCTTAAGTGAAGAAGATGTCAAAGAATTAAAAGAGGTAACAACTTTTTACAAGATTATCGGGGTTTTCGACAGGGTGAGTCGCTTACTCTAAGGATTGCATCCAACTCAAAGCTAAAAGAAGTCTTGAAGTCTTAATTTTTAATCTTAAAACTGAAAATCTGCCTTTCATGGATAGAAAAGCTTATAAGGATGTATTCCTATATCAGGTACTTGAAGGCAAAAATGCCTCCATATATCTGCTCTATGCCTTCCAAAACGCCTGTAACGAAACCATTTATTAGGCAGAAAAAAGAGAAGAGAACAGGTATATTAAAACTTGCACTTGCCTCCCCGCTAAAGCGGAGGGGGCTGCCCTTTAGGGAGGAGGAGGTTGGATGCTTCCAGACATACAGCTACTAAAACCTGATGTCCCCATTGAGCTTAGCAAGGTTGGAGTTACCGGAATAAGAAAACTTGTTCAGGTTTCGAGAAAAGATAAAAGGCCCGTAATACTCATCGCAACCTTCGAAGCTTTTGTGAATCTCCCCTCTCACCTGAAGGGTGTCAGTTTGAGCAGAAATTTTGAAGTCATTGATGAGGTAATTGAAAGTTTGACTGCCCAACCAATCGAGAATATTGAAGATCTAGTGATAAAAATAGCGGAAATTCTGCTTGAAAGACACGAATACGCAACTAGAGCCGAGGTTTCGATGGTGGCCGATTTTATAATGAGAAAAAAGACTCCGAAAAGCGGACAAAAGACACAAGAAGTCGTAAAGATCTTCAGCGATGCTATAGCATCCATAGATGGTAAAAAAATTGTATTCGTTGGAGCTGAGGTTAGTGGAATAACTGTCTGTCCCTGCGCTCAGGAGCTGGTGAAATCTAAGGCAATTGAAAAGCTTATGGAGATGGGTTACAGCGAAAAAGAGATTTCAAAGATAATCTCTGCAGTTCCAATTGCTTCCCACAACCAACGAGGGAGAGCAAAGATAAAGATTCAAGTCAGAGACGATTTCAGGGTTTCGATAACGAAGCTGATTGAAATAGCAAAATCTGCGATGAGCTTCGAGACTTTCGAAATACTAAAGAGAGATGACGAGCTTGATATAGTCGAAAAAGCGCACTGCAATCCGATGTTTGTCGAAGATAGTGTTAGAAAAATGGCTTTGGAGCTAATAAAGGCCTATCCGCATGCTCCAAACGATATATTGGTATTTCTAAGACAGGAAAACGAAGAGAGTATCCATCAACACAACGTTATAGCTGAAAAAATCGCCACAATTGGCGAATTAAAGGCTGAAATCAATCTCTAAACGTGCACGCTTTTTCCCCACTTCTCCAAAGCTCTAGCCAGCTCTTTATTCTGTTTTGCAAATTCTTCCAGTTCAAAACCGCTTTCAATAGCTTCCAAAGCCTGTCTTACTGCCATTGCACCTGCTTTTGGCCCGTCTGGATGTCCCAGAACACCCCCACCTATTTGTAAAACAATGTCTTTGCCTAGGGTTTCGACGAGCATGGGTAAAACTCCTGGATGCAAACCACCAGATGAAACGGGCATTGCCCTTTCTATTCCATAAAAGCTCTGCTCAAATTGATAACTGACTTTAGGTCTGTAAAATTCGCTTCTCAGCATTTCAGCTATCTGAACAGCCTCATCTTTAGCGCTTTCAAGTTTTCCAAAACCAGCGGTTCCTATATGCAACTGATCTATCCCTATGATTCTATAAAGCTTAGCCAGAAGAAACATAGAGATCCCGTGATCATGTCTGGTAAAAGCCGCATGCATTGCCCTGTGACCGTGGATGGCCATGTCGTAATCCCTAGCTAAGTCTCTTATGTAAGTAAGCGAGCTCCACCCACATACCACCACATCAACCATTACATAGGGATTTCCGTAGTCCGCAACGAGCTTTAGCCTCTTTTCCATTTCCCTTACATCAGCCGTGATATTCGCAAGCCATACTTTTCTTTCACCAGTTTCTCTTTCAACTTTCTCAATCACACCCATTATCTTCCTGCATCTTTCCTCGAACTTGCAGAAGTTCTGACTCGTGAGATTTTCGTCATCTTTAACAAAATCAAGTCCACCAAGCAGAAGATCTTCCGAAAGTTTCTCAACCTCATCTGGGGTATAACCAACCTTCGGCTTAGGAACTGTTCCAACTATAGGTCTTTCGACGCCAAAAATTTTCTTTACATTTATCCCCTTTAACGGTCCTTTGAAATGCTTAATGAAATCTACTGGGATTCTAAGATCGAGCAGTTTCAGCCTTTCGACTCTCCTCATCCCAAATACATTACCCGCAACCGAAGCCAAAAGTCCTGGAATATTTCCGGGTTCGAACAAATCAGCAGGATAACTTATATTTACAATCCAGCCGTTATGCTCGGGCAAAAATCTGTACGCCTTTGCAGACAATTTTTTAACCCTATCAAAATCATACCAGCCAAAAAGTTCTGTCCACGTTCCCGTGCTACTCTCAGCTGCAATAGCCCCGGCAACTTCCTCTATCGAAAAACCTTGGGCTGGTTTCACGAAAAAAGAAGCTATGAATTCGTCTTTCGGCTCATAATTTTTTACAACGTAATCCTGATATTTCATGACAGGGAAAATCTTATTAAAAATAAAAATCTTTCCTCATTTAAGTCCCAAAAAATCTCTAACATTTGCAACACCTTTTATCGCAACCTCAAAAAACTTTTCTAAGGGCATTAATTTCTCTATTTGCCTAATCCTATCCCCATCACATCCAGCCGCGAAACTCTTTTCTTTGAATTTCTTTTTCACGGTCTTAACACTCACCTCAGCTATTTTGCCATCTTTAACTAAAGCACAAGCTATTATTAATCCAGAAATGCTGTCAGAAGCCTGCAATGCTATCTCTATCGGTTTTTCGTAATTCCCAAAAATGTGGTGGTTGTGTCTTTTAACGATTTCCGCTATTTCTTCAAAACCTTCTCTTCTAAGAATTTCCTCTGCAAGGACTCCGTGCTTAGTCATATCTCCTCCGCAAATCTCATAATCTATGTCGTGCAAAATGCCCACCACCCAGTAAAGTTCCTCGTTATCGTTGAGCTCCCTAGCAACTTCTCTCATTATCGAAGCCGTTGCAACGCAATGCTTTACAAGAGATTCATCCTTCACATACTTTCTAAGAACCTCAAACCCATACATGAAATATACTCAAAATTAAAATCTTTATAACTCGCCTAATTACTCAACTCATGAAAGCAATAGAAGTGTTCATCAGCGGCATAGTGCAGGGCGTTGGATTTAGATATTTCACACTTAAGGTTGCAAGGGAACTTGGAATAAAAGGTTACGTTAAAAATCTCCCCGACGGGAGAGTTTACATTTATGCAGTAGGAGACGAGAAATCCCTCGAAAAACTGCTCGAAAAAGTAAAAATAGGTCCTCCACTCGCCGTCGTCAGGGATGTCGTTGTCAGAGAAGCGGAACCAAAAGAGTTCGAAAAGTTTGAGGTGAGGAGGTGATGCTCGCAAAGCGCATAATACCCTGCCTGGATGTTACATTCAGAGATGGAAGAGCAACTGTGGTTAAGGGAATAGAATTTCTCAACCTAAGAGATGCTGGAGATCCTGTAGAGCTTGCAAAAAGATATAATGATGAGGGTGCAGATGAGCTTGTCTTTCTAGATATAACCGCCTCACCAGAAGGTAGAAAAACGATGGTCGATGTTATAGAAAGAACGGCTGAAGAAGTCTTCATCCCTCTAACAGTAGGTGGCGGAATAAGGGGCGTAGAAGACATCGAGAAACTTCTTTCTGCTGGAGCTGACAAAGTTTCGATAAATACAAGTGCCATCAAAGATCCTAAAATCGTTAAAGAAGCTGCGGAGATTTTTGGTAGCCAATGCATAGTGGTCGCGATAGACTGCAAAAGAAACTTCGATATTGAAAAAGGAAAGTTCATAGTTGAACTTGAAAATGGAGAGAGGGCTTGGTATGAGGTTTATATTTACGGAGGGAGAAAAGCTACTGGAATAGATGCCGTAGCTTGGGCCAAAAAAGTCGAAGAATTAGGGGCCGGAGAGATACTTCTAACATCGATGGACAGAGACGGGACAAAGGATGGCTATGACATTCCAATAACAAGGAAAATAAGCGAAGAAGTCAACATTCCAGTAATCGCATCTGGAGGTGCCGGAAAATTAGAGCACTTCTACGAAGGTTTCATAAACGGTAAAGCCGACGCTTGCTTAGCAGCGAGCATTTTTCACTATCGGGAGATAAGCATCCAGGAAGTCAAGAGATACCTTCACGAGAGGGGAGTGAAGGTCAGATGGAGATAAGCGAATTTCAAAAAATGATAGCGGAGATCTACATTCACAGAGACAGACAGAGAGGAATTGAAAAAACGATGCTCTGGATAGTCGAAGAAATAGGAGAGTTGGCTGAAGCAGTTAGAAAAAAAGGGAATGTTGGTGAAGAGATTGCTGATGTTATAGCCTGGGTTGTCAGTTTGGCGAATTTGTGTGGAATCGATGTTGAAGAGGAAATACTTAAAAAGTATCCCATGGTCTGCAGAAAATGTGGTAAAAAGCCGTGCGAGTGTGATGAACGTGAAGTTCCTAATCCCGAGTAACGAAGACATCAAAAACGGACTAATAACGGATAAGTATTTTATCTGGACAGAGAAAGTTCTAAAAGCAAAGGGTATAAACCCGAAAGTTGCGATGGAAGTTACAACATCAGAATGGGGGATTTTTGCAGGATTGGAGGATGCTCTGAATCTTTTGGAGGGTATACCTGTGGATGTATATGCCATGCCTGAGGGGTCATTATTCTTCCCCCATGAACCCGTGATGACAGTAGTCGGAAGATATCTAGACTTTGCAAGGTTTGAAACAGCCATATTAGGTTTTCTATGCCACGCAAGTGGTATAGCAAAGCAAAGTTTCAAGTTCAAGCTCGCATGCGGCGATAAGAAGGTTTACTCCTTCGGAACGAGGAGAGCTCATCCCGCTATTTCAGCAATGATAGAGAGAGCTGCGCTGATAGGAGGAGTGGATGGTGTGAGCAACTTCATAGCAGAAAAATATCTAGGCGTCGAAAGTATTGGAACCATGCCGCATGCGCTTATAATAAGCTTCGGTGATCAAGTTTCTGCCTGGAAAGCCTTCGATGAGGTTGTAGACAAGAAGGTTCCGAGAACTTTGCTCATAGACACTTATTACGATGAAAAAACTGAAGCGATACTGGCCGTTGAAAACCTAGATAGAGTGGACGGTGTGCGCTTGGACACTCCGTCTTCAAGAAAGGGAAACTTCAGAAAAATAATAGAGGAAGTTAAATGGGAACTAAAGATAAGGGGAAAGGAAAAAGTGAAAATATTTCTCAGCGGTGGACTTAAGTTGGAAGACGTAATAAAGCTCAGAGATCTGGCCGATGCTTTCGGTGTTGGAACAGCTATAAGTGCGGCTAAACCGGTGGACTTTGCCATGGATATAGTTGAAAAAGATGGGAAGTTTTGCGCAAAAAGAGGAAAGAGAAGCGGGATGAAACAGGTTTATAGGGACTGGAACAAGCTGGAAGATGAAGTGAGACTCTTCACCGACGAAAAACCAGAAGGCAAAGAACCTATGCTGAAGAAATTCATGGAAAACGGTAAGATTTTGCTCAAAACCGATTTCAAAGAGGCAAGAGAGCTCGCTCTGAAGCAGATGGAATTGATAAAAAAGCTTGGAAGGGAGGATGAATTTCTAACGTCCGAGTAATGTGTAGATTTGCCACAACCTTTCCTCAATCTCTCCATTCTTGGCTTTTATCGGCCTATATGATCTCCTTATTTTCTCCTTAAACTTTTCCTCCTCATATTCGGCAAATATTTTTATCATCTTCTCCTGAATTTGCAGGTATTTTTCTACGTAGCTCGGAACCTTTTCCAAAATTCTCCTTTCCTCTATAAATCTCGTGTGAATATTTCCCTTGACAAATTCCTCGTCTTCAACGATGGCCATGTGTAGGGGTATGTTCGAAGTTATTCCAGTAATTATATACTCTGACAGAGCCCTTCTAGCCCTCCAGATTACTTCCCTCCTGTTTCTACCAAATACCGTCAATTTGGATATCATCGGATCGTACTCGTCCGGAATCGTGCAACCTATGTGGACTGCACTGTCCAGTCTGATACCCAGACCCCCGGGACTTCTGTAAAACTCTATTTTTCCGCTAAAAGGTACAAAACTTACTGGATCCTCTGCATATATCCGAAATTCCATCGCATGTCCCCTAGTCTCTATGTCCTCCTGCCCAAATTCAAGTTCTTCACCATAAGCAATCCTTATCTGCTCTTTCACTATATCTATTCCCGTAACGATTTCCGTTATTGTATGCTCAACCTGAAGCCTCGCATTTATTTCCAGAAAATAGAATTTTCCGTTTTCATATAAAAACTCAAAGGTTCCTGCATTTTTATACCCAATACTCTTTGCTCCTCTAATGGCAATTTTTCCAATTTCTTCCCTAAGTTCGTCATTCAAAGCCGGAGAGGGCGTTTCTTCAATCAGCTTCTGATTTCTTCTCTGAATGCTACACTCTCTTTCACCCAGAGAAACGAAGTTCTTTCCATCACTCAGTATCTGTACCTCTATGTGCCTCGGTCTTGTCAACCATTTTTCCATGTAAACCTTAGAGTCGCCAAAGAATTTCTCGCCAAAGCTTCTCGACTTATTGAAAGCAGCTTCAATTTCATCTTTATTTCTGGCAATTGCAATTCCTATACCCCCTCCTCCACCTGAAGCCTTAATTGCAACTGGATAACCAATTTTTTCTGCCCATTCGCAAGCTTCCTCAACGTTTTTCAAAGCTGGAGAACCTGGAATAACAGGTAATCCTGCAGAGATCATTTTTTCTCTTGATTCGATTTTTGAACCCGATATTCGGAGAACCTTTGATGAGGGGCCAATAAATGTTATACCCTCCTCTTCACATCTCTCTGCAAATTCCGGATTTTCCGAAAGAAAACCATAACCTGGATGAATTGCCTCAGCTCCGCTTTTCTTCGCAATCTCTATTATAGCATCTATATTTAGATAGCTCTCCTTTGGATGCGCTTTTCCAACAAAATAGGCTTCATCAGCATAAAATCTATGCAAAGCTCTTTCGTCAGCGGAGCTATAAATGGCAACACTTTTTATCCCAAGTTCCCTGCATGCTCTCATCACTCTTATCGCTATTTCTCCCCTATTTGCGACCAGTATTTTTCTGAACATCCTCCATCTCTAGCGCGCGATAGCTTTTTAAGCTTTGCGTTCGGATAAGCACGCTAAATACAGATTGGAGAGATGAAAAGCCAATAGAATACGTATATCCTTTGTATCCTGGCTACATAATTTTAAAACTAAAATTTATTTAATTCTCACTCCGAAAAAGATTTAGTCAGGAAGAGGTTTTTAAACTGATGAGAGTTGTTAAAATATTCGATACCACACTCAGAGACGGAGAACAAATGCCCGGTATTTCTCTTACACCTTTTTACAAGGCTCAGATAGCAAGAGCACTCGATAGACTTGGTGTCGACGTCATCGAAGCCGGCTTTCCAGCTTCTTCAAAAGGAGAATTTGAATCGGTCAAAGAAATTTCATCACTCGGTCTAAATGCTGAAATTTGTGGGCTGGCAAGGATTGTAAAGGAAGACATAGACATGGCCATTAAAGCCGACGTAGACATGGTCCACATATTCACACCTACCTCAAAGATACAGATAGAGCATACAGTGAAGCTAAGTTACGATGAAATAGTTGAGAGATCCGTTGAGTGTGTCGAATACATAAAATCCCACGGTCTTAAATGCTTGTTCTCCGCGATGGACGCTACTAGGAGTGAGTTTGACTTTTTAAGAAGAATTTACAGAGCAGTTGAAGATGCTGGAGCTGATGCCATAAATATTCCAGACACAGTTGGCATCGCTACACCTTTTAGATTTTATGAACTCGTGAAGAAGATCAGAGAAGAAGTAAAAGTAACCTTGGACGTTCACTGCCATAACGATTTCGGTTTGGCTGTTGCAAACAGTTATGCAGCGGTTTTAGCTGGGGCTGATGAAGTTCAGGTAACGGTGAATGGAATTGGAGAAAGAGCCGGAAACGCAAGTCTAGAACAAGTTGTTATGATACTACATTCAATTGAAGGAATTAAAACGAACATAAAGACTGAACTATTATATGATACATCTAAGCTAGTTGAAAGACTTACAGGAGTTCGAATGCCCCCAAATACACCAATAGTTGGTG
Source organism: Archaeoglobales archaeon (assembly GCA_011605865.1). Lineage (GTDB taxonomy): Archaea > Halobacteriota > Archaeoglobi > Archaeoglobales > Archaeoglobaceae > WYZ-LMO2. The sequence goes on from JAAOZI010000020.1 coordinate 12,772, forward strand.
AAAACGCTTTCAGTCATGAAAGTGGGATTCATGCTCACGGTGTGCTAAAAGAGGCTTCAACCTTTGAACCAGGAATACTGAAACCGGAAATGGTGGGACATAGGAGAAGGATAGTAATCGGAAAACATGCCGGAAGGTATCAGATAAAGAAAATTCTCGAAGATGCTGGTTATAGCGTAAGTGAAGAAGCCCTGAACAAGATATTTGAAAAAGTTAAAGAGATTGGTGATAAAGGGAAAAAAGTGACTGATAGGGATCTTTTCACGATTGCAGAGATCGTGATCGGAGAAGTAGCCGAAGAAAAGGCCGTAGAGGTGAACGAGGTAACGGTAATCACTGGAAACAAGATAACACCAACCGCCGTTGTTAATGCAAATGTTTTCGGCGAAAGAAAAATTGCCTCTGCAATAGGCGTTGGCCCAGTAGATGCTTCGCTTAAGGCAGTACTGCAACTGGTTGGTGGAAAGATGCAGATAAAAGAGTTCAGACTCGATGCAATAACTGGTGGAAGTGATGCAATTGCTGAAGTATACATAACTCTTGAAGACGAAAATGGAAAAATATTCACTTCCAGAGGGGCCTCTCAGGACATAGTAATGGCTTCCTTCGATGCTGTCATAAAGGCCGTGAACTTCCTGCTCACGAGGGGTAAAAAATGAGGTTCACGAAAATGCATGGAAATGGAAATGACTTCATATTAATAGATGAGTACAGGAAAACAGTAATTCCGGATGAACTGAAAGCCAAATTTGCGAGGTGGGTCTGCAACAGAAACTTTGCAGTTGGTGCAGACGGCGTTATTTTTCTTCAGCCATCCAGCGTTGCAGACGCAAAGTTTAGATTCTTCAATCCGGACGGTAGTGAGGCAAAGATGTGTGGAAACGGAATAAGATGCTTTTCTAGATTTTTAGTTGAGGAGGGATATGCAAAGCTAGGAAAAATAAAGGTGGAAACACTCGCCGGAATTAAAGAGTTGGAGGTGTTCTTTGACGGAAACTGGTGGATTAAAGTGGACATGGGCAAACCGGAGTTCAATGCCTCGAAAATCCCGGCCAAAAAAGAGGTATGGGGATTAGATTTTGATTTTGAAGGCAAAAAATACAAGCTCTATGCTGTAAATACCGGAGTGCCACACACCGTGATCTTTGTTGAAGACTTAAACTTGGATATAATACCGATTGCGAGAAAAATCAGGTACTGGGAACTATTTCCAGAGGGGACAAATGTTAATTTCGCATTTTTCGACGGTAAAAAATTCTATGTGAGAACATACGAGAGGGGAGTTGAAAACGAGACCCTGAGTTGCGGAACTGGAAGCGTTGCAGTTGTTGCAGTTGCAAAAAGACTTGGATTGACCGAAAAAGCCGAAGTTATTACAAAAGGGGGAGTTCTGAAGATAGAAATTGGAGAGACGGCCTTTATGACTGGACCAGCAACAAGAGTTTTCGACGGTGAGCTTAGTGATGAAGTTCGAAAATCGTTTGGTTCTTTCAGCGATGGCAGGAATTAACAATGCAGAATTCTGCAAAAAACAGAAAGCCTCTCTTATAATCTTGGGTGGCTTTAACGCCGACAAAGAAGCAAATGAGGCTGGGAAAAAAGTAATAAAAAGGGGAAGAAAGGAGTTTGTGTTTGAAGACCCAATAGAGGGTATCGAAAGGGAATTAAAAGAAGTGAAAGGAAGAAATTTTGCGGTTAACGTGAGATCCTCAACTCTTGAAGGATATTTGGAAATTGCAAGGTTAGTCGAAAGCTACGGGGGGATAATAGAAATAAATGCGCATTGTAGACAACCTGAATTCGTATCCATAAGATGCGGTGAATGGTTGCTATTCAAACCCGAGGAGCTCTTAAAAATTGTGAGAGCCACCTCAAAGATTGCCACTACTGCCGTAAAAATAAGAGGGGGCCATAAACTCGACTACGTGCTCATTTGCAAAAAACTCTTTGAGAGCGGATGCAAAATAGTTCACGTAGATGCAATGATTCCAAATGGCGGCTGCGACCTAGAATTAATCAAAAAGATTTCGAACCTCGGCTTTGTTATTGGCAATAACTCTTTCATCGACATAGCTTCTGGGGAAAGTATCATTAAAGCTGGTGCAAAGATGGTTTCAGCAGCAAGAGCTGTGCTAAAGGATGAGAAATTCTTTGAAAAGATGCTGAAAAGCGAAATCCTGTCGCAGCCGGTTTCTCTTGAGTAGCATCGAAAGTTTTTTCAATCTTCTCATAAGCAATTTAACGCAAGATGTCCTCGAGTCAGCGTGGAGGGAGCACGGAAGTGAGATTGCAGGATCATATACTTGTGCCAAAGCATGAAATTTTGAAAGAGGAGGAAGTAGAAGAACTTTTAAATTTATTGGGAGTGAAAAAAGAGCAATTGCCGAAAATAAAGGCCTCGGATCCGATAGTGAAAGAAATCGGTGCCAAACCTGGGGATGTTATAAAAATCACAAGAAAGAGTTTAACTGCGGGTGTTAGTATCTTTTACAGACTTGTGGTTGAATAAGGTGGTCGTGTATGCTGAATACTCGTGTTCTTGCTCGGCATTATTTTACCCACAGTAGGCTTGTAAAACATCAAATAGATTCGTTCAATCGATTCATCGATGAGGGGCTTCAAAGGGTAATAGACGAGCAAAGAATAATCGAACTCGAAATTCCAAACACCTATATTGAACTTGGAAGAATACGAGTCGGATACCCAGTTGTAAAAGAAGCAGATGGTCCTCAAACGCCTCTGCTTCCAAGTCACGCTAGACTTAGGAATCTCAATTACGCAGCTCCGATTTATCTAGAAGCGACAGTTTACGATGAAGGTAAGCCTATGGAAAAGGAGATAGTCGAAATAGGAATGCTACCGATAATGGTCAAATCCAAAGTTTGCAATCTAAGCCCGGAAAGAATAGACCGAGTGCTCGAATTTATATACAAGAAAAAGGTTGACTCCCTAAGCTATGAGGAAAAATTATATCTGGCTGGCGAAGATCCCGTTGATCCGGGTGGCTATTTTATAATAAACGGAACCGAAAGGGCGATAGTAACACTCGAAGACCTCGCTCCAAATAAAGTATTGCTCGAAAGAGAAGAGAAATACGGAGAAATGGTCGAAGTTGCCAAATGCTTCAGCCAGAGGGCTGGGTATAGAGCATTGATAGTGGTAGAAAGAACTAAAGGAAATCTTCTAGAGGTTACTTTCCCGCAGTTGCCAAAACCCATAAGATTCGTTATCCTCATGAGAGCGCTCGGTGTTGAGAGTGATCAGGATATCGTGGAAATGGTGAGCACGAATCCTCAGATAATGAGATATATGTTGCAGAATATAGAGGATCCAGACGTTTCAGATATTCAAACGAAAGAGGATGCAATCGAATATATAGGAAAAAGAGTAGCACCTGGCCAGAGCAGGGAGTACAGAATTCAGAGGGCCGAACAAGTCTTGGATCAATACTTCCTGCCGCATTTAGGAATGGAGAAAGAAGCAAGAAAAGCAAAGGCCTTTTTCTTAGCAAGAATGGCCGAATTAATTTTTGAACTTCATCTTGGACTAAGAAGAGAAGATGACAAAGACCATTATGCAAATAAGAGGTTGAGACTCGCTGGAGATCTGATGGAGGAAATTTTCAGAGTTGCTTTCCTAAGACTGATCAAAGACGTGAAGTACCAGCTCGAAAGGGCAAAGATGAGAGGAAGAAGTATGAAACTGTCTACTGCAGTGAGAAGTGACGTTTTAACAGATAGGATAATGCATCCGATGGCAACTGGAAACTGGGTAGGTGGAAGGACTGGAATCTCCCAGTTGATTGATCGACACAATTTCATGTCCCTGATTTCACACCTAAGGAGAGTTGTTTCCCCACTTTCAAGGTCACAACCACACTTTGAAGCACGAGATCTCCATGCAACTCACTGGGGAAGGATTTGCCCATCCGAAACGCCTGAAGGACCAAACTGCGGCCTTGTGAAGAACTATGCTCAATACGCAGAAGTCAGCGTTGGGGTAGATGAAAAAGAGGTAATTTCTCTACTTCCAAAGCTAGGTGTTGAAATGCTGAGGGGTTAACTATGAGAAAATGCAGAGTTTATGTTAACGGGGCTCTTATAGGATTCTGCGATAATGGAAGAAAGCTTGCAGAAGAAATAAGAGAGCTAAGAAGAAAAGGAAAAATTTCAAATCAAGTTAACGTTGCATACTTTGCCGATTCTAACGAAGTTAGAATAAATACCGACCCCGGACGGGCTAGAAGGCCTTTGATTGTGGTAAAAAACGGAAAGCCTCTGCTCACGGAGAAGCATATAAAGAAGTTAGAAAGTGGCGAGCTCACATTCGAAGACCTTGTAAAACAAGGGCTGATAGAATATCTGGATGCAGAAGAAGAAGAGAATGCTCTTGTCGCAGTTTACGAGCACGAGCTAACCCCTGAACATACACATCTAGAACTTGATCCAAGCCTGATTGTTGGTATATGCGCTGGAAGTATACCTTATGCCGAACACAACGCATCTCCCAGAAATACGATGGGGGCCGCAATGATAAAGCAAGGTCTAGGAATTCCGTATATCAACTTGGACTGGAGAACGGATACAAGAGGACACCTACTGCAATACACCCAAACTCCAATTGTAATCACAGATACGCAGATAAAGATGCGCTACGATGATCGACCATCAGGACAGAATTTCGTGGTAGCGGTTCTTAGCTATGAAGGTTACAACATTGAAGACGCAATAATACTAAACAAAGGTAGCGTTGACAGGGGGCTTGGTAGATCGTTTTTCTTTAGAACTTACGAAGCTGAAAAGATGAGATATCCCGGGGGACAAGAAGATAAATTCGAAATCCCGGGAGCTGACATTTCCGGTTTTAGAGGTTCAGAAGCATATGCTCATCTTGATGAAGATGGGCTAGTTCATCCCGAAACTGAAGTCGGACCTGATGACGTTTTGATTGGTAGAAGTTCTCCACCAAGGTTTTTGGAAGAACCAGAAATTGGAATTTCTCCGCAGAAGAGGAGGGAGACATCAATAACAATGAGGAGTAATGAAAAAGGAGTCGTGGATGCCGTATTTTTAGTCCAATCAGAAAATGGGCTAAAGCTTGCGAAGGTTAGAGTTAGGGATCTCAGAATTCCGGAACTTGGAGATAAATTTGCTTCGAGACATGGACAGAAAGGAGTAGTCGGCCTGATAGTCCCCGAAGAGGATATGCCTTTCACTGAATCCGGAATCGTACCAGACATGATCCTGAATCCCCATGCAATACCTTCTAGGATGACTGTTGGGCATGTACTGGAAATGATTGCTGGTAAAGTTGGAGCACTTGAAGCTAGAAAAGTGGATGGAACTATATTCCACGGAGAAAAAGAAGAAAATCTAAGAGAGACGCTAAAGAAGTACGGATTCTCACATACCGGAAAAGAGGTAATGTATGACGGAATAAGCGGTAAAAAATACTTGGCTGATATATTTGTTGGTGTCATATACTACCAGAAGCTTTACCACATGGTTGCCGGCAAAATACATGCCAGAAGTAGAGGGCCTGTCCAAATCCTTACAAGACAGCCAACAGAGGGTAGGGCAAAAAAAGGAGGGTTGAGGTTTGGAGAGATGGAGAGAGATGTCTTGATCGGACACGGTGCAGCCTTGTTGCTCAAGGATAGATTGCTTGACGAATCAGATAAAGTAGACGTATGGATCTGCGGAAATTGTGGACACGTTGCAATGTTTGATTACCGCAAAGGAACTGCCTACTGCAACGTTTGCGATGATGATACTAACGTTTTCAAAGTTAGCATGAGTTACGCTTTCAAGCTCCTTCTGGATGAACTCAAGTCGATGATGATCGCCCCGAGAATAAAGTTGGGGGATAAGGTTTAGGTGGTCTTTATGCATCCCAAAAAGATAGCCGCCATAAAGTTCGAGGTTTTATCTCCTCAAGAAATCCGCAGAATGAGCGTTGCAAAAATAAGCAATCCCGAAACGTATGATGATGATGGCTTTCCGGTTGATGGGGGATTAATGGATACAAGGCTAGGAGTCATAGATCCCGGTCTGAAATGTAAAACGTGTAATGGCAAAGCTGGAGAGTGTCCGGGACATTTTGGACATATCGAGCTGGCAGCCCCGGTTATTCACGTAGGCTACGCCAAGCTTATAGCGAGGCTTCTCAGTGGAACCTGCAGAGAGTGCGGGAGAATCCTGATGAAAGATGAAAAAAGAGATAAGTTCATAAAAGAAATAGAACGCCTCAAAGCTCTGGGGCAAAGCTACGAAGAAGTTCTTAAGGAAGTCTTCAGACTGACAAAGGCTGCAAAGAAGTGCCCCCACTGTGGTGCTGAACAGAGGGAAATCAAGTTTGAAAAACCAACATCTTTCTATGAGGTAATAGATCCAGAAACAAAGGAAGAACAGAAACTAACGCCCAAAGATGTACGAGAAAGGCTTGAAAAAATTCCAAACGATGACTTGCCTGCTTTTGGACTTGATCCAAAAGCTGTGAGACCAGAATGGTTTGTTCTAACTGTTTTGCCTGTTCCTCCAGTAACAGTAAGACCATCCATAATACTAGAAACTGGCCAAAGAAGTGAGGACGACCTAACACACAAACTTGTCGATATAATAAGAATAAACCAGCGATTCATAGAGAACAGAGATACCGGAGCTCCGCAACAAATATTAGAGGACCTTTGGGAGCTTTTGCAGTACCACGTTACAACTTACTTAGACAACGAGGTCAGCGGTATACCTCCAGCTAGGCACAGAAGTGGGAGACCTCTAAAGACGCTTTCCCAGCGTCTGAAAGGAAAAGATGGTAGATTCAGAGGTTCTCTTTCCGGAAAAAGAGTAAATTTCTCTGCAAGAACAGTAATAAGCCCAGATCCGTGCATAAGCATCAGTGAAGTCGGAGTTCCAATAGAAGTTGCACGAGAATTAAGCGTTCCAATTTTCGTTACACCCAACAATATCGAGATTGCCAGAGAATTCGTACTTAGAAAGGAGAGCCCCAAAGCGAGCTATGTTATAAGACCGGACGGAAAGAGAATAAGGGTTATAGACAGCAATAGAGAAGAACTGGCAGAGAAACTGGAACCTGGATGGATTGTGGAAAGAGAACTGATGGATGGAGATATAGTCCTGTTCAACCGTCAGCCTTCGCTTCACAGAATGAGTATTATGGCACACTATGTGAGGGTACTACCCTACAAGACTTTCAGACTGAACCCGGCAGTTTGTCCACCCTACAACGCTGATTTCGATGGAGATGAAATGAACTTACACGTACCGCAAAGTCTTGAGGCCCAAGCTGAGGCAAAAATACTGCTTGCAGTTCAAGAGCACATTCTATCACCAAGATTTGGTGGACCAATTTTGGGTGGGATTCACGATCATATAACCGGTCTCTACTTACTTACCAGAGGGGAGAGAAAGTTCGGTAAGGACGATGCAATGGACTTTCTGAGGGCTCTCGATCTATCAGAAATTCCGGCTAAAGACGAATACACCGGAAAGGAAATTTTCAGTTTTATACTGCCGAAAATCTCTATAAGATTCAAAGCCGAAATATGTCAAGGTTGCGCTGTTTGCAAGGAAGAAAACTGCGAAAACGACGCCTTCGTTGTTATTGAGAATGGTAAGCTTTTGAAAGGTACAATTGACGAGAAAGCCGTAGGGGCATTTAAGGGGATTATTATAGATGAAATAGTAAGAAAATTTGGGAATGCAGCCGCAAGGAAATTCATCGATGACATGACAAAGCTTGCCATTAGGGTAATCACTAGACTAGGCTTCACCATCGGGATAGACGATGTGGATATACCCAAGGATGCAATAAATCAGATCGAGGAAACAATAGCCGATGCCGAAAAAAGAGTAGAAGAACTGATAAAGGCCTATAGAGAAGGCAATCTCGAGCCAATGCCAGGAAGAAGTGTTGAAGAAACCCTAGAACTCAGAATAATGCAGGAGCTTGGAAAAGCAAGAGATAGGGCTGGTAAAATAGCAGGTAGATATCTTGGTATGGATAACTCGGCAGTTATAATGGCTGTAAGCGGAGCAAGAGGTAGCATGCTAAATTTGACACAAATGGCAGCATGCATAGGACAGCAGTCTGTGAGAGGAGAAAGAATAACCAGAGGATACGCATACACACACAGAACTACGAGCCATTTCAAATCAAACGATTTAAGTGCTAGAGCAAAGGGTTTCATAAGAAGCAGCTACAAATCTGGTTTGTCCCCCGTTGAATTCTTCTTCCACGCTGCTGGTGGGAGAGAGGGATTAGTTGACACAGCCGTTAGGACTTCTCAATCTGGTTATTTACAAAGAAGAATGATAAATGCTTTGCAGGATCTGAAAGTCGAATACGATGGAACTGTTAGAGAGCAAACCTCCGGAATAATAGTACAGTTCAAATATGGAGAAGATGGAGTAGATCCGATGAAGAGCTACAGAGGCAAAGCTGTGGATGTAAAGAGAATTATTAGGGAAGTTATGGAGGTGAAAGGATGAGCTACGATTCTATATTGGATGACTATCCCCTTCCAAGTTCTGTTAAGGAAGAAATAAAGCAAGAATTAGAAAGGTTGAAAGTAAAAAAGAATGTTGCAAAAAAGATAGTGGAACATTGCTATCAGGCCTATCTTTCAAACCTCATAGAGCCGGGAGAGGCAGTTGGAATAGTTGCGGCGCAATCCATAGGCGAGCCGGGAACCCAGATGACGATGAGGACATTTCACTATGCTGGAGTTGCGGAATTAAACGTCACTCTCGGTTTGCCCAGGCTAATAGAGATCCTAGATGTTAGAAAAAATCCATCTACACCAATGATGACGATCCGCCTTTTGCCTGAATACGCGAAAGACAGAGAGAAAGCGAGAGAAGTTGCCAACAGAATTGAGGCTACTTATCTGAAAGATATAGCGGAAATAGAAGTTGATCTTAGAGAGATGAGCATAATAATAAAACCAGATAGCGAGGCTTTGAAAAGAAAAGATCTTACTTTTGAAGAATTAAAGGAAAAGCTTGAAAAAACTGTTAAAAAAGATGCTGAAATCCTTGAAAGAGATGGTATGCTGATTGTGAAAATATCCAAAGAATCTTACAAGCTTCTCATGGACAAATTCGAAGAACTCAGAGATTTGGTTGTAATGGGAATAAAGGAAATCAAGAGAGTTATCATAAGAAAAGAAGAGGACGAATACGTTCTATATACAGAGGGTTCAAACCTGAAGAAGGTCATGAAGGTCAAAGGAGTCGATTTTACAAGGACTTTGACGAATGACATTTACGAAATCTACGAAGTGCTGGGGATAGAAGCTGCGAGAGCTGCAATAATAAAAGAGGCTATAGAAACTCTTGAAGAGCAGGGTCTGGAAGTGGATGTTCGCCACATAATGCTTGTAGCAGATGTTATGACTGCAGATGGAGAACTAAGGCAGATCGGCAGGCATGGAGTTGCTGGAGAGAAGCAAAGTATTCTCGCACGGGCTGCATTCGAGATGACCGTAAACAATCTGCTGGAGGCAGCTGTTAAAGGAGAAATAGACTACTTGAAGGGAATAACCGAGAACATAATAATAGGTCAGCCGATAAAACTCGGAACAGGAGATGTTGAACTGATAGCGAATTTAGGGGTGAGGAAATGAGCGAAGTTGAGGATATCGTGAGAAGGGCGCTTAAGAGTGGCAAATATTATTTTGGAAGTAGAAGGACTATAAAGGCCCTTAAAAAAGGGGAAGCAAAAGCTGTAGTTGTATCGAAAAATTGCCCTGAGGAGTTTTTACAAGAGATAAAGAAATTCAACGTTCCTATATACGTTTTTGATGGTACAAACATGCAACTGGGAGAGTTCTGCGGGAAACCTTTCAGCATAGCTTCAATGGCCATACTCGAGATGTGATGGTTATGGAGATGAAGCTATCTTCTGAAGAGATAAGATACTTGACACTTTTCGAAAATTTGACCGGAGCAAGCGTTAAGGACTGCCTTGTTTACGATGACAAAGTCATTTTCGTTGTAAAGAAAGGTGACATGGGACTGGCAATCGGAAAAGGGGGAATAAATGTTGACAGAGCTAGGGAACTCATTGGAAAGAAGATAGAAATAATAGAGCACTCAGACGATCCGGGAGAGTTCATTTCAAATATATTTAAGCCAATAAAGGTCAGCGTTAAAATACTTGAAAAAGGAAATTCAAAAATAGCGCAGATCAGTGTTTCCCCAGATTTGAAGGGAATTGTCATAGGTAAAGGTGGCAAAAACATTAATAAAGCGAAAGAATTAGCTAAAAGGCATCATAACATTGATGAAATAGTGGTTAGGTGATGATATGGGTTACGGGCTGTTTGCAGCAAGAAAGATAATTGAAGTTAGGAAGAAGTTCAGATGGAGTCACAAGAAATACGTAAGGAGAGTTCTCGGTTTAGCTGAGAAAGCCGATCCACTAGAAGGGGCTCCAATGGCTAGAGGAATAGTTCTCGAGAAGATAGGAATCGAAGCAAGACAGCCAAACTCAGGAATAAGAAAAGCAGTAAGAGTGCAACTAATAAAGAACGGAAGACAGATCACAGCCTTTGCCCCCGGAGATGGGGCAATAAATTTCATAGATGAGCATGACGAAGTCATCGTTGAAAAGATCGGAGGAAGGATGGGCAGGAGTATGGGGGACATTCCGGGCGTGAGGTACAAGGTAATAAAAGTAAACGATACGAGTCTCAAAGAACTTGTAAGGGGTAGGAAGGAGAAGAAGAGGAGGTAACTATGCCATACGGATTTAAAGAGGAGGATTTATTGGTTTTCGGAAAGTGGAGCACTAAGGATATCGAAATCAAGGATCCGGCCCTTAAAAATTATATCTGCCTAACCCCAACTTTCACGCTTCATACTCATGGGAGACATTTCTATCCATTTGGAAAGGAGAGAGTCTTCATCGTTGAGAGATTAATAAATAAAGTTATGAGAAAAGAGAGAAACACTGGAAAAAAGATGTCGGCGTACAATATAGTAAGAGAAGCATTTGAGATAATAGAGAGAAAAACAAAAAAGAATCCGATCCAAGTTCTTGTCGATGCAATAGTAAACGCTGGACCTAGAGAAGAAGTTGTAAGGTTAAAGTATGGCGGAATAGCTGTTCCAAAGGCAGTAGATACGTCAAGTTTGCGAAGGGTCGATGTTGCACTCCGAAACATAGCCGAAGGTGCTAGAAGGATGGCTTTCAAGTCAAAAAAAAGCATTGCCTATTGTCTTGCTGATGAAATAATAGCGGCTGCAAACAATGACACAAAGAGTTATGCAGTTTCTAAGAAAGAAGAAGTGGAAAGAGTTGCGAAGTCGGCGAGGTGATTTCAATGACAAGAGCGAAGAAAATGGTTGAAAGAATGAGCGAACTGATGTGGAAGGTTGAGAAAATCAGAAATATAGGAATTGCGGCCCACATAGATCACGGAAAAACGACGCTCAGCGACTGTCTAATTGCAGGAGCGGGAATAATAAGCGAAGAACTTGCTGGACAACAGCTTTACTTAGATTACGATGAACAAGAAAAAGAGAGGGGTATAACGATAAATGCCGCAAATATTTCGATGGTTCACGAGTACAACGGTGAAGAGTACCTTATTAACCTCATCGACACACCCGGACACGTTGACTTTGGTGGAGAAGTGACAAGAGCGATGAGGGCTGTTGATGGGGTGATAATAGTAGTCGACGCTGTTGAAGGAGTGATGCCCCAAACAGAAACTGTCGTCAGACAGGCTTTGAGGGAGAACGTTAAACCTGTACTTTTTATAAACAAGATTGACAGGCTGATAAAGGAACTTCAGCTTACCCCTCAGCAAATGCAGGAAAGGCTAATAAAGGTAATAAACGATGTAAACAGACTCTTAAAGTCCATAAGTCCGGATAGGTTTGCTGATTGGAGAATTGAAGTTGCAAAGGGTAATGTCGCATTTGGTTCGGCGCTTCAAAAATGGGCGATAAGTGTTCCTTCACAAAAAGTAACCGGAATTGGATTCAAGGAAGTCTACGAGTACCTAAAGAAGGGAGAAGTAAAGGAACTCTCAAAAAAGAGTCCTGCGCATGTGGTAGTTTTAGACATGGTTGTTAGACACCTTCCTAATCCAATAGAAGCGCAGAAGGAAAAGATAAAAGTAATCTGGAAGGGAGATGTCAACAGCGAAGTCGGAAAAGCCATGGTAAACTGCGATCCCAAAGGCCCAGTTGTTATGATGGTAACAAAAATAGTAGTCGATCCTCAGGCAGGAGAAGTTGCGGTTGGTAGACTTTTCAGCGGAACAATTAGGCCGGGTGTTGATCTCTATATAATTGATAGAAAATCCAGAAACAGAGTCCAGACAGTTGGTGTCTTTATGGGGCCAAGAAGAGTTGAAGTTGAAGAGATACCAGCAGGAAACATAGTAGCAGTCGTTGGACTTAAAGATGCAGTTGCCGGATCCACTTGCACAGAAGTTGAAAAAATGGAACCATTTGAAAGCCTAAAACACTACAGCGAGCCTGTTGTTACAATGGCCGTCGAAGCAAAGAATCCCAGAGATTTACCAAAGCTTGTAGAGGTGCTCAGGAAAATAGTCAGAGAGGATCCAACGTTGCGGTTAACTCTAAATGAGGAAACAGGGGAGCACCTGCTGAGCGGAATGGGAGAGCTGCATCTCGAAGTAAAGATAGAGAAGATAAGGAGAGAGTACGGCCTAGAAGTAGTTACTTCCCCACCAATAGTTGTCTTCAGAGAAACAGTTACCAAGACTTCACCAGTTGTGGAAGGAAAGTCGCCCAACAAGCACAACAAGTTCTACATAGTAGTCGAACCGCTACCAGCTGAAGTAATAAGACTGTTCAGAGAAGGCGAAATCGACTTCAAGATGGACAAGAAAGAGAGAAGGAAGAAGCTTCAAGAAGCCGGATTGGATGGCGAAGAAGCTGCCGGAGCCCTTGAGTTCTACGAAGGCAATTTGTTCTGCGACGTTACAAAGGGTATTCAGTACCTCAACGAAACAATTGAACTAATTTTAGAGGGCTTCAGGGAGGCTATGAGAGCGGGCCCATTGGCCAGAGAACCATGTATGGGGATAAAGGTAAAGCTTGTAGACTGCAAGTTACATGAGGATGCCGTACACAGAGGACCGGCACAGGTGATCCCAGCCGTTAGATCGGCGATATTTGCAGCGATCCTTCAAGCTAATCCTACTCTGCTCGAACCATACCAGAACATATACATAATGGTCCCACAGACGATGATGGGGAATGCCACAAGGGAAATACAGGGAAGAAGGGGGCACATATTAGACGTGAAAATAGATGGGGAAATCGCGACACTGACTGCAAAAGCTCCTGTAAAAGAAATGTTTGGCTTTGCTGGAAGCATAAGAAGTGCAACATCCGGAAAGGCTATCTGGAGCACCGAACATGCTGGCTTCGAAAAGGTTCCACCTAGCTTGCTAGAAGAATTCATTATGGAAGTTAGAAAAAGAAAAGGTCTAAAACTAGAGATACCAAAACCGGAGGACTTCCTTGCTTAGGGAGCTGAACGAGAGAGAGAAGAAGGTTTTGAAAAATGCATTAAAATTTTTCAAATCCCTCGATTTTTTAAACGAGAAGAGAATAGTTATAAAAGGAAAAGAGGTATTCGCTGTTTCTGAGGGGCTCTATGAATTTTTAAAGACTGGTATAGACTGTATTTTTGGAGTAAAGCTTGGAGAAATTGGAAAAAGGCTTAGATTAACACTCGAAGGATCATACTGGCTTATGAGAAATGAGGAGAAAAAGATTTGGGTAAATGAGAAAGGGGAAATGCTTTTCCTATATGGCAGAGATATATTTGCAGAATCCGTTACAAGAGTGGGTAAATTCGAACAAAACGAAATTGTTTTCGTTTGCAACAAGTTTAATGATATAATAGGGATAGGAAAAGCGAGATTCAGATCAGGAGAGATACCAAAACAAGAAAGGAATAGGATAGTTGTGGAAAATCTGATTGACAGAGGAGCTTATCTGAGGCATGAAAAAATTTACGAAGCTTTTTAATTAAAAAAATTATTGCTGTGGGGCTAGCCTGGTCAAAATCTTCTGATCTGTTATAACTCCGACCGGTTCCCCTTTGTCTGTCACAACCAGAATTCTAACGTTCTCATCTCTCATTAGTCTAATGGCCTCCCTTATCTTTGTATCCTTTTCAACTAATACTATTTTAGGTCTCATCACTTCCTCAATCTTTGCACTTAACTTTCCTTCAGAGATAGCCTTTGCAACATGATCCAGAGTAAATACACCTACAAATTTTCCGTCTTTTTTAACTGGAGCGCAGTATATCTGTTTTTCTGCTAAAAGCTTTGCTCCTTCAACCACGTTTGCATTAGCGTCAATTGATATTATCGGCGAGCTCATATGCTCTCCTACCGTATCCTTTGGTAGCGCAACAATTTTCTCAATGTCTATTATCACTGTATTCGCGGTATCGTCTCTCCCAACTACCTTTCCGGATATTATCAGCTCATTAACCGGAGTTGGACCGAAAGTCACCTTGTCCCCAGGAAGTATCTTTTTTATATCCCCTATCAGTCTAACCCTCGCCTGACAGATCTCAGGATGCGAAATAGATGGCAAATTTATTTCCTCCACAGAAAGATCTTCCATCATTGTATCGTTGACGATTACGGGGACTAAAACGCTTTCTTCAGGCTTAGTTATCGATAGTAACTCATAAGCTTTGGCAGTTGGTCTATATCCTCCTTTTGGTCCAGGAACTCCCTCTACAAGTCCCAACGCCCTTAAAGCTTGCATCTGGTTTCTTACCGTCCCTGGATTTCTGTTTATAAGCTCTGCAATTTCTTCACCTTTTATCGAACTCCCCATTTTCTTTATATACAATGTTATCAAAGCATACAGTATATCCTTTTGAATTTGGGTCAATTCGAGCATTTTAACCACCTCCAAATTCTAAATGTTTTGTATTGTGTGTTTAAGATATTTATAATTTACTCTTCACATCATCTAATACAAAAAGCTGTATGGGAATAAAAATCAAAAAATTAAATTTTATTTCCAACTATTTTTCTTATAACCGCATCTCTCGGAGTTGTTGCTATTTTGGCAACTTTGTTCGGATCATGTCCTTGGCAAATTGCAAGCAGCTGATTGAAATCAAACACTGGAATTTGGTAGTCTATCATTCCAAGCTTTCTCATTTCGGCTTGCACATTATCCATATGCATCAGACAAGTTATACAAGAAACTGCTATGCAGTCCGGATCAACTTCATCTTTCATTGCATCAAGCTTCTTTTTAAGGAATTCGAGATTTGCATTTTTATCGTGCTTTGCAAATCCCCCTGCACCCCCACAGCATTGCATTTCTCTAGAATACCTCGGTACTTCAGCCCCCAAAGCCTCGAGCAGATTTCTAAATACAACCGGATTCTCTGGATCGTCGAACCCAACTTTTTTGCTTGGTCTAAGCACGTGACAGGGATATTGGAAAAGAACTTTCATCCCTTTGAGTGAGTACTTGAGAGAACTTTTTATCTTTCCAATCCCTATTACGTTGTGCAGAACGTCTAAAACATGTCTGACATCTGTTTTGCCCTCATATCTGAGTCCGACTTTTGAAAGATATTTTTTATTTATTTCTTCAAGCTTACCGTGGATTAGCTTGTACCTTCCTATTTTGAGAACCGAATAGCAACTTCCACACTGAACAACTATATCAGCCCCTTTTTTCTCCGCATTCGCCAGATTCCAAGCAGAAATCGCCAAACTCGCCTCTTCGTCAACTGAAGGAAAAGTCCCATAGGCCGGACAGCAAGCTGCACCATCAATATCAAGAATTTCAACTCCCAGCGATTGTAGGGAGAGCCTTATTGCTAGCTCAACGTCCGGACGAATTGCGGGCATGTTACAGCCTAGGAAAAGACAGAACCTCATATTCACTCCTCCCGAAAGATATAGCTATATTTTTTATATACATTTGTCTCCTTTATCATCTCCCTGAACTTTCTCAAGGCTTCTTCGTTGTTTGCTACTGTCCTTATCTCCGGCAATCCAAGCTCTTTCCTTATCGGATTCAGAACGTTCTGAGTGTGGCCATGAGAAAATATTTCTCCCAATACAAGCGGAACATAAGTGTCGTCCTCCTTACATTGCCATCTCCTAACCGCGAGAACGATCTCAAAGGGTTCTGCTTCCCTTGGACACCTCTCTTCACATCCACCGCAGGTAACGCACACCCAAGGAGTTTCTTCTTCAAGAAGCTTCTCTCTCAAGCCGAGCTTTATTATATGTATTAGCCTTTTTGCGCTCAAGGGAGTTTCTGAGAGACCGGTTGGACAATCAGCTATGCAAGTACCACACTGGTAACATTTCAAGAGATCGTGCCCCCCAAGCTCGATGATTTCCTTAATCAGTTCAGGATCTCTTCCCTCAATCATGAAACCACCTCAAATCTTCTCAAGCATCGAAGAGAGTTCCGCATAACTAAATACTGGCCCGTCCCTGCATACATAGTAGCTTTCAATTCTGCACTTCCCACATTTTCCGATTCCGCACTTCATCCTTCTTTCCAAAGTCGTGTAAATCTGGTCTTCCTTAAAACCAAGCTCTTTCAGAACATTAAGTGTGATCTTGATCATTATAGGGGGACCGCAAGTTATTGCAATGGTGTTTTTGGCCTCTGGCTTTATTCTCTTGACGTTGTCAGGAACGAAGCCAACAAAATACTTCCAACCCGGTTCCGGGTTGTCAATGGATAGGTGAACATTATAACCTTCCTCTATCAGCTTAAATAGTTCTTCTCTGTAAACTAGATCCCTGGAACTTCTCGCCCCGTAAATTATCGTGAGGTCACCGTAATCATTTTCTTTATCAATCACATACTGGTAGATTGCTCTCAACGGTGTTTGGCCTATTCCTCCGCCTATCGTCAATATGTTCATGCCCTTCCACTCATCTAGAGGGAAAGGTCTTCCCAGCGGACCTCGAATTCCGACTAAGTCTCCAACTTTCATTTCATGCAACTTAGCTGTCACCTTTCCAGTTTTGAGTACGCTGAACTCTAGATCTGGTCTTGTCGGTGAATTTGCAATCGTAAACCAGCTTTCTCCCTTTCCAAAAATCGATACCAAGCAACCTTGCCCAGATTTATAATCAAATCTCTCCCTGTCTACAAGCTTCATTTTGAACGTCTTTATCGGCCTCGGTCCCCTCACCTCGTCCCTTATCTCAACTATTTGTGCCTTATATGGTACATATGGATTCTGCATCATCTCACCCCTGAAATCACGCTAACGATGTCTATTCCAGCCGGACAAAAATCGATGCACCTCCCGCAACCTACGCAGTAGTAATCCCCCTTTCTAAGCGCGTAGTAGAACTTGTCGTAGAATCTGTTCCTCAACCTTTGCCATTTTTCCGCTCTTGGGTTGTGGCTAGAACTTTCAAGTGTATGCAACGGGAATTGACAGCTGTCCCAAGCCCTTATTCTAACCCCCTTCTTTTCTCCCTCGTCATAAATGTCAAAACAGAAACAAGTCGGACAAAGATACGTGCAAACGCCACACGACTTGCAGTTTACAGCAACTTCTTTCCAGTAAGAGCTTTCAAAACTTTTCTTAAGCTTTTCAACATCAATCTCAATTTTTCTCATTTCAAGTGTTTCTCTTTCAAAGTTCTGCCTCAGTCTAGCTTCCTCTTCGCCCTCATTTCTTAGGTTAAATTCAGATAGAAAATCCTTCCCGGCATCGCTGTACGCGTTTACAAAAGTTTTTCCTCCAATTCTAGAGAATACTACATCAGCTTCCGGTTTTCTGGGATTTATCCCAAAGCTTTGGCAGAAACAGTTTATTCCCGGTTCTTCACAGGTAATTGCCACGGTCAACAACTTCTCCCTTCTGCTCTTGTAATATGGATCGACAAAACCCTCCAGAAAGTGCTCGTCAAGCAGTTTTATCGCCTTTGCATCGCAAGCCTTTATTCCAACGATTGCAATTCTAGTTTCCTCAAAAGGTATCTCGTCTATCCAGGAAGAATACTTTATCAGTACCTCATTCTCAGGAAAAACTGCTATTTTTGCGGAATTCCTTGGTAGTATATAACCGAAGTCCGCTTCTTCAGCAGACTTCACTTCCCTAAAGAGATGAAAGTCTCCCAACTTCACGGGAGCAAAAACCTTGTAGCCCCGCGCTAAAAGATTTGAAATCGCATCTTTGAGAAAATCTCCCTCGTAGATCATTTTAATCACCCAACATATCAAGCTTTGAGAAGAATGGGATGTCCTCATTAAGATCGTAACCAAATACTTCTTTTACAACCTTCTCTAATTTCCTCTCAAGCTTCCTCAAAGGCAGTTCCATAGGACACGCCCTCTCGCATTCCCCACAACCCGAACACCTTCCAGCATGATGAAGGACGCGAATTATATGATAAATCGCATTATCTTTCGCGTTAACAGTCTTTCCCAGCAATCTTGGATAGCTCGCCTTATCTTCAGCCGTGCTCATCGGTGATATTGCCAGATTTGACGGATCCACAATGCATTCCTCGCAGTAGCAAAGAGGACATACACTTCTGCAAGCGTGACATCTTATGCACCTTTCAAACTGAGAAATCCAATATTCCCACCTTTCTTCTCTGCTCATTTTTTCCAACTTCTCCAAGTCGCTGAAATCTTTCCTACCTTCTCTAGCTTCCCCTATGAGCACATCGTAAATGACCGGCGTGGGATGTTCACAGTAAAGACAGTTTTCTTCAATTACTTCCGCAAAGGGTATTCTTTTCTCTCCATTTCTCATCTTGAGAACGACTTCTTCTCCTTCTAACCTGACTTCTCTTATTTCGCTGAGCTTTTCAATCTTCGAAAGCTTTCTGTAATCGATAACTCCTCTGCAGGAAATACCAACAATAAAAAGATTTTCTCTCTTCAGCTTTCCTTCCTTTATCAGCTGTCTTATTGCCATCGCATCGCAACCCTTGGCCACTACAGCAACTTTTCCATTCAATTGCATCAAGAGCTTTGCAGGATTGTTAACCGAGAGAGGTGAAAATGTAACCTTATCAATGTCTTTCTGACTGAGCACCGCAAGAACTTCTCTTGGCTCATTCTCTTTCTTTACAAAGGCAACTATCCTTTCCGCACCAGACTTTTTCAGCTCTTCTCTAATCTTTTCAACTTCATTCATTCTTTCCACCTCAGCTTTTCCTGTTCACCAAGATTCTCAACAACATTCTTGAAAGCAGCCATTTCTTCAGCAAACTTTTTTCCTTCCGATGCAGATGCCCAGAGAAGTTTCAGGCGCTCGTCTTCAAAACCTATAAAGTTCAAAAGTTCTTTGAGCAATATGTATCTCTTCTTCGCATAGTAATTTCCCACCATGTAATGGCAGTCTCCAGGATGACAGCCTGCAATAACCACTCCGTCGGCTCCCTGTCTAAAGGCTCTAAGAATCCATGCAGGGTTCACCATACCCGAGCACATTACTCTAATTATCTTCACGTCTTCCGGATACTTCAGCCTGCTAACCCCGGCCAAATCGGCTCCAGCATAACTACACCAATTGCACGCAAACACAACTATCTTCATGCGCTCACCTCAAGCAAGCCGTCCAATGCAGATTTGATTTGATCGAAAGTGAAGCCCTTAACAACTATTGCCCCTTTGGGACAGGAAGCGCTGCAGATTCCACAACCGAGACAGATAGCTTTCTTTACAGAAGCTTTCAATTCAACTCCTGTTCTCGTTTTGAACTCGGCTATTTCAATTGCACTGACAGGGCAGGCCTTAACACATATTCCGCATGCATCGCATCTCTCCCTCGCAACCTCGGCTTTACTCGCGTCCATAATTATCTTGTCCTTTGAGAGCAAAGTCATTGCCCTTGAAACTGCTGCTAAAGCGAGAGATATGGTCTCGGGAATTAACCTAGGGCTGTGAGCTAGGCCAGCTAGAAATATTCCCTCTGTAGCAAAATCAACTGGGCGAAGCTTTGGATGGGCCTCTAAGAAGAATCCGTTCTGATCCAGCGGGACCTTTAAAAGTTTCGACAATTCCTTGTTATCCTCGTTCGGGACTGTAGCTGAACTCAGAACTACCAGCTCCGGTTTTGAGATCAGTTTTTCGCCGAGTATTTCATCATAAAACTCGACTTCTACCTCATCACCGTTCGTTCTCACAACTGGTGGGTTTTCAGGTGTGTAGTGAACAAATATTACTCCTTCCCTTGAAGCTCTCTCATAATATTTCTCTAAGAAACCATACGTCCTTATATCTCTGAAAAGAATCAGTACCTCTGCCTCCGGATTTAGCTCCTTTATTTTCAAAGCATTCTTAATAGCAGCCTGACAACAGATTCTGCTACAGTAGGGCCTATAATCATTTCTACTCCCAACACACTGAATCATCACAACGCTTTTTGGAACTTCTCCTCTACCAATCCTCTCCTCAAGTTCTACTTGGGTTATCACCTTCCTATGTCCATATCCAAACTCCTTTGGCTTGTACTCCCTAGCACCCGTTGCAACTATTATTGCCCCATGATTTATCTCGACAATACCGTTAGGAGTCTTTATTCTGCTTCTGTAATTTCCAACAAAGCCTTCTACACTCTCAAGGGTTGAGTTTTTGAAAACCTTTATCCTATCATTTGACTCAACTTCTGCTACTAGCTTTCTAAGCAAATCCTGCGGATTTTTGCCATCAATGGTGTAGTATATGTGCCTCAGATTTCCCCCAAGCTCAGAGTCCTTCTCAACCAAATAACACTCGATTCCCCTTTTAGCAAGCTCCAGCGCTGCAGTCATTCCAGCAAGTCCACCACCCAAAATCAAAGCTTTCTTCACAACATTTACCTCCACAAACTGCAGAGGTTCTAAAAGTCTAGCTTTATGCACCCCAGCGCTCAGCAAGCTCTTCGCTTTTTCAGTTGCTCTAGCTTTATCTCTGTGAACCCAAGAACACTGTTCCCTTATGTTAACAAACTCAAATAAGTAGGGATTCAAACCAGCTTCCATCAGAGTTCTCCTGAAAAGTGGCTCATGAGTTCTTGGAGTACACGCCGCAACAACGATTCTGTTCAAATTGTAGTCCTTTATAGCCTTCTTTATTCTCTCCTGTGAATCTGCTGAGCACGCAAATAACACGTGGTCCGAAAAAACCACTCCATCCAGCGTTTTAGCAAAGTTTGCCAACTCTTCTACATCAACTGTTGATGCGATGTTTATTCCGCAGTGACAAACAAAAACACCAATTCTTGGCACTTCCCCTATTACATCCCTCTCCGGCGGAAACTCCTTCTTTCCAACCACTGCTCTCTCCTTTTCATAACTCAAAGCTTTTGCAGCCGAAGCGCTGGCCTGAGCAACGCTTTCTGGGATGTCTTTAGGCTCGCACGCAATTCCGGCAACAAATATGCCCGGCTTTGAAGTTTCAACTGGACTGAATGAATCCGTTAAAACAAAACCATACTCGTTGAGATTTATGCCAAAAATTTCGGAATATTTCCTAATATCTTCACAAGCTTCAAAACCAACAGATAGAACCACAAGATCAAATTCTTCCTCAAAACTCTTTCCATCTCTTTCATATTTAACTATTAGATTTCCATTCTTCTTTTGGAATATTTTTGCAACTCTTGCCTTATGGTATATCACGCCGTATTCTTCCTTTGCCCTGTTGGCATATTCCTCGAAACCTTTTCCAAAAGTTCTCACGTCCATTGCAAAGATGTGAATCTCAGCATCAGGAATGTGTTCTTTTGCTATTATTGCATGCTTTGTTGCATATGTGCAACATACCGAAGAGCAGTAGGGGTTCGTTTTTGCATCCCTTGAACCTACACACTGAAGTATCGCTATTTTCTTAGGCACTTTGCCATCGCTCCTAAACACGTGACCTTCATATGGCCCAGTAGCTGAAAGAAGGCGCTCAAACTGAATGCTCGTTATTACATTTGGATAAATACCATATCCGTATTCTCCCCTTCTCCTTGCATCGAACAGCTTTCCGCCCAAAGCAAGAATTATCGATGACACATTCAGTTCAATTATTTCTTCCTTCTGAGTATAATCCACGGCTTTTGCAACACAAACATTCTGACAGATTCCACAACCTACGCATCTAGATCTATCAATTACATATGCTTTGGGAACGGCTTGAGGATAGCGGAGGAAAATTGCGGAACGGTAGCTCATCCCTTCGTTGTACTCATCAATCGCATTCACCGGACAGAGAGTTGCACAAACACCACAGCCTGTGCATTTAGAGCGATCCACATAAGTCGGATTTCTCCTTATTTTTACTCTGAAATTCCCAGCCTCGCCCTCAACTGCAACAATCTCGGCATTACTTATTATTTCTATATTTTCATGTCTAGCGACTTCGTTTAATTTCGGTGAAAGTATGCACATCGAACAGTCGTTTGTCGGAAAAGTTTTGTCGAGCTGGCTCATCCTTCCGCCAATAACCGGTAGTTTTTCAACAAGATATACTTTTAACCCAGAATCTGCAAGGTCCAAACTCGCTTGAATACCCGCAATACCTCCTCCAACTATCAAAACGCTCATTTCACCACCCTAATAGTAAGTTCATCTTCTCCAAGTATTTCGACTAAACCCCTCCTTCTCATCTCAACAATTGTGGAGACAATTTCACTCTTCTCCATTCCAGATTTTTCAGCGATTTCCGAGACTTTTGCCTCTTTATCGACGCTTTTCAAAATCTTCGCCATATTTATTGCAGTTTCTATTGCATCAGAAAGAATTCGTTCGTATTTTTCGGTGCTGATTTTTTCCCCATAAACGTTTCCAACCTCTGTTATGGTTCTCATCTTTGACACTAATGCTCTAACGTTTCTATCTCTAGCAACGGCCTTTAAAAGTTCGGCTTTTTCTGAGCTTACAGGTCCAAAATTCCTAGCTTCTTCGTTGAAAGCTATTCGCTCTTTTTCAAGTCCCAACTTACTAAGGGCTATTTGCATTGCCTTTATCTTGCTTCTTGCCTCAAATGCTCCCGGGCTGTTTCTACAATCATTTTCGCAGCTCAAAACGGCTACACTTCCATGCCTAGCTATCGCCTCTGCCAAATGAATCATGTCCAATCTCGAAATACAAAGCAATGTCACCCCCTCCTTGCTCTTCCTCCTGCATGAGATAAGATTGGCAGTGCTGA
Organism: Archaeoglobales archaeon; assembly: GCA_011605865.1. GTDB lineage: Archaea > Halobacteriota > Archaeoglobi > Archaeoglobales > Archaeoglobaceae > WYZ-LMO2. Next base: position 35,934 of record JAAOZI010000020.1, read on the forward strand.
TTTCCTCAATTATTGCTTCATCTCTGAATTTCGTTGCAAACATCGAAATGGCACTCGTAATACAACTTCCTGCACAGAGTCCGCAAACTTTGCATGTCCCAGTTACTTGCGGATAACCATTAACCATCTCAATTGCTTTATGCGGGCAAAGCGAAACACATATGCCGCAACTCAGACATTTTTTATAATCTATTATTATAGTCCTCTTCTGATCTTGCATGAATCGGAAAATGCGTCTGGCTTATAAAACTTTGGGATTTAGACAATTTCCAAACCGCGAAAAACTAATATCAATCAATTCAATTGTGCGGAAGGGATCTTTGATGGTGAAAGTCGTAGATGGGAGATTGGTCGAACATCCTATATTAAAGTTCAACCGTGGCAAAGAGGTTACAATTTATTTCAACGGAAAACCCATAAAGGCCTACGAAGGAGAAACTGTAGCTGCAGCTTTATATGCAAGCGGTGTTAGAATATTCAGCAGGTCTTTTCGATGGCATAGGCCAAGGGGCTTTTTCTGCGCGATTGGAAAGTGCTCAGCATGCATGATGGAAGTAGACGGAATTCCCAACGTCAGAACCTGCAAAGTATACGTTCGCGACGGGATGCAGATTAAAACGCAGAGCGGTTTTCCGAATGCCGAAAAAGACTTTTTCGGTGTGATGGACAAATTAATAGATAGAATTTTCCCGCACGGTAGTCAATACACGAAATTCAACAACAAAATTTTCCGTGAAATGCTTATTTCGCGTCTAAGAAGCTTCGCAGGTTTCGGAAACGCTCCAAAAGTCGAATTTAGCGGAAATGCCGATTACGAGGAAATAGAGTGCGACGTCTTGGTCATCGGAGGAGGTCCCGCGGGAATGAGTGCCGCAATAAACGCTGGAAAGTACGGAGCAAAGGTTTTGCTTATCGATGAAAATCCAAACCTTGGAGGGCAGCTCGTGAAACAAACGCATCGCTTTTTTGGCTCAGCAAAACACAGAGCTGGAACGAGGGGTATAAAGATTGCAAAGATTCTGGAAGAAGAACTCAGAAAAATTCCGAATGTTGATATAAGACTCGAAACAAAAGCTTTTGGAATATATGGAAAGATTGTTGGAGCAGTTGAAAAAAGCAAGCTCCTGAGAATAATTCCAAAAAAAATCGTGGTTGTAACTGGAGCCTACGAAAGAACGTTGATCTTTGAGAATAACGACCTGCCAGGCGTTTATGGAGCTGGCGGTGTGCAAACTTTGATGAATGTATATGGGATAAAACCGGGAAATAGAGGATTAATTGTCGGTTCCGGCAATGTTGGGCTAATTCTAAGCTACCAGCTTCTTCAGGCTGGAGTTGAAGTAGCCGCCATAGTCGAGGCGATGCCAAGAATCGGTGGTTATTTCGTCCATGCTGCCAAGGTTAGAAGGTTGGGAGTGCCGATATACGTCAGACACACAATAATAAGAGCTATAGGAAAAGACCATGTTCGAGGTGCGGTAATTGCGCAACTCGATGACAAATGGAGACCAATTCCCGGAAGTGAAAAGAAAATCGATTGCGACTTCATATGCGTTGCAGTAGGTCTTTCTCCGACGCATGAATTGCTATACCAAGCCGGATGCAAAATGAAGTTCGTTCCAGAACTAGGAGGGCTTGTACCTCTGAGGACAAAATTCAATGAAACCAGCGTTGAGGGAATTTATGTTGCAGGAGATGTTGCCGGTATAGAGGAGGCAACATCCGCAATTATGAACGGTAGAATAGCCGGAATACATGCTGTAATAGCTCTTGGGCTTGGTGGTGAAATGGCAAAAAAGGAGCTCAAAGAATCACTAAGAGACTTGGAAGAATTCCGAGCTGGACCTTTTGGAGAGAGGATAATTTGTGGAATTGAGAAATGCATCCTAGCAAAGGAGGTGGAGATATGAAGTACCTCGAAAGAGGATATGCAGAGTTAGATGAACTCCCTCCATTCCCAAGTGAGGAAAGGTTGAAAAAGAAGCCAGTAGCATACATAGAGTGCCCGCAGCCAATTCCATGCAGTCCTTGCTATGAAGCTTGCCCTGCAAATGCAATAAAGATGGAAAATATAAACGATCCGCCTGTGGTTAACTACGAAAAATGCACTGGTTGCATGAACTGCATCAGAGTCTGCCCCGGACTTGCAATATTCATGCTAAGGCTACGGGAAGATGGAAAAGGAGAAGTGACATTGCAGTACGAGTTGCTTCCGTGGCTTAAAAAGGGAGACAAAGTGGAGCTTTTGAACAGAAAAGGAGAAGTTGTAGGTATAGGAATAGTCAATTGGGTCCTACCACCAGAAAGAAATGACCAAACCTCACTAGTTAGGGTAGAGATGGATACAAAGCTGATATATGAAGTTAGAGCCGTAAGAAAGGTGAAAGAATGAGAAAAGTCGTTTGCAGATGTGAAGATCTGACTGAGGAGGAGATAATACACGCAATTGAGCTCGGCTACGATGATATTGAAAGTTTAAAGCGCTACACAGGGGCAACTACTGGTCCATGTCAAGGAAAAGGTTGCCTAATGCACATATTGAGAATTCTGAGTCAAAAAACTGGCAAAAGTATCGATGAGCTAGGTATAACCACCCAAAGACCGCCAGTTAACCCAGTTCCGCTCTATATCCTCGCGAGCAGTGAGGAAAAATGAGAGTGGCAATCATCGGCGCCGGGATAGCTGGACTCGCAACTGCATACTTTCTAGCCAAAGAAGGAATTAAAGTTGAAGTCTTTGAACAAAAATTTTTACTCCACGGGGCAAGTGGAAGAAACTCGGGGGGTATAACCGCGCAATTCGACGATGAAGAACTTATAAAATTGGCAATTAGGAATGAAAAACTCTACGATAAACTTCAGTCAGAAATAGGGTTCAATTTTCTACTCAGAAAAGATGGATATTTGAAGCTCGCAAACAGCATCGAAGAGCTTGGCAGGATAGAACTGCAAAGGAAATTTGGATTAAAAGTAAAAATTATGGAAGCCGAAGAGGTTAGGAATATCTTCGAGGACATAAATACTGAAGCTTTTAAATTTGCAAGCTTTTATCCGAAAGGGGCCATTGTTTTTCCTTGGGCTGTAATCTGGGGACTTGCAAAGGGGTGCAAAGATCTGGGTGTTAAAATCTATGATTTCACGAAAGTTGAAATTGTTGCAGAAGATGGAAAAGTCAAAGGAGTTAAATCTGGTGAATTTCATGAAGCAGACGTCGTTGTGAATGCCGCAGGTGCTTGGAGTAAAGAGATCAACGATAAACTTGGGATAAAAGAAGAGAAAAGGATTATCAGAGAGGAGATATGTGTTACGGAGAGCATAAAGCCCTACATCGATCCATACATTCTCCACGCATCCGAAGGTCTTTTCTTAAGTCAATCCATGCGCGGTGAGATAGTCGGAGGTATTGTCGGAAAATCAGATGGCGGAATGACGAGCAGCCTAGATTTCCTTATACGTTACGCAAAACTAGTAACTCGGCTTGTTCCAAAGCTCAAAGGTCTTGCAGTTTTAAGACAATGGGCCGGAATTTACGACGAGACACTAGATGGAAAACCAAAAATGTGTTTTTCTGAAATAAAAGGACTTTATCAGCTCAATGGATTCGGACGAAAAGGTATGAGCATAGGCCTCGCCTGTGCGGAAATTGCCTCAAAAGAAATATTAAAATTCACTCAAGAGGAATAATTCTCTTTTCAACCTTTTCTTTTGGAATTTCGATTTCCAGCACTCCGTTCTTGTAACTGGCTTTAGCACCCTCCAGCTTTAATCCCTCTGGAAGTGCAACCTTTCTGTATACTCTGCCATACCTCCTTTCTCTCCTTATGAACTCTTTTCCTTTCTCCTCCAATTCTTCTTTGCTCTCAGCTTTTATTACAAGGTCGTTACCTTCAAAAAATACCTCTATTTCTTCCTTCTTGAATCCTGGCAAATCTGCTATGACTCTTACTTTCTCCCCTTCATCTATCACATCTACAGCAACTGCTTCCCTAAAGCCAAATGTTTCGAAACCCTCTACAAGCATTCTGTTCAGCCTTTCCACGGTTTTCCTCAATTCCTCAAACGGATCAATCCACCCTCTCCCCCACATACCCACCACCTTGCTGGAGCTACTTTTAAAAGCAAAGGCTTCCGACGTTAAGGGAGGCTTTACGCTTCCTCATCTTGGGCAACATACCCGCAACTAGTTAATTTTTACATTTTGTTTATTTAAGCTTTTCCCATCCAGTTCTGAAGGGCGTTTTTCGGTTATAATTAGCGGATTAGAGAATTTTAGAAAAGAACAGTTGTTCCCCCAAATATGAGAAAGTCTTCAGGAATCCCATTTAAATTCTAAATCTAATAATAAAACAATTATTTTTATTATTAAAGTTTTTTTAAAATTCTTAAAAAAGAAAAAACTTAAATATGAAATCGATAAAGCAATAAAGAAAACTTTAAATACTAAAAGTGATAATAACTTTTGAAGATTTTAGTTGGTTTGGAGGTGGGGAAATGACAAAAGTTGAAGAAATCGAAATAAAGGATCCAAAAGACGTATTGAGACCCAGACCGTGGCCAGTTACACCACCCGCAACTAGAGAGGAGGCAAAAGAGATATATAAGAAAAGGGGTCCTGAAGCTGTAGATTTTGTTGTATGGTTGGAGGATATTCTTGGATACGAGAAGAGATTCACAAAGCCAGAGGCTTTAACGGGAATCAGAGTTTTAGATGTAGGTATTTGGAGACTCGGTAATGCTTTCTGTTCTTCTCTTTTAGCCGAGCTTGGAGCTGAGGTTATAAAAATTGAGCCACCCACGGGAGATCCGCTTAGGTACTTAACACCATTTGGAAGAGAGGAATACATGCTAAGAGATAATGTAAAAGGAGAGCTCTGCGGTCTTGAGTTCATAAATGAAATGAGAAACAAATACTCGGTAACTCTAAACCTCGAACATCCAGAAGGAAGAGAGTTGTTCAAAAAACTAATACCACAAGTTGATGTCGTCATTGAGAACTATCCACCCGGTTACTTCGACCAGCTTGGAATAGGTTACAGACAGCTTTCAAAGATCAATCCACGCTTGATATACTGCTGGATAGGGATTCTGGGTCAGTGGGGACCAATGAAGGATAGAGTCTCGAAATTTGGACAGTGGATGCTTGAGCCGTTTGGACAGGCAGCCTGTTCATTCATTCACAACACGGGCTATCCACAGGATTTCCTTCCAAGAGGTTCTGGAGGAGATCCGACGAGGTCCGCTGCTTGGATTGCAGACTATGCTGCAGGCGAGCAAGCAGCTGTTAACATCCTAGCTGCTCTTTGGTACAGAGAGGAGGTAAGCGGAAGAGGGCAGTTCATCGAAGTGACTGCAGCTGAAGCGCTGATGGATATTCTGGACTTCGACATTGCGTGGTACGCCTTTAACAGGAGCATAAAAGCAAGAACTGGTGCCTGGGATCCGAATCTTAACCAATACGCCTGGAATCCCTGTAAGGATGGATATATGATGATCGGTGGCCAGACGGACAGGCTGTGGTACAGAATAGGAATGTGCATTTCAAGAGACTTCCCACAGTTCGAGAGGCTGATTAGCGAGGATCCGTTGCTCAAGGAGATGGCAGCGAGAAACGCCTTAGAGGCTCTGATAAAAACATATACGCTAACAACAATGTGGCTGAGGAACATTACAAGGGATGTGGCTGAGGAGAAACTGATGGACTATGAAATTGCTGCCGGTCCCGTGATGTACCTCGATGAGGTTGCCGAGTACTACCACTTCAAGTATAGAAAATTCGTGGATGTCATAGAAGACGAATACTACGGCCCAATTCTGCACTGCGCACCTCCGCTTGCTTATCAGCACAGAACACCAGCAAGAGTTAAATGGATGGGAAGGCCGTTGGGAATAGACAATGAGCACATATACGCGAAATATCTCGGAATCGGTCCAACTCAACTTAGGGAACTAAAAGAAAAGGGAATTATATGAATTAATTTAAATTTTTAAGAGGTGAGAAGATGCGGGAAAAAGTTAAGCCCGAGATTAAGTTTGAGGAAATACCGGGTCCGGAGGAGTTGGAGCTCGAAAAAATGCCTTATGAGGAATATTGTAGAAAAATCTTTGATCCGAAAAAGACTTTCGAAAAGCCAGAAGCGCTTAAAGGCATAAGATGGCTAAGTTGCACGATGTACATATTCACACCGCACTCGGTTTCGAACCTAGCTGAGCTGGGTGCAGAAGTTATCAAAGTGGAAATGCCAAGAGCCGGGGATCCGATGAGGCACACATCACCGTTTAACGAAGCTTATCTGTATCCGCTACACGACACGAGACCGTTTACTGGAACCGGTTATGGTTACTTCCACGCAAATTTAAATGAATACTACATATCCCTTGATTACCACAGACCGGAAGCGAGGGAGATAGTTTACAACTTGGTTAGAATGTCAGATGGACTAACAGAATGCTACAGACCCGGAACATTCCACAGATGGGGAATAGGTTACAAGCAACTATGCGAAATAAACCCCAGGTTTATATATGTCTGGGGAGGCGGTTTTGGCTACGGACCAAAAGTCTTTGGTGGATCATACGATATACTGGGCCAGGCCCAAGGTGGGCTTGCGAGCATAACAGGCTTCCATGAAGATTTTGGCGGTCATCCAGTTAAGCACACAAACTGGGTCATAGACTGGTATTCTGGAACAATGATAACGGTTGGCGTTCTTGCAGCACTCTACTGGAGAAGAAAAACAGGACTTGGAACTATGATAGAATTCTCCCAGGTCCACTGCGCTACAAGAGCTTGCGGCTATGGAGTTCCGCTGTACGGGAGATTTGGAATTGTCAGGCAAAGATGGGGTAACTGGGACACCCAGCTTTGCGTGCACGGAATAATTAGAACTGGAAAGTCTGATTATCCCAACGATCCAAATCCGCAGCTAAGAGAGGAGGCTAAATACGTTATGGTCAGCGCATTCCAAGATGAGGATTTCAGAGAACTATGCTACGTGATCGGAAGGCCGGATCTCTGGGAGAAGTACAAGACACACAAAGAGAGATTAAAGCCGGAAGCCCAGATTGAGATATATGGAGCACTGGAGCAGTGGGCATCCGATAAGACCAGATCGGAAGTCGTTGACATTCTGACAGATGCAGGCTTGCTTGCGATGCCAGTTATGAACGACAAAGAAGTCTATGAGTGCCAGCATTTCAGGGAGAGGGGTACGATAAGGTGGATTGAGGATCCCATATTCGGAGACGTTCTCGTACACGGCGGATTCTCGGTCGGCCTACTCTCAGAAACACCGAGGAGGGTCAGATGGGTATGGAGGCCAGTGGGGGCTGATAACGTAAGAGTGTACCATGAACTGCTTGGATACCCAATAAGCCAGATAAAGGAGTGGTATGATAAAGGAATTATATAATGGGGGTGATGGATTTGACCGAAATCATATGGTGTAAACATTGCAATACCGTCAATTATTTGGACCCCTATACTTTTTGGAACTGGAAAGGGAAAGTAAAGTGCGCTGGTTGCGATCGAGTGTATTACGTGCACATAATCCAAGGCTTTTACTATGAAGGCCCAAAGGAGATGCCACCCGGGGAGCCATACGATATTATGCCGCTCTATGCGGATAAACCGCTAGAAGGTTATGAGAGCTACAAACCGGGAACGCCTGGCAGAACGAGACCCTATCTCTGCTTGCCAAGGGAGATATATCTAGGAAAAGCTGACAAGGTGAAGTTCAGTATAAGAGGGAGACCTGTAAGAGGTTGGGCACCGCAGCCTCCATCCTCTGGCTTAGCCGGTTCGCAAGGATTTAAGTGGGATATTGAAAAGCTTTCGCCTGACGTCTGGAAAGAGTATCAAGTGAAACTTAGGAAAGGGGAAGTTAGGGAGTGGTGAGTATGGTCGAGAAGAAGCTAACTCCTGAAGAATTCAGGCTAAAGATCCTCGAACCGGCTAAAAAAACAGACCACATTTGCTGGACTTGCAAACACCTTAAGCCTGTTATAAAGGGTTCAAAGCTGCCTCCGGCAGACCTAATCGGCTGGTGCAAGAAACTCCACTGGCCATTCTATTGGTGCATACCTGAAAACTTAGTTGTTAAGAAGTGCATCGGCTATGAGAGAATCGGTTGAAAAGGAACTGGAGGTCCTGAAGAAAATGGTTTCTGCATGGAGAAAGTTCTACGAAGAGACACCTTATCCAGGGTGTGAAAGAGATTTTAGCTTTGAAATCGAGGAATACCTCCTTCCCTATTTGAGGAGACTATACGAATGTGGATACATAAATGATTCCCAAATTAATTTTTTATCGTTTTGTTATGAACAAATCGAAGAGCTTTGCAGAAATATAGGCAAAAAGTTGGAGGTGTGAAAATGCCCGCAAAATGCCGTGTAGTCGTTTGCGGTTTCGATCCCATGCTGGTTAGGGGTTATGTAAAAACTGGTGCTAGAGCTCTCTGGTGGCATCTCCCAGACGAAATTTACGAAGAATTCCAAGTCAAACCCGGCGACGCAGTTATCGGCACTCTGCATGCAGTTTATAATCAGAAAGGCGAAAAAGTTGCCGAACCCAACGAGAAATTTAAATGGTCAACTGCTAAAGAATCAGGTCTTACAGTGGTGTTGCCACCCGAAGTCATAACCAAGTATCGACTGACTGCATGGCATTTCTTGGAAATGAGTATCGAGGCTATAGAAAAAGGAAGGAAAGTTGTTGAAGTCTATCCCGGAAAAGAGGTTAGATCGAGCAAGTGGTGGCCAGAAAATAAGATGAAATTCCACTTCTACCTAGAATACATACCACTCTAGTGAGAAAATGGGCTGGTGTTCTCTGTTTGAAGTTTCCAATTCTTTTTTTAGAAAACTGCTTTTTCTAGAGGGTTTTTATTCCTCTTCAAATTCCTATATTATTTTGGGAGATATTTTGACAATAATAGATCCCGGAAACGACTACACAGCTCTTTTAGACCTTCTTGAACTAGGATTCAAGCCATCAGACATCAAAAGAGTTATCATAACCCACGGCGAGTATGACCATTCGATGGGTATATTTGAACTCATGAACTACCGAAGCGCAAGAGATTTGGAAGTCATCATGCACGAAATGGGGCCAGCAACGCTTAAAGAGACTGTCGAGAGAAGAGGTGGTAAAATTGTAGAAGTAAGGGGTGGAGAAACTCTGAAATTGGGTGATTGCGAACTCAAAGTTTTTCACACACCCGGGCACACGATAGATAGCATATGCCTGTATCACGAGGAGACGCATACACTTTTCAGCGGGGATACAGTAATACCAGGTTCGGTAGCGGCACCGAACCCGGCTGCAATGGGTAACATCAGAGATTATATCTTATCTTTAAGATTTCTAAGAAGAATTCCTGTCAAAGCGTTACTGCCAGGCCATGGTGCACCAGTAATTGGCAACTGCAAAGAGTTCATAGAGAGAACGTATGAGGAATTAATTAAAAGCATAACTGGAGAAATAGAGTTAAGTGAGGCTGCAGAGATTCTCCTAAGGCATGGATACATCGAAGAGGCAATTTTCTGTTGTGACAAAGGGATTAAAGCAAATTCGGAAGATAGGAGTCTACTAAAACTAAAAGCTGTATGTCTAAACAGTCTTGGAAGATTTGAAGAGACTTTGGAAATTCTAAATGAGCTTCTAAAAGAGCGAAAAGATGCCTATACACTTACAATCAAGGGATACGCATTGATGGGGCTAGGAGAATATGAGAAAAGTATAGAATGTTTTGATGAAGCGCTTAGAATAAATCCAAATATGGTAGAGGCAAAAATTTACAAAGGCATTGCTTTTATGCTTTTAGGGAGAGTGGAAGAGGCCATGAAAATACAGGAATTCAAAAATGAATACATTAGAATATTTGAAGGAGAAGTCAAAAAGTTAAAGAGTTCGAGGTGATAAAATGAATTTCGAAGGTATCGTCGAAGGTTACGAACTAAAATTTAAAGCGAGCGAAGTTGAAATAGGAAAAGGATACGGAATCTTCTTGCTTTTCATAGAGATGCCAAATGTCAAGCATCATGGCTTCTTTATCGAGAAGGATGGTCTAAAAATAGCTAAAGGTGTCATAGCCAAATATGTAAGAGATATGAACATTGAGACTCTCGAGGTGGTAGCACCACCTCCGCCAGATTCCAATGCAGTTTTAATGGTGAGAATTGGAGGAGAGGAGTTTGAAAGAGTCCTAAAAAGAATAGCAAAACACATCTGCGATTTTCTAAAATCTCAGCAATTCATTAAATGATTTCCGATACTTGGAAAATGTTCAACTATTGACTTTCTTTTTAAATTATCATCGAGGTCGGTGGTATATGCTTGAACTTTATCTCATTATTCTCGATGTAGATTCCGTAGCTTTCCATTATATTTAATCCTATAATCGCATCTACCGCTAAATCCTTGATAACTCCAACAGTCTCCTCCTCGGGCAAAACATAGCCCTCAATCTCCAAGAAAACAGCTGTCCTTCCGATAACATTAGCAAATTTCCCCTTCACAGCTAAGGGAACTTTCTTTGGCTCCTTATAAGGCTCGTAGCCAACCTTCTCTGCGAGCTCTTTGCCGATATAGCTCCTTCTCGATCCGGTATCGAATAAAGCTAGGGCCTCTACAGCTTTACCATTTTTATGCACTTTGATCCTTTTTTCAACCTTAACCATTGATATCTCTCTAACATGTTTAAATATAAAGCTTTTGGAACAACATATTTAAGCTTACAGAAACCTGTTTGAAGTGGCGAGCTCTCCCGTCCTAGAGGATGAAAGGCGGGGAGTTTTAGAGCTACATTTCTCTTTGCAGATTCAGCCCTAGGCCGGGTCTCTGACTGGGTTATGAGGCTTCAAGGGAAATTTGCTAACGCAGTCGTAGTGAATGAAAAATCCAATACCAGCATCCCTAAGATTGGCTCTCCAACGCTCTAAAGCCTGAGAGATTACAATCATTAATAGCTTTTCTATCATCCCCGCGCCCCAATTGGAGAGACTTCCGAGATGAGAAAAAGGTTAAATATGAGGAGTTTGTCTTTAGGGCAAGTAACTCCTAAAAAGTCAGGTGATCTAGAATGGAGGTATCTAAGCTTAAATTTAGAAGTTTAGACGGGAAAGAAGTACCGGCATTTTTTGTAAAGAGTGGGAGTTCGAAGGCAGCTTTACTCATACATGGTTACTCTTCATCAAAGCACGAATTATTGGGCCTAGGTTACGAGATCGCTGAAAGAGGCTATGACGCCTACATTATAGACTTAAGAGGACACGGTGAGAATAAGCATATTCTCGATGAGGATGTGATTAACGATGTGGAGGGTGTGATAAGGGAGCTTAGAAGAAATTACAGCTACATCTTAACGATTGGACACAGTCTTGGTGGTTTGCTGGGTTTAAAGAGCTCCTCAGACTTTGTAATTGCCATTTCACCGCCACTCTTCTCTGAAATACCAAAAACAGCCAAATTTATGCTAAGAGTTAACTCATGCAAAGTAAGGGAAAAAGATGATGATGTTCTTTTCAGAATTCTTAAAAAATATAATCCAGTCGAAAGGGAGAGGGATGCATTGATATTATGTGGAATTGGAGAGTCGAAAGGGATAAAAGCCGCTATTGAAAGCTGGAGCAAAAGTAGAAATGTTAGAGTTGTATTTTTAGACGAAAATCAGGCAAAGTTGCCGGAAATCGATGTAGAATGCGAAGAACTCAAACGTTATATTCCAAATTTCGTGAGCCATCAAGCAATTGTGCACGCCGTCGTCAGCATTTCTAAGTATCTGACCTCCTCCACGCCCTAAAGGCGAACGTCGCTGCCAGAGGTTCAGGGCTACATTCCCCCTTTTTCGGAGTTTAGCCTAGGTCACTCTTGGCCCATTACCCCTGCCAGATCAGCGTTGAATGCCTTTTTCAGCCTTTCGCATTTAAAAAGCCCTCTTTTAATCCTTTTCTCGCAACCATCTCCATGTATCGGCATTCAGATGTTGGATTCAATCTGACCTAAAAGGCTAAAAAGATTTTTCAGTTAAATTTTTTTGAAATTAAAAAACTTTTTAAACTTTTAAAATTAAAACGATTAAAACCGAAAACTTTAAAGTCTATCTTCTAACATTTAAACATGGTATCGTTAAAAGATTTAGAGAAAAAGATAGAGAAATACTTGCCACCAAAAGAACTCTGGCCAGAGTTCAAGATACCAAAAGACTTCTATGAGAGTCTACCCCAAAATCTAAACTTGGCGGAGGAAATTCTTGAAAAAACTGCAGAAAAAAGAAAGCACAAGGTTGCCATTTACTTCGAAGATCAGAAATACACCTATAGAGAGCTTTCAGAACTCTCAAACAAGCTAGCTTCTGCACTTACGGAACTGGGCGTAAAGCCGCTAGATAGAGTGGCAATTCGCTTCTCTAACATTCCAGAAGCCGTGATCTCGAACTTCGGCATACTGAAGACTGGAGCTCTACCCGTAACTTTACATCCAAGATGGAGCAAAAAGGAAGTTCTTCACGTTCTTAACGATAGTGGGGCTAAACTGTTGATCACAGAGAAAGATCTGCTAAAGGAGGTCAACGAGGTAAAGTCCGAGCTGAAGTATCTTCAAAACGTTATTGTGGTTGGCGATGGAGAGGGATACCTCAGTTTCGGGGAATTAATTAAAAAGGGAAGCAGAAAATTTGAACCGGTAGAGGTTCCTAAAGACTCTCCTGGAGTTCTGCTTTATACCTCCGGAACTACAGGTCCTCCAAAAGGAGTTGTCCACTTTATACCCGGCATACTGACTGTAGTGAGAAATGTAGGAAACTACGTCTGGAAGCTTACGGATGAGGATGTCTTTGGAAGCGCGGCGCCGATTACATTTGCCCTAGGCTATGGAGGACTGGCACTAATTCCATACTACTTTGGAAGTGCAGTCTCTCTTATGAGACAGCCAGCGCCAGATTACGTTTTCTCCATGATAGAGAAGCACGGAGTAACTGTTATGAGCATGGCTCCTACTTGGTACAGAAAGACATTACCTGTACTGGATAAATTATTGCAAAAGTACGACACAAGCACGGTTAGATTGTTCACAGGAGGAGGGGAAGCTTTCGGAGCCGATGCAATCAAGGCTTGGTATGAGAAAACTGGGAAGATGATTGCAGAGGGCTTTGGAGCAACAGAGCTTTTCTACATTTCAATATCTAATGCTGTAGCCCCCAAACCAAAACCCGGCTCAATTGGTATGCCTGTACCTGGCGTGGAGGTCAACATAGTTGATCCGGAGAACTTCCAGCCAATAACGGAGCCTAGAAAGGAAGGATTAATGTTAATAAAAGCACCTTGTGGAACGGTTTATTGGAATCCGTATGCTGAGGATAACAAGTTGCTGAAGAAAATGAAAAAGGATGTTTTGATGAAGAGTGTGGCCTTAGGAGATCTAGCATACAAAGATGAAGAAGGTTACATATGGTTTGCAGGGAAGGGAGAAGACATAATCAAGAGCTCCGGTTACAGAATTGGAGCGGATGAGATCGAAGTGACTCTTATGGGCCATCCAGCGGTTGATGATGCCGGCGTTGTAGGGGTTCCACATCCCGTGAGGGGAGAAGACGTTGTAGCATTTGTAGTGCTAAAGAAGGGCTATGAAGCAAGTGAAAAGACTAAGAAAGAAATCTACGAATACCTCCAAGCTAACCTTGCAAAGTACAAGTTGCCAAGAGAGATATTCTTTGTGGAGAGTCTACCCAGACATCTAACTGGCAAGTTGCTGAGAAGAGAACTAAAGGAAATTGCAAAGAAAATGTACACGCCCAAAGGAGATTGATCAAATAAAAAATTTTTTCAAAATTTTTTCCCCACCCTCTTTTTCTCCTGCGTATAGAAGTTTCCCATTTGTGAGAACACAGATGTAATCGCTCATTGAAAAAATCTTCTCCAGCTCGTCGTGCGTGACAACCAGAATTCCCCTTTTTCTTCCCTCCTCTTCTAGCAATTTAATTATTCTTTCCTTTATCTTTTCATGCAAACCTTGAAACGGTTCGTCGAGTAGCAAATATTTCGAATTTTTTGCAAAAGCTCTTGCCAGAATTACCATTTGTCTTTCTCCACCGCTCAGATCCCTAGCTTTTTTCTCAGAAATCTTTTTTAGTTCTGGAAAGTATTCATATGCTCTATTCCTATCGCAAAATCTTAAGTTCTCGTCAACCGTGAGAGACAAGGGCAATTTCATCCTCTCAGGGGCCATTATGATTCCTAATTTTACTCTTTCATGTGCCTTTTTCATAGTTATGTCAAGGCCATCTAGTAATATTTTCCCGGAACTCGGTCTAAGCAGTCCGGCAAGAATTTTGAGCAAAGTCGTCTTCCCGCTACCATTTGGGCCTGCTATAAGATTTATTCCCCGATCGAAGCACAGATTTACCGAATCAAGTATTTTTTTCGAGTTCATGGTTAGAGATATCTCAACTGCTTCCAACAATTTTACCACCCCTTATCTCAAGCATCTGTGATGCGATGGTTTTCAGTATCTTAGTTCTGTGTGCCGTGATTATCATGGAAATTTCACTTCCCCTCTTCTTGAGAAACTCAAGAACAACCTCCACATTTTCAGCGTCAAGCGATGCGAAAGGTTCGTCGAGTAGCGCTAGTTTAGGCTTCAATGCAAAACACATCGCAAGCTGCAACAACTTTACCTTTCCCTGTGATATTTCTTTCGCTTTTTTGAAGAGGACATCTTCTAGATTTAATTCTTTGCAGATCTCAGCCGTATAGTCTGTTTCTCTTGCTGCTAAAAGAACATTCTCGTGAACTGTTAGATTCCAAAAAACTCTCGGTATTTGGAATGCCATTGCAACGCCGAGTTTGACTATCTCCTGCGGAGCTTTATTAGTTATCTCCCTCCCGTTAAAAAATACCCTTCCACAACTGGGTTTTTCAAATCCTGAAATTATCTTAAGCAGAGTTGTTTTGCCGCTTCCATTGGCACCGTAAATTCCGAGTATTCCATTTTTCAAGCTAAATGTTACATTCTTCAAAACAACATTTCTGCCAAACATTTTAGACACTTCTATCACTTCTAGCATAACTCTGAGTATATGAAGCTAAAATCAAGGCTACTGCATAAATTGCATAATGAAACTCTGGCACATAGGGTGAAAGGAACCAAGAAAGAAAAACTACCGTGTAGCTTCCTAGAATACTCGACCAAATTTTCCCTTGTCCAATGGTTGCTGCAACAAATGGAAACAGAGAAAAATAGGGGGAAAATACACCGGGCGATACGTGGCCGAAAATTGCCGCATGTAAGATCCCCGCAATAGATGCCAGGCTACATGAAATCGCGAATCCGAATACTTTGAACGGTAGGGAATTTATGCCTATAGCTTTTGCTGCGATTTCGTCATCTCTCACGGCTTTTACTTTCAAACCAAAATATGAATTTGAAATTTTCCAGATTAGCAGACACGACAAGATTAGAATTGTCACAGAAATGAGATAAATTAGATCCAAGTTTATCGAGGGAGCTCTAAATCCTTCCTCACCACCTTTACCTTCAAAAACAATGTGGTGCGCCAAATACCATAAGAATACTGAAAAAACAAAACTTGCAAATGGAAAGGTATGCTTCCCAAAAATTGATAACGGAAACAATAGAAAAGTTGTAAGGGGGGAGAAGAAAAGAAGTAGGGGATTAATTGCAAATAGGTATGCAGAGACACCGAAAGGTATTGAATGACCAAGGCTTGCCCAGCCCAAATCTTTTTCCAAATATAACCAAGATACAGTAAAAATTGCCAGAGTTAAAGCAGAAGCTGCTAGCAGTTTTGTATAGCAATCTAAGAATACTGGTAAGATTAGTAACACCAGTACTAGAATCCGGATTGCTATACTAACCAACATACTCCGAAAGAGGTCGGTAAAAGTAGGATATAAGCTTTCTCTCTAAAAACGTTTGCAATTGTTGCTATGAAGAGTGAAAAGATCATGTAGAGCCAGCCAATTGTTGGGCTTATTACTCTTCCAGAAAGATACAGGCCCCCTATACTGCAGAAAAAAGCTGAAGAAATGACTAAAACAATAGCCCTAGCCTTTTCCGCATCAATTCCATATAACTCCGCATTTTCTATATCCTCCTCAATAACTTTCAGTTTTAACCTGCTGAAGGGTTTTTTTAGTTCAAATGCCAGAAATAGAATTAAAAAGGTTGCTGAAATCATAGAGGCCAAAAAGTGTTCAAAAACTAATTTATAACCAAAAAAATAGAATATCCTTGAATCCAGTAAAATGTTTTCAACTCTAAACAAGATTCTTAAAGCTTCTTCTATTGCTATTGCAATACCGAGAGAAAATATGGTTGCTTTACTCGCATCCATTCTTTTTGAACCGATATGTAACAAAAGACCAATCCAAGCGCCAAATATCGGTGTGATAAATAGGCTGAATACTGAAAGATATCCACCCAGTGTAAAAATTGAGCCAAACGATAAATTCACAACTTTTGCAACTCTGTAGGAAAGTAGCACGCAAAGAGCGAGCGATGCATAAATTAGCGCCGAAAAAAATAATGAAATCATGAAACGACCTGTATTTTACCTTCTCTATATATTCCTATAGTTCCCTGTAGCTTTTCGCTACCCCATTTAGCCTGATGATTTTCATCGAACTCATAAACTCCGGCAGCTCCGATGAAAGTTCCCCTTTCTAGGTTAGATATCAAGTCTCCCCCCCTTGCAGCTGCTTGCGTCACTATAAGGATAGCATCGTACGTTAAGATCCCTGCATAGTTGTTGGCCTCCGTTCCATAATACTTCCTATAGTCTTCGAAGTATTTCTTTGTTAAATTCGTTTTTGCTTTCACCTCTAGTGCTGCGGCCTGGAAAGCTATTCCACTAATATTTAATTTCGCTAGAATATCCGGTAAGGCAAGCGTTCCACCGACAGAATATATAGTCGCATTTCCTCCTGCTAATCTGTACTCTCTCACAAAATCAACACTACCCAAACCCGGATCACCAACAATGATAACTTCTACATCCTTTTTTGCTACTTCCTGCGCAACTCGTTTGTAATCCTCAGGAGAAACAGTTGGAGATTTTACCCAAGATTCACCTCTGAACTCTGCTTTGGTTGAGTTCTTTATAAGACTGAACATTCCCAAGTTAAAGGTCTTCAAAGGCTCATACCCAATTAGATAGTAGCTTTTTGCTTTTGTTTTTTCAAGAAATTCGATAGCCAAAATTCCCCAATAGCTTGTGTTGTACGCGTTTCTGAAAACGTATTTGTTTCCAGTTTTTACTTTGCTTTCAAGATCGGCTGAAGCTACACTCGCAACAAATACAACTTTGGATTCATTTGCGGTATCTGCTGCTGTCATCGCTTGCGGGCTTGAATAAGTACCCACTATTGCTGTTACACCCTCCCTTACAAGGCTTAAAAATGCAGTTTTTGTGGTTTCCGGTTTATCACCGCAATCGTATATAATGACTTTTACATTATACCCCATCTCTTTTGCGTGTTTTTCGGCCAACTTTGCAGCATTTTCCATAACTAAGCCTGCAGAGGAGAATTCACCGGTTTTTGGGACTAGAACTCCAATCTTTATCTCAGGCATTTGGGGTTGCGGCGTTGGAGTTTGAGGAGGAGTTGCGCAGAACAATAGAAAAACTATGAGTCCCACAATCAGTCCAGCCTTTAGCTTTCCTATCATAAACGACCCCTCCTCTTATTTATTATTTCCCCAACTTAAGAGTCGTCTCGCCCTAAAGGGCATGAGCCATTTTTACTATATGTGACTATTCCACCCTAAAGGGCGGAGCTTCCGGCGTTTAGCTGGGGTTTTAGCTTTCCATCATCTGCCGGTTCAAAGCCAAGCTCCCCAATCCTATGCCTCTCGTCAAGGCATGGGCTATATTTGTTGTAAACAAGCCCGCATTTCGGCATTTGAATCCACTTCATTGACTTGGGCAACATGCCCGCATCTTAATTTTTACATGTTTATTTATTTAAGCTTTTCTCATCCAATCCCCGAGGGGGATTCTCGTTTTAAGATGAGTTTGTGAGACTCTAAGGTCTTGACTTGAGTTTCCATTCCATTCGCGGAGTCATTAGGAGTATACACTATGCTAACAAACATAAAAAAAGCTTCAAATTTCTAATGAGAATTTTATTTTTAATTTATTACATAATTAATTTAAGTTTTTCAAAAACTTTTATAAACTTAAGAAGACATTTACAAATGTTAAAAAAAGATAGAATTTAAAAAAGAAAAAGTAGTTAGTAATAAGGTGTTGCCTATGTCTGAAGTAAAACTACTTGGCATGGAGCCGGAAAAGGGCAGATGGGTATTGGTTTTGGCGGGTTTGATTATAAACATAGCCTTAGGAGCGATATACGCCTACAGCATAATCCAAATACCAATCAGAAAGCTATTTGAAACTGTTTACGGTTTGAAACCGACAGCAACCGAGATGCAGTTGCCCTTCATCGTTTTTCTACTCCTATTTGCACTTACAATGCCGCTGATGGGGAGATATATCGAAAAGCACGGGCCTAGAAAAATAGCAATCCTTGGCGGAATCGTTGTTGGTATAGGCTGGTTTGCTGCCTCATTTGCAACGTCTCCAATTTCTCTGGTATTCCTTTATGGAGTAATAGGCGGAATAGGTGTGGGAATAGCATACAACTGTCCGATTGTCACTTCAGGAAGGTGGTTCCCTGACAGGCGTGGACTTGCTGTGGGTTTAACTGTTCTGGGTTTCGGATTCTCGGCTGCGATTACGGGACCGCTGATGGATTTCCTGATGGCAGCTTATGGTGTGGAGAACTCCCTACGCATGCTCGGAGTTCTTTACGCGGCCATAATCATTGTATGCGCTTTGGTTCTCCGCTTCCCTCCCGCAGGATGGACACCAAAGGGGTGGAAACCGCCCGAGAGCGCTGCTAAAGCTCCAACGGTAGATTTCATGCGGAATGAGATGGTCAAAACAAAGACTTTCTATGGTCTCTGGATCTGTTACACAATAGGGACGCTAGCAGGTTTACTTGCTATTGGTGTTTCAAAGCCTGTAGGTCTTGAGGTTGCAAAGAATATCGGTATATCGGAGAAAGAGATTTCCGCAATGCTTACAGCACTCGTGATTCCGTTTGCATGCTGCAATGGATTCGGAAGACCGCTTTTTGGATGGATAGTAGACAGGCTTAAACCCATGAGAGCGGCTTTGATATCTTTCACGCTGATCTTCTTGGCTTCGATGGCGATGTATCTCTATCCTGCATCCCTCGCAGTATACACAATAGTCTTTGCAATACTCTGGCTTAATTTGGGTGGATGGCTTGCAATTGCTCCAGCTTCGACTGCAGCTTTCTTTGGAGTAAAGGACTATGCCAGAAACTATGGACTAGTTTTTACAGCTTATGGAGCCGGAGCCGTGATAGGAAACTTGCTAGTAGGACAGGCAAAAGATATCTTCGGGGCATACATCGCAGCGTTTCCCTATGTTGCAGTGCTTGCAATCCTTGGCTTAATCTTAGCGGCAACACTACTGAGACCACCTGTAAAGAAAACATAAAAATATTTTAATTTTTTAATTTATTTTCTTTTTAAGTCTGAGCGCTTGTGAATTGCAGAGTATTAGCAACGGTAGCTTTTGACAGAAATGGATTTTAATTGAACACACCGAAATTCCTAGTTTAGCTAGAGGGGGTGTCAGCTCCAAAGCCGCCGGCGGGATTTGAACCCGCGACCTGGTGATTACAAGTCACCCGCTCTGCCAGCTGAGCCACGGCGGCTTCAAATTTCTTTTGCATTTCTGTATTTTTTCTGTATTTAAAGTCTTTTCTTTTCACTTAGCAAATTTAAAAAGCAGATCCGACACGCAACTATATGCATTGGGCCGATGTGATAGCTTCAGAACTCATTGAAATTTCTAGTTTTCACCGAATAGGTACCGGTATATCTCCTTCCGGACATATCCATCTAGGCAATTTAAGGGAGATGGTTACAGCAGATGTGGTAAGAAGGGCATTGATAGAAGCGGGCGGAAAAGCTGAAATAGTTTACATAGCAGACGACATGGACCCTCTAAGGAGAAGGTATCCTTTCTTGCCAGAAAAATATTCAGAATTCGTTGGAATGCCCCTGTGCAAAATTCCTGATCCATCTGGCTGTCATGAAAGTTATTCAGAACACTTCTTGCAACCTTTTCTTGAATCTCTCGAAATATTAGGCATTCCTGTACAAACGAGAAGAGCTAGCGAGATGTATCGGGAAGGATTATACGAAGAAGCCATAAAGATCTCCTTGAAAAATAACGAGAAAATAGCGCGTATAATAAGGGAAGTAACCGGAAGAGAACTAGAAGAAGACTGGTATCCTTTCATGCCAATCTGCGAGAGTTGCGGAAGAATAAATTCAACAAAGGTAACTGGATTCGATGATAAGTGGGTTTACTATTCATGTAGCTGCGGAAATATTGGTAAGGTCAGCTACAAGGGCGGTGGGAAGCTCAGCTGGCGTTTAGACTGGGTTGCAAGGTGGAAAATCCTGGGAATAACCTGTGAACCATTCGGAAAAGATCATGCAACGGCTGGAGGAAGTTATGATACTGGAAAAAGACTTGCAAGAGAAATATTCGATTATCCTCCTCCATTTCCAATTCCATACGAATGGATTCACCTGAAAGGCGTTGGAGCCATGAAGAGCTCAAAAGGAATAGTAATTCCAGTAAGAGACCTTGTCGAGACTCTGCCACCAGAAATTGTTAGGTATATTATAATAAGAGCAAAACCGGAGAGACATATAGAATTCGATCCAGGACTTGGATTGCTTGAAATTATAGACGAATTTGAGGAAAAGTTCAAAGAAAAAGACAGGAGTGTTCAGTTAAGTTTGGTTCATGAAGTCAACTACTCAGAAGTCCCCCTCAGACATCTGATAGTTGTTGGCCAGATAGCTAACTGGAATTTGGAAAGAGTACTTGAAATTCTTGAAAGGAATGGATACAAAAGGGAGGATGTAAGATCAGACGTTGAAAGAAGACTGAAGTACTGCAAGGTTTGGTTGGAGAAATATGCCCCAAAAAATCTAAGATTCGAATTGATAAGTGGAAAAGTGGAGATCAGCGAAGAGGAGAAGAGTTTCATCGAAAGATATTCGGAAAGATTAAAAGAAGACATGAACGCAGAGGAAGTCCACAAACTCGTTTACGAAGTTGCAAAGGAAGTAGGAATAGATGCGAACAGAGCTTTTAAGACAATTTACAGGATCCTGATAGGCAAGGATTATGGACCAAGGCTAGGTTATTTCATAAAATCACTTGGAGTTGACTGGGTCAAGAAGAGGTTTTATGAAGCGTATTGAAGCCGGTAGCTACTACAGTTACCTTCCTGAAGGTTGCAAACTTTGCAGAAGGGGTTCAAAGCTTGTGCTTTTCATTACAGGAATGTGCAAAAATTCATGCTTCTACTGCCCAGTTTCTAGGCAGAAATTTGGAAAAGACGTTGTTTTTGCCAACGAAAGAGAAGTTAAAAGTAAAGAGGATTTCATAGAGGAAATTGAAGCCATGAGCGCTGAAGGTGTCGCAATTACGGGAGGAGAACCGATGCTCAGGCTTAACAGACTGATCGAGTTCGTAAAACTATCAAAGGCTCTGGATTTGCATGTTCATATTTACACTTCCATTCCAGTCAAGAGAAAACTCTTAGAGAAAATAAAAGTTGATGAAATCCGCTTTCACCCCCCGGAGCTCAAAGGAGTTGAAAAGTACGCTGATTCAATAAAAGATGCAAAAAAAATCGGAATGGATGCTGGATTCGAAATTCCGGCTTTTTCATATGAGGAAAAAATAGTAACAATTGTAAACAAGTTTGATGCTTTCTTAAATGTGAACCAGCTTGAAGCCACTGAAGCTAACTGGCTTGCACTTGAAAAGAGGGGTTTTCAAATCCGAGATTATTATGTTGAAACAGATGAAATTGTGAAACTTTATGAGAGAGCCAACAAGTTCCATTACTGTACAGCAAGATTCAAGGATTCTGCACAATTCAGAAGAAGACTGATAAGAATTGCCATGAACCTGCCCGACTTTTATCTGGTGACTAGAGATGGAACCGTACTTTGCACGAGGATTGAAGGAGATCTTGAAAAAGCGGAGAAAATATTAAGAATGAAGGGGTTAGAGTACCAGCGTTTTGAGGATTGTATAGAAGCTAGTCCCGAAATAGCTGAGGGGAAGTTAAAAGAAGTTCTTAAAGCAGAGGGTCTGAAACTTGCACTAGTTGAAAGATATCCAACAGTTAACAGAACCATAATCGAGCTGATGTGGATATGAATGTAGAAATCAGGGTCAGAAAATACCTAGAGAACGATAAGAACGGGATAAGGAGGGAGTTACTACTAATATTTCTCGATGGGAAAAAGCATACAAGCGACGAAATATATGAGATCCTGAAAGCAAAGGGTTACGAAATAAACAAGAAAAGCGTTTCCGCAATGCTTGGGGTTGTGAGTTCAAAGCTCGGGATAGTCAAAACAGAACTTGGAGAGAAGAAAAAATACTACATAAAGAGCGAATATGCAGATCTCGTGGAAAGGGCTGTTAAAGCCAGCCTATAAGATCTACGAGGAAATGCTTTATAGAGAAGTTATGAAGAATGAAGTTCCAAAGCACATAGCTATAATTATGGATGGAAATCGAAGATTTGCAAGAAGGAAAGGAATGAAAGAAATTATGGGTTACGAATTCGGTTCTAAGAAGGCTGAAGAAGTATTAGAGTGGTGCTGGGAGCTGGGAATAAGAATGTTGACGCTGTACGCCTTCTCCACAGAAAACTTCAGGAGGAGCGAGGAGGAGAAGAGGAACATTTTTAGAATATTCGAAAGAGAATTAAAAAGGCTTTTGACTGACGAGAAAACCTATGAAAGAGAAGTAAAGGTGAAGGTTGTCGGCAGGAAAGATTTGCTTCCAAAAAACATTTTAGATTTGGTTGAAAAAGTTGAAAAAGCCACGGAAAAGCATAAGAGGTGTTTCCTAAACATTGCTGTAGCATATGGGGGAAGGCAAGAGTTAATAGATGCAGCGAGAAGAATAGTTGAGAAGGTGATAAGGAGGGAGTTAATGCCAGAAGAAATAGATGAGAGGGTGATAGAGAAGAATCTCTATTACGACAACGAATTGTACGCCAAAGTAGATATAGTTATAAGAAGTGGCGGCGATCAAAGGCTTTCAAACTTTCTACCGTGGCAAACGGCAAATAGCGTTGCATACTTCTGCGATGTTTACTGGCCAGAGTTCAGAAAAATAGATCTGCTCAGGGCTATAAGAGAGTGGCAGAGGAGGAGAATATGTCCAAGAAATTAATGTACGAGTTCAAGAGAAAACTCGAGGAGCTGGAAAAATACCGGGGAAAAGGTACTGAGCTTATAACGCTGTATATTCCACCAGATAGAAACATTGCAGACGTTGCAAACCAGCTGAGAGAGGAGCTCAGCCAAGCTGCAAACATAAAGTCGAAACAAACGAGGACTAACGTGATGACTGGACTCGAAGCTATACTGAACAGGCTGAAATTATACAGAAAACCACCAGAGCATGGAATGGTTATATTTAGTGGCCTTGTTACGATAGATGGAAAAGAGAAGCACATAACAGAGATTCTTGAACCTCCAGAGCCCGTTCCGCTCTACAAGTATCACTGCGACTCAAAGTTCTACTTAGATCCCCTGAAAGATATGCTCAGGGAGAAGAAGCTATATGGCCTAATAGTGCTCGACAGGAAGGAGGCAACGATAGGCCTGCTGAGGGGGAGAAGAATAGATGTCCTAGATTACGATACCTCCATGGTCCCCGGAAAGCACAGACAAGGGGGACAGAGTAGTGTAAGATTTGAGAGACTGCGAGAGCAGGCAATTCACGAATTCTACAAGAAAGTAGGAGAGATGGCAAACAATGCATTCCTCCAGTACAAGGACAAGATTGTAGGTATAATCATCGGAGGGCCGTCACCAACAAAAGATGAATTCTACCAAGGCGAATACTTGCATCATGAGCTCCAGAGAAAGGTCCTAGGCCTATTTGATGTTGGCTACACCGACGAAAGTGGTTTATACGAGCTCGTTGATAAGGCAAAGGATTTACTTTCAGAAGTCGAGCTAGTAAGGGAAAAGGAGCTGATGAACCGATTTCTGTATGAAGTTTCCCACGATGGTTTGGCGGTTTATGGAGAGGAAGAAATTAGGAGATATCTAGAACTTGGAGCAGTCGACATTCTCCTGATTTCTGAAGATCTCAGATACGAAAGGGTACGCTACCGTTGCCCAATTTGCGGGGAAGAGAGAGTTTTAACATTGAGAGATAAAGCCGTTTCAAAACAGGTTTGCGAGAAAGACGGAGTGGAAATGGAGGAAGTCGAAAGAATCGATATAGTTTTAGAGCTTTCAGAGATCGCTGAAAAGATGAATACAAAAGTTGAATTCCTATCAACTGAAACAAAGGAGGGCGAAGTGTTGCTGAAGGCATTTGGCGGTATAGCCGGAATCCTAAGATTTAAACCCAAGTGAACTCATGCGTAAAAAATTTATATTTCGGTCTGCAATTTTAGGGTAGTAACATGAAGCATTCAAAGAAATTTAAGGAGTACTTTGAGGATATAAAGCCGGTAACGGACGAGGAGCTTGAGGAGCTCCTGAACGATCCTCCCAAAAAAGAGGAAAGGAAAAAGAGCTTGAAAAAGGCCAAAAAAGAACTTTATAGACGGGAATTTTAACGGAGACCAACAAGCTCCTCAAGCGCCTTCTTTCTGTCTTTGGCCTTCACTATTCCGCTCGCAAGTAGTACGCCATCTGCTCCGAGCTCAAGAGCTTTCACATAATCTTCATAACCCGTAATACCAGCACCGCAAAGGACTTTAATTTTTCTACAAATTTCCTTTGCTGCTCTGACCGACTTTTCAACAATTTCCGGTCTTACCTTACTCACAGCCATTCCGGAACCTATGAGCTCGGGAGGTTCAACAGCTACAAAATCTGGCTCCAGAGCTGCAACTGCCCTTGTTGTTGAGATATTATTCGTGCAAACTATTGAAACAAGACCAAGAGCTTTCATCTTCGTGATGCAGAAGTCGATATCGGCTAACTTCATTCTCCTTTCTGAATGATTCAAAATGCTTCCTTTTGCTCCATATTCCTTTATCATTTCTGCATTGACTACTCCGGTAAAGCTTCCAAATTCAACGGCATCGACGTGTTGCGAGAAAACGTCTATTCTAACCTCCCTAGCAATTGTTGGCAAATCAAGATAATTAACTGCAACTGCAATATGTATACCACTTTTTTCAGCAACTTCTTCAGCTAGCTTTGCAAGTTCAAGCGCGCTCCTTCCGAAACTTTCCCTATATGCTTTGAAATTGATCACGATCATATCCAAATTCAGAAGTCCGTCATTATTCTAAACTGATCTGTATCAGGCTTAAGGTATGCCATGAATCTCCTGACCGCCCCTTCCACATCTTTGGATTTAGTTATAGCTCTTCCCACGACCACTATATCTGCACCGGCCGAGATTACCTCAGACAAGTTTTCCGGTCTTATTCCACCGGCAACTGCAACCAAAACTTTAAACTTCTCTTTTATCTGTTTTGCAATGTCCCAAGGTGGTTTCAAGTGCTCGGCATCAATGGCCCTATGCAGCTCAACCACATCCGGCGAAACATTTCTAGAAATTTCCTCAAGCTTCGCAACGGGGTTTTCAACGTTGAGCATATCGATGAAGGCCATTATTCCTGTTTTTTTCGCCTCGTTTATTCCCCTAATAATCGTGCTTATGGGTGCCAAACCCGAAATAACAACCGCATTTGCCGTGGCATCGGCAGCCATTCTTGCTTCCAGATTTCCAACGTCGAGTGTCTTCATGTCTAAAATGAAGAATGCATTTGGTTTGACTTCTCTGAGTTTCAGAACAATTTCGCAGCCATATTTTTTAACAAGAGGTGTTCCAATTTCAAAGATTATGTGATCACTTTCAGGAATCTGGGAAATTATAGAAATTACTTCCTCCAAATCAGGTATGTCAAAGGCAATTTGTAAATAAGGCGGATCCCAAAGTTTTGTCAACTTTCTGCCAACAAAGGGATGAACGCTCCTATCTTTTTCATAGAGCACAGTTTCCACATCGGGGAAATTGCTCATAGCCCTTTTTATTGCAAGTTTTGTTGCACCGTAGTTGTAGTAGTATATTTTGTGCCTGTTTTTTGCCATTGGATGAATAAAGACACTGACTATAATCACGTAGTCCTCAGCTCTCTCTTTCGGAATGTAGCCTTCCTCAACAGCATCGGCTATTGCTTTTGCAACAGCTGCTTGAGCAACACCAAAAATTAGCTCAGCTTGCTCCATAGTCTTAACTGTAACTTTTGGAACTATCACAGCAGGGGGTTTAGTTATCAGATTAGGTCTGAGAACTGCAAGGAGGGGCGTATGTCCTGCGGACAAGTTTGAAAGAGCATTCGCAAATGCTATGCCAACCGGGCTATCCTTTGTTCCTATAAGAAGATCGACATGAGCGACCTCATAGCCCTCTCCGATCAAAGCCTCTCCTACTCTGAATTCCATGCACCCAATTCTCAGATTAGTAATAAACTTTTTGTTCAATGTCCTGTTTTCTTTTATGAAACAGATCATTGTATACTTTGTGGGAATAGCCGGCTCCGGTAAAACATACCTAACAAAGGCATTTTCTGACTGGTTAGACTCACAGAGAGTCGACCTTATGACGGTAAACCTGGATCCAGGAGCAGATTTCGTGCCTTATTCTGCAGACATTGATGTAAGAGAGTGGTTCACACTGGGGAGCGTGATGCAGAAATACAATGTCGGTCCAAATGGAGCGCAGATTATCTGCTCGGATCTGCTCATTACGCTTATAGACGAAATAAAATACGAAATAGATCTCACAAATCCCAGCTTCATCTTAATTGACACCCCAGGCCAGATGGAAATCTTCACACTCAGAGAAAGTAGCAGAATACTCATAGAAAGTCTTGGAAGGGAGAGAAGTATTATGGTATACCTCTTCGATCCAGTCGTTTCAAAAACAGCTCTTGGATTCCTTTCACAGCTCTTTATGGCAAATTCGACGATTTTCCGCCTTGAATTACCACAGATAAACGTCCTAGCAAAGGCGGACACTCTGAAAGATGATGAAATTGAAAGAATAGTGAGGTGGAGCGAAGATCCCGAATATCTCGCAAGTTTCGTTGAAAGAAAAACACTCACTCTAGAACTCTTTCGAGTTCTAAAAGATTCAGGATTCTTCAGACCTCTAATTCCCGTCTCTGCTTTGAAAGGTTACGGTTTGGAAGATATATACGACGGAATTCAAGAAGTCTTCTATGGCGGGGAAGACATAGAAAGGGTTCTATTCTGAAGTTGCTTTGCAACAATTTCATCCAATATCTGCAAAAATTTTTCTTCACTCCCATATGGAATTAGAGCACCAGCAGCAACACTGTGACCTCCGCCACTTCCACCCACAGCTTCAGCCGATGCTCTCAAGGCTTTTCCAAGATTTAAACCAGAATCAACAAGCTTGTATGTTGCTCTAGCAGAAACTTTTATTCCTCTTTCACTTTCGGCAAAAGCAATTATGGGTTTTTTCGGATTTCTAACCAGGCTCATTCCAGCTACTATTCCGATTATTGTATCCCTGATCTCTCTTCCTGCATGAAAATACTGGACGTATTTTAGCTCTTTTATCCCCATCTCTTCAACAATTCTCAGACCTTCTGCAAGATTCTTTCTGTGATTCTGGAGTAAAGTCCTTGCTCTGCTGAAAGCCTTTTCGTCACCAAAGCATACAGCCATACCAACTTCAGCCTCTCCGTACCTCGCGGTTGCATTAAGCAGAGTTGAGAACTCCATTGCATCCCTCTTCTCACAGCCTTCAGGATTCCTGAGTAAAATATAGCATTCACCGGCTATCCTTTTTATTTCATCGTAACCAAGCCCAAAATTTATACAATGTCTAACGATGGCAGAAATTATCCTTCTCTTCTCTTCTTTACTGATCTCTATCCATCTAACCCAAGGATCCACTTGCAGAGAAGAAAGAAAGCGAACACAACTAGCTTCGTCTCCGGTTAATCCGGGTATTAATGGATCTATATTGTACTCAAGCATTTTGACAATCGGTCTTGTTTGCTTTCCAAAAAATCTAACATCCTTCTGAATTTCTACTAATTTCCCATCTAAGAATTGTAAAAGCTTTCTGTTAAAACCAACAAGCTTTCCGTATCTCGAATCCTGCAAATCCCCAACAGACCCAACTAGAGCTAACTCCCCAAGACTCTCATCATGCGAGAGTCTGTTTGCAACCATAAGCGTTGCAACCGCGCCTGACATTTCTATGCTGCCATCCATTCCAAAATCGTGAGGGTTCAACTGCCGTTCATGCCTGCCTATAGGAACGTGGTGATCAGATATTATAAAATCCAAATCAGCTAGATGACTTACATGACCGCTTCCAAGATCTGTAAACCAAATAAACTTGTTTTCATCCTTGATTTTCTCTATCTCAAACTTTTCCAGTTGTTTTACAAATCTAACTTTAGCCTCGATTCCATAGTCTTCCAAAGCTTTCTTGGCAATTGATGCTGCAGTTATCCCATCTGCATCTATATGTGAAACAACCAGAACCTCCTCCTGTTTCTTAACTATTTCAGCAAGTTCAACGGCCCTTGAAATCAGTTCTTTCACGGAGAAAGTTCTCAACTCGAATAAAAATCTTTTCTCAGAGAACTACCCTCCTCAACTTTTGAGGGATTTCCTCGTCCCCTTCATATCCAATTGCCATATCCACAGCATGTCTCGCAATATAGCCGGCTACATGAAGGAGGGTTTCATCATACTCCGGATCCTTTTCCATGCTTGCTGTGCATGGAAAACTGTGATGTGCTTCGCTAACAACATTCCAGAGGTCTCTGATCCTGTAATTCAAAAAATCGAAACTGCGGAGCTTTATACCTATATACCAAGCAGCACCGCAGGGTTGTGATCTTACTATTTTAATTTTCCCCCTGCCTTCTTCGATTTTAATTTCGAACTCCGGATAGCCCAATCCGAATTCCTCAATGAAGCGGTCTATTGTTCTCTTTCCGCACTTTCTCATACTGCAGAAAGGTTTTGGTGCTAAAAATTCTATTCCAAAGTTCTCGCAGATCTCTTCAAGTTGCTTAGCAAGCCCAAGACTGCACCATCTTGGCTCCTCTACTGGAACTATTAGAGCTGAAACCTTTCCCTCAAGCTTCTTGGGCATCGCAAGCAGAATGTCTGGGTGAACGTTTACGGCAATGGCCAAGTCGCTTTCTGGGATAAACTTGGGAAGATACTCTTCAGCATTCTCCACAAAATTCGGTAAAGTCTTAGGATCTACCATGTGAAAACTGGCAACTATGTTTTTTGAAAAGCTGTATAACTTCTCTTTGCACTGGGTGCAAGCATTAATTCCGCAAGCTCCGTAAGAGGGACAAGAGTTCGTATAATTCATAAGATTAGCTATAAAACGCTCTCCAAAAAACCCGTAGTGGAAAATTAGCAATTTCAAATCCGACTGGAACATAATTGCACCGATTCAAGAGTTCTAATAAGCTTTTTCCCTTAATGATTCTGACAAAAAGGATGACAAGCCTCGCCCCTTCTAGGGGCAGGGTAAAAGCTTTAAAAATCTCTGAATACTTTAAAGTATTATAGAATACAGAATATAAGCAGTGGTGAAAGATGAAAAGGACTAACGTGGTTAAGCTAGTGGTGGATAAGGAAAAACATGAAAACTGAAGGAGCTGGGCGTAATTACAGCAAAGTGCTGGAACGAAGTGAACTGGCTGAGAATGCAGCAGTTCAAGAAAGGAGAAAAGGTGGACTTTGCTAAGTCTGAAAAAGAAGTATAAGAGAAGTAAAAGCACGCATTGAAGGTTAATGCCCAGCAAGTTGCCAGAAAGAACGCTGAAAACTGGAGAAGCTTTCTCTCCTTGATTGAGGAAAAGAGGGAGGGAAATTTGCCCAAGTGGAGGAGCTGAAAGAGAAGGGAGTGAGAAAGGTTGTTAGCTATCCAAAAGGAGTTGCCAGAAATCAGGGCAACAAGCATACGGTGAACTTCTGGAAATACAGCTACATCATAAAGCGCTTTAAGGAGGTCGGCGAGGAGTTGGGAATTAAGGTGACTGATGTTGGTGAACCAAACAC
>JAAOZI010000015.1 GCA_011605865.1 Archaeoglobales archaeon
GGATAGAGCGTTTAAAAATTGCAAATGCAGCATGTTGCCCAGTTAAAGGCATCATCAACATAAGCCCGAGGCATAGGATGGAGGAGCTCGGCTTTTGAATGGAAGAGAAAGGAAGCGCAAAGTCCTCTTAACGTCGGAAGCCCCGCCTAAAGGGGTTGCTTGCATCGTCAAAAATTTTGGATTTTACGAATGCTTTTTTGAGAGAAGTGCCTTGAATTAAGGGCTTCTGCAACAAAATTCATGAGCTCTCGTAAAGGAACTTTACAAGATCTCTTTCTGTTATTATGCCCTCAAGTCTTCCACCTTCGACGATCAAAGCAACTCCATAACCTCTTTCCAACATGAGTGTCACAATCTGGGAAACGAGAACGTCTTTCGGGAACATCAGAATTTCTCGATGCATGTTTATTTCGGAATTTCCTAAGATGGTCGAAACGGGTTTATTAATGGCTTCCTTAACATCACCCGACTCAAGCATTTTAAAAGCTTCTCCTTTTCCGAAATATGCCAAAATTTCTCTCGAAGTTATCATTCCGAGAAGAATTCCATTTTCTATCACAGGCAGCCTCCTGAACCTCTTTTCTATCATCTTTTTCATTGCGGTCTCTATTGTATCGTTTGCACCAATTGTCACCACGGTCTTTGTCATAAATTCTGAGGCAACTCCATCTATTTTCTTATTTTTGGCCAGAAACTTCAGCAGATCTCTTTCAGTTACGATTCCAACAACCGTTTTATCATCGTCAACTACTGGACATCCACCGATCCTCTTTTTGAACATTAGCTCAACGAGATCATCTATACTCGCATCTTTTTCAATGCTAATAACGTTTCTTTCCATTATCTCTTTTACTTCTGCATTTACAGCTGCAGAAAGGTTTCCTTCATATCTATTCCTAACAATTCCGTACTTGCCACCACCTCCAAAGAAGTTGACGAAGTCAGTAGCTGTTATAATTCCTCTAAGCCTCTTGGTTCCAGCATCTGTTATTGGAAATCTCCTGAAGTTTTTGCTGAGCATGAATTTCATTGCACTCATTATCGTTGCGGTCTGTGGAAGTGTCTGGACATCTTTTGTAGCTATATTAATAACCTCCGAGCTTAAATCTATCATCTCTCCTCCTCCGCACAATCTTCGCAGAGATGAAGACCGTATACAACCTTGAGCGTATCAGAATGCTTCCCGCATTTTTCACAAATGCCACTCGTTTCTTCAGAATACCCAACAGAATGCTCTTTGATCAACGCAGCAAACTCTCCAAGATCCAGAGAAATCTGGAGAATATCATTGTCTGTTATAATCCCAATGAGATCTCCAGAACTGTTTACTATCGGCAATCTTCTTATTCCTTTCTTTATCATCAAATTTGCAGCTTCTCTAACGCTTGTTGTCGGTTTTATTGTAATGAGGGGAGTACTCATGATCTCAGAGGCTTTTACTGAAGAAGGTACTTTGTTTTTTGCAACAACTTTTGCTATTAGATCCTTTTCGGTTACTATACCGATGGGTTTGTTGCCCTGCACAATTACAGCGCTTCCAACACCAAAAGATACCATTCTTTTTGCGATAACTTCGACACTTTCATCGATGTTTGCCTTACATACCTTTGTAGTCATTATCTCCTTTACTGGTAGGTCAGTGTGCATATTTTTCACCAAAATTCCTATCGTAGAGATGTTATTTTAAATTTTTCCCTCAGTTTAGCAAAAAATTTTATGCTCTTAGTCAGAAACTAAGATATGCGATTACCCGGATTTTATAACTTGAGCGTTGAAGAGAGACTAATAAAAGTTGCAGAAATTGCAAAACTCGATGAAGAAGAAGTTAAATTGATAAAATCGAGTTCGAAGTTACCTTTAGAGATCGCAAACAGAATGATCGAAAACGTTATTGGAACATTTGAACTTCCACTGGCAATCGCAACAAATTTCCTAATTGATGGAAAGGACTATCTTATCCCGATGGTCATCGAGGAACCCAGCGTTGTAGCAGCAGCTAGTAACGCCGCCAAAATGGCAAGAGAAGGAGGTGGCTTTTTTACAGATTTCACAGCACCGCTTATGATTGGCCAGATACAACTAGTTGACATCAAAAATCCATATTTGGCGAAGTTTGAAATTCTAAAGAACAAGGAAGAAATAATCTCAAAAGCAAATGAATGCGATCCCATACTTCTAAAGCTTGGAGGCGGTTGCAAAGATTTGGAAGTTAGAATCATCGATACCATTTTCGGAAAAATAGTCGTAGTTCACTTACTCGTAGACGTGCGCGACGCTATGGGTGCTAATGCTGTCAATACTATGTGCGAAAAAGTCGCCCCAATAATTGCCAGAATTGCAGGGGGGAGGGCTTTGCTAAGAATAATTTCTAATCTAGCAGTCTATAGGCTCGCGAGAGCAAAAGCTGTATTCAGAAAAGAAGTAATAGGCGGTGAAGAGGTTGTTGATGGGATAATGAAAGCCTACGCCTTTGCAGAAGCTGACCCATTCAGATGTGCAACGCACAACAAAGGAATTATGAACGGGATATCTGCACTAATGATCGCTACTGGCAACGATTTCAGAGCAGTTGAAGCAGGAGCGCATGGTTATTCTGCAATCAATGGATATAAACCATTGACCAAATACGAAGTTGATAAAAAAGGCGATCTAGTTGGCTTTATAGAGCTTCCAATACAGGCAGGCGTAATCGGAGGAGCTACACAAACAAATCCGATTGCTAGAATTTGTCTCAAAATCCTTGGGGTAAAAAGTGGTGAGGAACTTGCGAGAGTGGCTGCTGCTTTAGGTTTGGCGCAGAATTTTGCCGCATTGAGGGCATTGGCAACGGAGGGAATTCAGAGAGGACATATGGAGTTACATGCAAGAAACATAGCAATTATGGCCGGAGCAAAAGGCAAAGAAATAGACATCGTTGCTGAAAAAATGGTTAGAGATGGGAAGGTTAGATTAGACTATGCCAAAGAAATACTGGAAAAAATGAAGTCATCCCAAAGTTCCTGCTGAACCTCTAAGTTTGACTCTCATTTTCATCGATTCTTTAACGACTTTTTCCATGTTAGACTCCCTAATTTTGAATATTTTTCCCAATCTCGGTTCAATTTCTAGTTTTTTTCCTGAAAAAATCTTTTCTATAACAACCGCTTCAGACAGTGCCGTACTGCTGACTATTGCATAATCCGCCTTTTCTATGGCGTATCTGTTTCCATTGAAAGCTATTGCTAACCCATTAAGTTCTCTCGCCTTCTCAAACATCTTGCAATCCGTTATACTATCTCCAATCGCGATAGGAAATTTCGGGTTATAGCTTTCCATTATTTCTGCCTTTTCCTTGGCACCAATTACTCTGATCTTCTCTATTTTATCCCATAATCTCGAAAAAATTTCTTCGAGAACCCTGTAAAGTTCCTCTTTGTTCAAAGAAGCGATTATGTCCACTTTATCCAAAAGATTTGCTCTTGTTTCGTCATCTAGCTCCAAAATTTCCAGCTCGCTAGCGTATATCTCTCTAAACCCTAAGATTTTTGCAGTCTCCTCTACAAACTTTTTCGGAGCTGTGGACACTACAACAACTCTACAGAATTTTAAAATCCTATCAGCGGCTTTTTTTGCATCCGGGATAAAGATGACGTTATTCAACAACTTTTCAACAACCTCTAACTGGCCTACTGCCGAGATGAAGGGGGTTATAAGTTTGAGGGTGTATCCAGCCTCGTATCCTTCTTTCCTGACAACATAGTAAAGATAGTCATCAAACTCACTCAAGTTTCTGAAAAAACGGTCGTTGTTGAAAATCGCCATGCAGAGTTCATAAGCAAAATCATTCAAAACCCATGGTCCCTCATAGTCCGTGAAAACAATCTTTTCAAAATCTTTGCCACTCCCGTCGAATACTGAATCGCTCTTTTTTCCCTCCATACAATCTCCCTCGGAAGAAATTCACTTGCAAGTAACCTTAAAAAGTATTTTCTCACAATTTTTCCATCTAATTTCTTCACCTTCTCATTTCCGGGAACGCTTGTGGCAACTCTTATCACCTCCCAGTCAAGATAAGGGAGAATAAGCTTGATTTCTGAATTATAAGAGAGCTTTGTATCTCTAACGAGGTTATTTTCCCCTATACTAGAGAGGTCTTTTAGCAAAGCGTTCTCAAGGTCATCTCCTGAAAGTCTTTCGTATCTTTTATAGCCCCCAAACAACTCATCGGCCCCTTGACCAAGGACTATTTCGCTATAACCCAGACTCCTAGCAAATTCAAAGACAAAATAAAGCGGAATAGCGATAGAAAGCTGAAGAAAACTGTTATCTTCAATAATTTCCGCGACCTTCAGCATAGAGTTCAAAATTTGATCTTCAGTTATTCTTAGAATTTCGACGTCTTTTGAAATGAGCCTCGCAGAAGAAATTATAATTTCCTCCTCTTTCCTACTCGCAGTTGCGGCTATTAATGGAAGGTCGTATATTGAGGCAAGAAGAGAGGAATCAATTCCTCCAGAAAAGGCTATACAAGCGTTTTTAACCTTAATATTTTCTAGGCTCTTTAGAATTTTCTCCTTTGCTTCTTCGCAATCTATTTGATCTTTTTTAAATACCTCTTCAAAGGAGTACCTTCTTCTTTCAATTAGTTGCCCAGAATAATCTATTTTCAGGATCTCACCTGGGAGAACTTTATTTGGGTCCTGAAGGAGAGATTTTAGAGAGGCCACACCCTCGGAGCTATAGTAAATCGGTTTTCCACCGAGCACATCCCTTGAAATGAATATATGTGACGGTCTGAAAGCCACAACAGCGTGAAGACATTCAAGCTTCTTAGGCATTTCATCAGCGAATTTGAGATTAGGTACAAGCTGGGAGTCATAAAAAACATTCCCGCTTTGATTGGAAGGATACTTCGAATTAGCATATACCTTCTTAATTCTTCCCTCTCCAAACTCGAAGAATGCTGCTATCATTTCAATGGATTAAAACAAAGAGAGATATATCTGTTTCGAGAGAGCAAATTAAGAGAGTGGTTGCAAAGGTCATGCAATTACAAGCCCCTATAACATCACCGTTGATCCCACCAAAATTTTTCTCAGAATACTTACGGATAAGAAAAGTTATGGCAATAGATAATGCTAGAGGAATTAATGTAAACGGTTTCAGAAACGAGAGAAAAAGAGGGATTGAGCCAATTACCAGATCTTTTTTTCCTGCAAACTGCATCATATATGCCCCCAGGCCATCCCATGCGGGTTTTGAAGTTGTGAGAAGTAGAAGCATGGAGAACTTTGCGAAGATCTGGGACATTACTATGTCCATTGGCCCAACGCGCTGGATTGAATAATAGAGGGTGATAAAGTATAGGCAAAGAATCGTCACTCCTCCAGCTCCAACGTTAACATCCTTCATCGCAGCTATTTTCTTTTCTTTGGGTGCAAAAAGGGCATCCCCAAAGTCTGCAAGTCCGTCTATGTGGTTTATCCCCTCAATTATTACGTATAAAACTAAACAGAGAAACCAAAATCCAAAAAAAGATGGGAATGAGATTAGAAGTCCCATGAATAATCCAACAAACGGTATAACCCAGAGATTTCTCCTCAAATTTTCTATGTCCCCCCCTGCAGGAATAGTTGTCAGAAAAGAGAGACTACTTTTCAAGATCTCTAAAGCCATATTTGCCATAGAGAAGAACAAATCTAACAGCTCCCCAGCTCCACTTTCTGATTTCTTCGTTCTTCTCGACAACGTAGAGAACCTGGTACGTATCCCCAATGGGAATTACAATTCTCCCGCCCCTTTTCAGCTGTTCAATAAGAGGTTGTGGAATATCCGGGGCGGAAGCCGTAACGTATATCTTGTCATAAGGCGCCAATTCAGCATATCCAAGGCTTCCGTCTCCAACCACTACTATTACGTTATCGTATCCAAGAGAGGATAAATTCTTTCTTGCCATTTCGGCTAGTTCTGGAATCCTTTCAATTGAAACTACCATTCCAGACTTCCCAACTATTTCTGCTGTAACAGCAGCGTGATAGCCGCATCCAGTACCTATTTCAAGTACTTTTTCACCTTCTTTTAAATCTAGAAGCTCGCACATTATTGCAACCATATGGGGGGCGCTAATAGTCTGGCCATAACCTATTGGCAAAGGTGTATCGACATAAGCTTCAGCTCTGTAACGCTCAGGCACAAAAAGATGTCTTGGCACTTTTTTTATTGCATTATACACTTTTTCACTTAAATTCAGCTCATCTTTAAGTCTTTTTGCCAAATTCAACCTTTTTTCATCGAAATCCATAATTTTTCAGCCCTCTCTGCATCCTCTGGTGTGTTTACGTTTATGACCTCATTTACTATATAGCTTTCCTCATCTTGCTCCCCCTCTATTTCGGCAACTACTATATTTATTCCCACGGGTTTCCCATCTTTTACAACCTTAAGCGACTTTCTACCGCATCTACTGTAAAATTCGAGAATTTCATCAATTATTCCATCACGTAAATAGACTAAATCAGCCGAAACGATTAGCAAAGGGCCCTTCAATGATAGAGAAATTATACATTCTCTGTAATCTTCAATGAAGCCAATTCCTTTCGCTCTATAAACCTCATAACCCCTCTCTATCAAGTATTCCTCTGTTCTTGGAGTAAAAGGAGATGTAACCCCTATCAACCTACATCTCTTCAGTGCGTTAATAGAATGATCTATCAGCCTCATTCCGCAAACCTCAAAAAGAGGTTTTTCGCCCCTCCCAAGTCTAGTGCCTCTACCACCGCACATGAGAAGAGAGATCATCAAAACCTTTATTAATAGCGAAGCTTAAAAGTTGCGATCATGGCGAGAAGAAAGGTTACAAGAGTAAAGGACAAATGGACAACTAAAAAATGGTTTACTTTACTTGCTCCAGAGTATTTTGGAATGGTTGAAGTTGGAGAGACACCAGCAAGTTCTCCTGACCTAGTAGTGGGAAGGACAGTCGAAACAACACTCGCAGACATCATTGGTGATGCCTCAAACCAGAATCCATACAAAAAGATAATCTTCAAGGTCTATGGGGTTGCAGGTGATAAAGCTTATACTAAATTCCACAGATTTGAGCTGATGCGCGAATATCTCAACAGTCTCATAAGGAGAAGAACCAGTAAGATAGAAGACGTGGTGGACATAAAAACAGCCGATGGATATCTCTTGAGAGTCAAGCCTGTTATCTTTACGGTAAAAAGATGCAAGACATCGCAAAAGAGTGCAATAAGAAAGATTTCAAGAGAGATAATACTTAGCAAAGCTTCTCTGAATTTTGTTCAGTTCCTACAAGAGTGCATTCTTGGCAAAATACCCTCAGAAATCTACAAGGGCGCAAAAAAGATCTATCCGATCAGAAGGGTTGAAATAAGGAGAATAGAACTTCTAGGTGAACCAAAAATGGGTGAGCAGAAAACTGAGGTGGTTGCGGGATGAGGTCAATGTATTCGTATATAGCAGAATTTTGGAAGAGCAGAGATTTAGACGAGCTGATGTGGGAGAGGCTCCAGAAATGGCGGAGAGAGCCGGCAGTAGTTAGAATAGAGAGGCCTACGCGACTTAATAGAGCAAGAGCTCTAGGATACAAAGCAAAGAGGGGAATCATAGTTGTAAGAGTTAGAGTCAGGAGAGGGGGAAGGAGAGCAACAAGGCCCTGCAGAGGGAGGAAGACAAAGAACCAAATGGTAAATAGACTTACACCTAAGAAGAGTTTACAGTGGATAGCTGAAGAAAGGGCAAACAGAAAATATCCGAACTGCGAAGTACTTGGTTCTTATTGGGTCGGCGAGGATGGAAGATATAAATGGTTCGAAGTAATTTTAGTTGACAGAAGTTGCCCAGATATAATATCCGACAAAAACCTTAACTGGATAACAAAGCAAAAGGGGAGAGTTTATCGTGGTCTCACGCCTGCAGCTCGGAAGTCGAGAGGATTAAGGAGAAAGGGATTTGGATCTGAAAAAATAAGACCCAGTTACAGAGCGAATTTCAGAAAAGAAAAGGATGAAGGGTAAAATTGAATGGATAAAGGTCTCTGCTGTTGTTCACTCAACCGAAAGTAGAGAAAAAGTTTCCCAAGCAATTGCAAACATTTTTCCATTCGATTTTGAAATCCAAATCAGCGAGGCTAAAGGGCATTTTGGTAACCCAATGGAGTATTTAGAAGTTGAGATTAAAAAAAGTTCGGAGATAAAAGCCTTTTGGAAAAATTTGATGAATATTCTAAAAAACGAAATTGAAACCCTTTTAGAAACTCTAGACGATAGGATTGACGGACAGAATGTGTTGCATATAAGAATAGACAAACAGAGAGCATTTCTTGGAGATTTCAAGCTTTCAAATGTTGATCCAATTGCTATAAAGGTAAAACTCGTTGTCTATCCAGCTAGAAGGGAAAAAGCTATAGAACTAGCTAAAGAATTATGTACGACTTCGTGAGGTTTCTACCACCAAATCTAAATCTTGGTTTTAAGGGATTTGTCGTTCTTAGTGAGAATCCAGCCAAGGAAGGTTTATACGGCTATATAGTAAAAGCTTCGAATGCTAAAGATTTGAAAAAAAAGCTAAAAAGCTTGGAAAATGCAATTGTCGCAGTTTATTGCCCGGACTGGAAATACGCTGTCATGAGAAAAAAGGTGGATATTTTACTTGATAGTGAGGACAGAATTTTAGACTATGCAACAATAAAGCTTGCTAAGGAAAAAGATGTGGCAATCGAGTTCGGACTTTCCAAATTCTTAAATACTAGGGGACTGAAAAGATCCGTGCTATTTTCAAGGTTGAAAGATGAGATTAGGATTGTTAAAAAATTTGATACGCCTTTTTTGATCACTTCTTCGGCAGAAAACATTTACCAGTTGAGATCAAGGAAACAGATTGAAAGTTTCTTTTCTTATTTCGGTATTAGTATTGAAAAGGCAAGATTCTATGCTGAAAGAATTGTTAGAAGATATTATGACGAAAATTACATAATGGATGGCTTTTTTATAGAAAAAAGTTAAAATTAAAAAATTAAAGAGTGTCAATCAAAGTCTTTTTGGAAGAAGTTCTTACGATCTTTTTTTCTTTCCCTATTTCTTTCAGTTCCTCAGTCTCGCTAAATCTCTCTGTTTCTTTTTCTGAGAGGTGCTCGTATTCTGTGCAACCCACTATATCCTTATCCTTGATTCCAGTCATTATTGCAACGACTCTAACAAATCCTTCAAACTCCTTGGAAATTCTTGCTCCCCAGATAACGTTTGCGTTATCATCTAATTCAAATGTAAGGTTTCTTATTATTTCTTCAGCCTCTTTGAGAGTCAGATCGTTTCCACCAGAGATGTGAACCAAGGCCCCAGTTGCTCCCCTGTAATCAACGTCAAGTAATGGATGAGATAAGCAGTCTTTTACAACTGTAGAAGCTTTATCTTGTGCTTTAGCTTCTCCTACGAGCATTACAGCCACTCCGCCATGGCCCATTATTGCCTTCAAATCGGCAAAGTCGATGTTAACTAGAGAGGGACGTGTGATGGTGTCTGTGATCCCCTTAATGGTTTCAGCTATAAGCTGGTCCATCACGCTGAAAGCTGCATCGATTGGGAGGTTGGGATAATATTCTACTAGTTTGTTGTTGTCTAAAACAACTACCGTATCGCAGTGTTCCTTGAGCTCTCTTAGCCCCTGAATTGCCTTCCCAATCCTCGCTCTTTCAACTTTGAAAGGCATTTGAGCGAAACCTACTACTATTGCTCCCTGTCTTTTAGCAATTTCAGCTACAACGGGAGCTGAACCTGTCCCAGTTCCGCCACCCATGCCGGCACAGACGAAAACCATGTCTGCATCGGCTAACAATTCTTCAATAACACCTCTTGCAAGTTCTGCAGCCTTTCTACCAATTTCAGGGTAACCGCCGGCTCCCAAGCCACGTGTAAGACTTCTACCGATCAAAACTCTTTTATCTGCCTTAGTCATTAAAAGATGCTGCTTATCGGTATTTATTGCGATGGTAGTTGCATCGAGCTCCATATGCGAAAGTCTGTTTATGGTGTTGTTCCCACACCCACCACAACCTACAACAAAAATCTTCGGTTTTTCAAAAAAGTCCTTAACTTCCTTAACCTTTTCCTCTCTCCTCAACC
This sequence comes from Archaeoglobales archaeon, assembly GCA_011605865.1. GTDB lineage: Archaea > Halobacteriota > Archaeoglobi > Archaeoglobales > Archaeoglobaceae > WYZ-LMO2. Next base: position 10,122 of record JAAOZI010000015.1, read on the forward strand.
TATCCTGCTCCAAATATTGTTGGGCTTTACTAACCAAACTTTTCATACCAAACACCTCACCTAAACTCTCCCATTTTAGAGGCTTTTTCTATTGCCTCCTTGTTTTCCTCTAGAAATCTCTTTATTGCTGCTCTAATTGCTTCGCTGACCGATGTATATTCCCCAGCCTCAACTAAGAGCTCCAACTTTTGGTATTGAGCTTCCGTGAGTCTTATGCTTATTTTTCTGGTAGCCGCCATATTTCCACTCGAAGTATTGCCGCACGTTGGGTGCACAAAAGACCTTTTTTGTCAGTCTTTTGTGCACCCTTTGACTTCTTGTTGGCAACTATTGTCCGACATTATAATATTTAAAGTTTTCGGTGTTGATTATGATTAACCCAAAAAAATAAGTTTACAAAGAACTGTTATGTGATTAAACATATTATAAAAATAAAATTCCAAGATGCGCAAGAAAAATTTAAGCCCAACGGGGCAAAGATTCGCCTTACAGGATGAAAGTCTGTCCAAACCGCTCTGGACTTTCTTTCTCAAAATTTTATGACGAAATAGTCTCAAATGAAAAAGTTAAAAATTCGATTTAAAACGAAATTTTTTTATGATTTCTGCCCACGCTCCAGCTTTAGTGGACTACATATATCTAATAGATGAATTTCCATCTATAGGCGGACATGCAAGGATATTCTCAGCCTCCAAGTCTCCTGGTGGGGCTGGAGCCAATGTCGTCCACAATCTTGCGGTGCTCGGGCTAGATACTCGCCTATACACAACACTTGGCAAGGACGAGGATGCAAAATTCTTTGTTGAGAACACAAAGGCAAAAGTTTTTGCTGAAATAACAGACGAGCTTACAGGTAAAGTTCTCGTATTTGTCGACAGGAAAGGGGAAAGAACTTTTTTTGTTCAGCCAAATGCTGCTGGAAAACCTTTTGTGAAAGTTAGATCGGATGAATACCTTTACGTTGATCCTTTTCCATCAGAAGCTAGTTTTGAAATTCAAAAAGAGATTATGGAGAAATTTGAAGGATTCGTTATACTGAATCCCGGGCATTTCTATGCAAGTATGGGCTTTGAAAGGCTTAGCGAACTTTTAAGGTATTCAGATATGGTAATAATGTCTTCCCAGGAATTCGAAATGTTAAAGTGTTCACGCGAGGATTTAATGAAAATTGTGGAATTTGCTGTGATCACTCTAGGTAAAAATGGAGCACTTTGCTGGACAAAAGAAGGAAAGTTTTTTGAGAAAGCACTCAAAGCCAAGGTTGTTGACACAACAGGAGCTGGAGATGCTTTTGCAGCTGGTTTTATATATGGATTTGTTAATGGATTTCCAATTAACATTTGCCTAAAGCTTGGAAACTTTTGCGGAGCTTACAATGTGGAGAGAGTTGGAGCAAGGGCTTTTCCTACAAAAGACCTGGTTGAGAACTTTCTCTCGGAAATAGGTCTATCCCGCATTTAAAGGAGGTTTCCGACGTTAAGGTTTTGCACTTCCTTTATCTGCCGTTTCAAAAGCCAAGCTCTCCCGTCCGCAGATCTCGTTAACCTGCGGGCTATGTTTATGCATACTCTTAACTTGGGCAACGCCGTATGTGTATCCTTTATATTTATTCAGCGTGGAATATTATTTTAGTGGTTTATGTTAATAAACTTCTTGTTAAATTTTTCCGCCATTAGGAACATTTTGCCTATTGTCCTTCTTTTCTATCCTCTCCCTTGTTTTCTCCATTCCTCCCTTTTAGAGCAGAGAATTTCAGCTATAGATTTTTAAAAACTAATTTTTGAGAACTTGCTATTTCGATTCGCAAATGTTATATTATGGGCAGAGTTTTTTTATTTATGGATGTAAGACTTATTGTAGAAAAGTTGGGCGCAAAAAGGGTTTATAAAGAAGATTGTGATTTGTGTATAATTGGATATACCGGTAAGAAGTGTCCTTATCTAAGAAAAATAGGCAAGGAGTTTTTCTGCGTAAGAGACGCGGCAAAAAAAGATCCAAGATTAAAATTTTAGTTGGTGAACTCGGATGAATTGGAAAAAATGGAAACACATAACAAAGCTCGATCCTGACAGAAAATTTGATAAAGAAATGATAAATACAGTCATTAAAAGCGGAACTGATGCCATAATGGTTTCCGGAACCCAAAACGTTACACTCCAAAAAGTTAAGGAATTGCTCAACGCCTTGAAAGGCAGTTCTATTCCCATTGTAATCGAGCCCTCTTCGCCCGATAGTGTTGTATATGAGGCAGACTATCTTTTCGTTCCAATTGTCCTTAATGCCTCAGATGGGGAATGGATAACCGGGAAGCATGCAGAATGGGTTAGAAAGAACTATGAAGACTTTAATAAGTTCGAAAAAATATTTAATGAAGTAATATTTGAAGGTTATATTGTGCTAAACCCCAATTCGGCTGTAGCAAGGGTTACAAAATCGAAGTGCGATTTAGACGAAAAAAGTGTAGCTTCCTATGCGTTTGTAGGAGAAAGAATGATGAAATTGCCCGTTATATATATTGAATATAGTGGGACGTACGGTAATCCGGAAGTCGTGAAAGAAGTTAAAAAAGTTTTGAAGTTTTCGAGACTCTTCTACGGTGGAGGTATAGACTGCAGAGAGAAGGCCTTAGAGATGCTAAAATTTGCAGACACAATAGTTGTCGGAAATGTGATATATGAAAAGGGTTTGAATGCGTTCCTTGAGACGATACCTTAAAGCCTTTTGGCAACTTTTGAGACTCGAACACGGATTAATGTATGGTTTTGGAGTTTTAATCGGATTAATTTTGGGAGGGGAGACGAATCTAAAGCTTTTTATACTTGGCTTTCTTACAGCCCTCTTTTTTCAGGCTTCAACATTTGCCATGAACGATTATCTAGACTACGAGGTAGATCTTGCAAACAAGAGATTTGATAGACCTCTAGTTCGTGGAGATATAAGCAGAAAATCCGCTTTGGTTCTCTCTATCCTTCTATTCCCCTTCGGCTGTGTGACTGCTTTTTTCATATCTATCCAAGCTTTTATTTTTGCCTTTTTAATTTCAACACTCGGATACCTTTACAACTACAAACTCAAGGAACTGGGTTTTGTTGGAAATATATATATCGCATTCACAATGTCGGCTCCTTTCATATTCGGCGGTATAATATCTAATTTAACCGTTTCCATCTTAATTTTATCCTTAATAGCATTCTTTTGTGGTCTTGGTAGAGAAGTGATGAAGGGAATTGAAGATGTTGAAGGCGATGCAATTAGGAACGTCAGGAGTATCGCGAGACTTTTTGGTACTGATTTTGCAGCAAAAATAGCTTCAACTTTTTTCCTAATCTCGATACTTCTAAGCTTCCTCCCACCTATGTTTATTCCCGAATTTTTTGATGTAAAATACCTTCTCCCCATTTTAGCAACGGATATAATTCTTCTTCAGGTTGTTTTTAGTCTTAGGAAGTCGAAGGAAATTTCAAAGTTCAGAAAAAAGACACTTCTTGCAATCTTCTTGGGTTTGATCGGCTTCCTCGGTGGAGCCTTTTGAGTTAAATTTTTATCCCATTACAAAGCCATAGCGCTATGTTTGTTGAAATCGAAAGAAAGTGGCAGGAAATGTGGGAAAAGTACAGGATCTTTGAGGCAGATCCAAGCGACAAGGAGAAATTTTTCATAACAGTTCCGTATCCATATCTAAATGGAAATTTACACGCCGGACATACGAGGACTTTTACCATCGGTGACGCTTTTGCTAGGTACATGAGAATGAAAGGTTATAATGTTCTTTTCCCCCTAGGTTTTCACGTCACCGGGACTCCAATTATAGGGCTTGCTGAACTTATTGCCAAGAGGGATCAAAGAACAATTGACGTATACACGAAATTTCATGATGTCCCGATAGGGGAGCTTTTGAAACTTACAACTCCTGAAAAGATCGTTGAATACTTTGCCAAAGAAGCTTTGAGCGCCCTAAAAAGGATAGGCTATTCAATAGACTGGAGGAGAGTTTTCACAACAACAGACGAAGCTTACCAGAAATTCATAGAGTGGCAGTTTTGGAGGCTTAAAGAGCTCGGATTAATCGAAAAAGGAAGTCATCCGGTTCGATACTGCCCAAACGACCAGAATCCGGTGGAAGATCATGACCTGCTCCTCGGCGATGAAGCAAGTATAGTAGAGTTCGTTGCTATAAAGTTCAGGCTTAAAGATTCCGATCTGATCTTCCCCTGTGCAACTCTTAGAGCTGAGACTATCTTTGGTGTCACAAACATATGGCTAAAGCCTACAAAGTATGTGATTGCAATGGTAGACGGAGAAAAATGGGTAGTAAGCAAGGAAGCATATGAAAAGTTAGTTTTTATGGATAAAAAAGTCGAACTTTTGAGAGAAGTTGATGCAAGCGAGTTTTTTGGAAAAAAAGTTATAGTTCCGATCGTTGAGAGGGAAGTTCCCATTCTTCCAGCAGAATTCGTAGATACGGACAACGCAACTGGCGTTGTTATGAGCGTTCCTGCGCATGCCCCATACGATTACGTTGCACTAAAAGAGCTTGGGGTAGAAATTGAACCAATAGTAATAATCGGGACTGATATCAAGGGCATCCCGGCAAAGGAAATAGTTGAAGAATTGGGAATAAAGGGACAAAACGATCCAGAACTCGAAAAGGCTACAAAGATTCTATACAAGAGGGAGTTCCATACTGGGATCATGCTTGAAAATACGGGGAAATTTGCGGGAATGAAAGTCTCTGAAGCAAAAGAAAGGATAGAAAAAGAATTAATCAGCCTGAAAATTGCAGATGTTTTTTACGAATTCAGTGAGAAACCTGTAGTTTGTAGATGCGGGACAAAATGCGTTGTTAAAGTTGTAAAGGATCAATGGTTTATAAGATATTCAAATGAGAATTGGAAGAGGAAAGTCCTTAGTCATCTAGAGAAAATGACTATAATACCCGAATATTATAAAGAAGAATTTAGAAATAAGATTGAGTGGTTAAAGGATAAAGCTTGTGCAAGAAGAAAAGGCTTGGGAACAAGGATACCTTGGGACAGAGAGTGGTTGATTGAAAGTCTTTCCGATTCGACAATTTACATGTGCTATTACATTCTGGCAAAATACGTAAATCTAGGTATTCTAAAGCCTGAGAATATAACAATGGAACTTCTAGACTATCTATTCTTAAATCGCGGCAGCCTAGAACTGGCAAAGAATTCGGGATTAAGCAAAGATGTAATCAGAAAGATAAAAGAGGAGTTTGAATACTGGTATCCTGTCGATCTAAGGAGTAGCGGGAAAGATCTAGTAGCAAATCATCTTCTCTTCTATCTTTTCCACCATGTTGCCCTTTTCGAAGAAAAATACCTTCCGAGAGCCATAGCGGTGAACGGTTATGTTAGCTTGGAAGGTCAAAAGATGAGCAAGAGTAAAGGACCACTGCTAACTATGAAAAGAGCACTCGATACGTATGGCGCTGATGTGACAAGACTCTATATTCTTCATTCAGCAGAATACGATAGTGATGCTGATTGGAGGAGTAAGGAAGTTGAGAGCTTTGTCGAGAGCCTGAAGAGATTTTTCAATTTGGTTAGGGAGAACTACACAAAAGAAGTAAATGAGGTGACTTTATTAGACAGGTGGCTTATCAGCAAGTTTAACAGAGCTGTTAAGGATGTCAGAGACGCCATGGATAAGCTTCAGACTAGAAGAGCTGTAAACGTAGCGTTCTTCGAGGTGATGAACTATGTCAGATGGTACATTCGAAGGGGTGGAAAAAACTTGGCCATAATCCTCGATGACTGGATAAAACTCCTTGCTCCGTTTATTCCACACATATGTGAGGAACTGTGGCATATGAAGCACTCAAGTTTTGTAAGTCTCGAAAAATATCCAGATTTTGATCCAAATAAGCTGGATCCCGTTGCAGAGAAAGCCGAGGAATATATTTCTAGATTACTGGAAGATATAAAAGAAGTCAAAAAATTCGTCGAGAATCCCAGAATTGTTTATATATACCCGGCAGAAGACTGGAAATTCGAGGCCTTGAAAATAGCCAACGAAAAAGGATTAAAAGAGGCACTGAGATTCCTTTCAGAAAAGGGAATTGCAAAGGAAGACATATCCGCCTTCTCAAAGAAATTCAAAAATGCCGAGCTAATACCAAATGAGAGGGAGATAATAGAACAGAATTTGGAGTTCTTCGAGAGGGAACTACAGCTAAGGGTTTCACTCGATTCCGAAAAAATTCCAGTGGACAAAAAAAGATTTGCAATGCCTGGAAGACCCGCAATATTCGTATGTTAAAGCTATCATCTGACCTCCTCCCCGCCCTGAAGGGCGAGGCTTGGGTCAGCGAGATGTCAAAGCAAAGCTTCGGCTTCTGGGTTTGTAACTTCCAGTTTTTTATCCCTTCCTCCCAGATTTTTCATTCCTTTCAACTTCATGGGGAGCTTTTGGTGTGAACGATGCTCCTACACAATCTTATCATAATCCCGTAACACCGCTTAGATTTCCCATATCGGGCACAGGAGTGAGCTATCACCTTTAAAGGCAGACTTCAAGAGCTATACTGCGGATTTTATAAAAATGAGTTCCCAGAAAACCCAAGCTTTAGCTCTGGGATAAATGGGCAAAGCTTGAATAGTGCACTCCCAAATTCTACCATAGATGGGGCATGTTGCCCAAGATGAGGCTGTAACATAGCTCATGCCTTAACGAGGGGCATGGGATGGGGAGCTTGGCTTTGAACCGGCAGATGAGGCTGGAGGCGTAAAGCCCCAGCTGAACGCCGGAAGCTCCCGACTTTAGCCGTGGAGCAGCTCACTCAAGTTATAACTCTTTCCGGGATGCAATTCTTTATGGGCTCGGGGGGATTCGAACCCCCGACCTCCGCCGTGTGAGGGCGACGTCATAACCGCTAGACCACGAGCCCTTAGGAAAATCTTTGTTGAGCTTTTTAATACTTTTCCTCCGCTGTCACAATATAGGCTGCTCCGGTTCATTTATAATGCTCATAAGTTTTTCAACTGTGTTTATCCCCACTTTTAGAAGCCTGAGAAGCTGAATTTGAAAGATTTGGGCCGTTATGAAGGCGTCTGCAAGCGCATTGTGCCTAAAAGGGGTTTTTAAACCGTACTTTTTTGCAAGAGAGTCAAGGTCAGGTGATTCTAGATACTTTTCACCCAAAAACCTACTAAGAGCTCTGTCAACTTTAACAACATCGATTTTTTCCGCATTAAAATTCCTAGAAGCATTTTTCAAAAAGCTGTAATCGAGTTCAACGCAGAAACCGACTAATATGCTACCTTCCAGGATATTTCGAATTTTTGGATATATTTCGTCAAAACACGGGGCTTTTTCGAGTTTTTCCTGGCTAATTCCGTGGATTTTTAACGTTTTTATTTTCACTTTTTTAGGTTTCACTAAAGAATAGAAGGAATTGCTTGACAGAATTTTGAGCCCTTCAAGTGGAACTATCCCGATAGCAATTATCTCATCCTTTTGAGGATTCAGTCCTGTTGTTTCCAGATCCAAAGATGAAAATCTGGCTTCTCTGATGTTCATAAACCCCCTTCCACGAAAAACCTACCCTTAACCAACTTCTCGAAGTCTTGTACAATTTTAAGAGCGTCTTTCAATGCAAACTGGTTTATTCTGCTAAGGTTCTTAACATTCAGAACGTTTCCTTTCCCCGCCACCTGATTTTTCAATCTTAAATTTTGAAGGAATTCATAGCTGTCGAGAACGCTTTTCAAAACATTTTCGCTGAGCGATCCAATTTCAACGAGCTTCATTAACCTCTCCCTTGTATTGGTGATATTTACTATCTTTTTCTCCAACGCAAGAACCCTCGTACAGTTAACTATCGGATATATCCCAAACTTTTTTAAATCAAACTCCTCCACTCCTCTTATTCCCCCGAGCTTTGGAGGTTCAAGCATAACAGCATCGCTTGCAAGATATCTCAGAACTTGTGCGTTCACCTTTTCATGAATGAAACCGATGAGTTCATCTAAAAAATCTTTTTTACCATAAATAGCTCTGAGATCGAGGAATACAGTCAAATATCTCACGTTTTCTGGGCTAAGACTCGTCATCCAATTCTCAAATTTCTTTTTCCACTCTTCAACGCTCATGCACCAGTTCATAGCCATGTAACCACCGCTGCACTTCGGAATTCCTACAAATTCTAGATTATTGTTCACGATTTTTGCGAATTCCCTTATGTTCTCACCGTTCCCACTGTGAATTATCATGTTATCCTGATCCGTTGCTAAAATTTGTTCCTTTCTTGCAGAGCTCCCCATGTTGATCCAAACGTAATCTCCAAGTTCCCCAAATTCTTTTGTAAAACTTCTCTCTGTAATCTCTATTACTTTCTCTGTTAGCAAATCGTAAAAGCTTGAGATTAGTGAAGAGAGTTCATAAAATCCAATCCCACGAATCGACAAATTCTTTATGGTCTCTACAATCCGTTCGTGTATTGACCTGATCTCTTCTAGATTCGTAGCTTTTCCGAGCTTCCTGTGAAGAATTGAAACTGAAGTAAAAGGTTCGAACTGGGACATTATATCTTTAACTGAGATTACACCGTAAAGCTTTCCGTATCTAGTTATCACGAGATGATTGATTCTCCTAGAATTCAAAATCTGGTAAGCCTCAAAAAGGGGTCGATCGAATTCAATGCTCATCACTGGGCTGCTCATGTAAGCTGAAACTTTTTCTTCCTTGCTCGTTCCATGTATCACGAATTTTCTCAGATCCCGGTTTGTAAAAATACCGATTGGAGTCATGTCATTTTTTACAACCACTATTGAACCTACTCCGTTCATTTCCATTTTCAGTGCCGCATCTCTTACAGTTGTGTATGCATCACAAAAAACTGGTTTCTTAGTTATGCAATCTGCAACTTTCATCAAAAGTGCATCGCTTAGCTCTCTCCCCTCAAGAAGGCAAATTAAACCCTTAAGGTCCCTCTTCATAATCTTATCAATGAAATCGCGGAACTTTGCATTTTCAGCGACGATCCTGTTAATGAAATCTCTCTTGATCGTAAAACAGATCGTATCCGAGCTCGCTACTGCTTTTGAATTCTCGTAAATTCCTAAACCAAAAATATCTCCTTTTTCGAACTCTTCAATTAGTTCTCCGTTTTTGTAAAGTCCTACGTGTCCAGAAAAGACTATATAGAGTTTCTTTGGTGTTCCAGAGAAAATGATCTCACCCTCTTCAAAAGCTTCAACATCTAATTTGGAGACGAGAAAATCAATTTCTTCCTCGCTCAGGAGATCAAAGGGCTTTATCTTCCTTATAAACTCCTTCGGAGGCAACATTGATTATAATTGGATTAACGCAAGTTAAATTTTTCTGTGTTTAACTAATGCTAAAAATCGAAAAATTTAAATAGTGATAAATTTACGAGCTCATGGTGGTGGTAGCATGCCATGGCCGCCAAAAGTGTTCTGGGTGGGTTTGTTGATAATTTACGGAACTGCTGTGCTAGGATGGTTGCTTGAAGCAACAGTGAAAATACAGAAGATACCTACTGCACAGATCTGGTACACATCAATCTGGGCAACATTTCTGGCTCCGCTAATTGTGTCTTGGATGTATTTCTATTTCATGGAGAGAGCAGAGGCAAAGAAAGCTGCAGAAAAGAAAGAGGTGAGCTGAAATGGCCGAAAGCGTTGATCCGGTTGTTATTGCGATAGTTGCTATCTACCTTATTGCAGTAGTTGTGATAGGGTATTACTCAAGGGTTAGACTGAAGAGCGCAGTAGACTACTATGTTGCCGGAAGAAGACTTGGCAGCGTTGTTAACGGGCTTGCATTGCAATCAACATACTTCAGCCCCGCTTCCATGCTAGGTCTGCCGGCTTACATATTCCTAATCGGTTATCCGTTCTGGTGGGGAATGATGGCAATAGTTGCTGGTATGCCTATTGCGACCCTTCTAACAGCAGCGGCTTTGAGAAAATATGCACCAGTGAGTTTTGCAGACTACTATGCTGACCGCTTTGGTGATGAAAGGTTAAGGTGGTGGATAGGAATTATAGTAATTGTCGGAAGCATACTCTACATAGCGCTGTCCCTCGTGGGCATGGCCTTGTTCATGGTCGCAATTCTCAAGATGCCCTACCTAATAGCTTTGATTATTACAACAGTTATTACAATGTTCTATGTCGTCTACGGTGGCATGATTGCCACAAGCTGGAATGCAGCAATGCAAGCTGTTGTAATGACCTTCGCAGCGATAATAGCCGCGATAGCGATTGTATGGCAACTCGGAGGCTTTGAGGGCGTTTATTATGCAGCCCTGAAATCTTATCCAAAGATCTGGAATACTCCAGCGGATGCCCCGGACGTTCCCCACCTCCTCAGCTCAACTTGGATTGCCGTGATAGGCTGGTTCTTTGTATGGCACTACGGTTTCGCAACAATGCCGTATACAGTGGTTAGATTTTTCACAACTATGGACATAAAGACCGCAAGAAGGAGCATTTTCTGGTGCACTTTGGCAGCAGGAGCTTTCTATGTCGCTTTACAACTCATAGGAATAACTTCCAAGTACATGATCGAGAAATATCACCCAATTGCCGTCGCTGCTGGCGGAAACATGACTGCAACACAAGTTCTAGCAACGATACAGAAAACTTACGGAATTGGAACTGTAACAGATTATTCGATGATCGCAGCGGTTGAAGCTCTGGGAAATCCAGTTGTACTTGGCATTCTGTGCGCAGGTGGTCTTGCAGTTGCGATGTCAACCGCAGCTGGCTGGGCTGTTGTGGTTAACACGATAATAGCGAGAGACTGGATGGTGAAACTTCTGAAGTCAAAGAAGGCAGAAGAAAGACCAATATTCTACGGAAGGCTCGTAGCGTTTATATTCTTGCTGATAGGTTTCATTGTTGCAATTCAGCCACCAGCTCTAGTTCTGGACCTAAGCGGCTGGGCATTCATAGTCGTCATCTGCAGCCTCGGTCCTGGCTTAGTACTCGGACTATGGTGGAAGAGAGCGACGAGGGCTGCAATGTGGATAACAGCAATAGTGATGTTCATCGTCAGCATGGTTGCTTGGCTTAGAGCTCATCTTGTTCTCGGTCACCACGCAAGGTTCTTCCTGGATGACATATTATTCGGAAATCCCAACGCGCTGATAACACCGCACCAAGTCTGGACGATTCCAGTGGGATTCATTCTGTTCATCATAATATCGCTGCTAACTAAGCCTCCTGAGGAAGAGAGAGTGCAGAAGTACTGCGTTGAGCTCACGAAAGAAGTTTGATTATTTATAAATTTTTTATAAAATTTTTAAAAATGGTGGTTCTTTATGGAGGCATTTAAAGCCCTTTGGAGAGAAGAGAAGGAGAATCCAGAAAAGTTATGGAATTACTATGCTGAAAAGGCTATGGAGGGTATACACTGGTTTAGGAAATGGGACGTTGCCTTGATTATAAGCTTGAGTGAAGAGGTAATAACATGACACCAAAGGAGCTTTCAGTCGTTATAGAGCGCTACATCCGACCCCAAACCTTTCCGCTTTCTTTTAAATTCGGCGACGATCAAAGAGCGAGAAAGCTCAAAGACTTAACTATTTGCCAAATATACAACATGGCTAGAAGATACGGCTGGTTTTTAAAGTTCGACGTCGAAACAACTTGTCCACTAGGAATCATAGCCTATGGCTTTGCTGAACCGGATGAGCTCTACAAATCGGGAAAACTTGCATACGAAGCGGGGTATGCGGTAAACGAGGAAATAGGAAAGAAATTCGAAGAGGTTGTTCCAAAAATAAGAGGATACAAATCTTGCCTAGTGGCACCATTGGAAAGAGAAGATTTTATACCAAAACCGGACTTTGTCGTTGTCTACGCAACCCCAGCACAAGTCCTCCGCTTTGTCCACGCTTATCTCTACAATAAGGGAGGTAAAGTGGATACTTCTATTCTCGGCAGAGGAGCATGTGCCGAGTTTCTAGAGGCTTTTATTTACAAAAAGCTAAAGATACTCATTCCATGCTACGGCGACAGACTATTTGGTCTAACCCAAGATCACGAAATGGCTGTAGCTTTTCCTTTCGAGATGGCTGAAGAAATTGCAAAAGGGCTAGAGGAAACGCATAAGAGAGGGATAAGATATCCGATTCCCAATACAGCTCTAAGAGTGCCGTTACCTATGATAGAGAGCTACAGGAAATCAGTTGAAAGCATGCGTAAGTCTAGCGAGAGCTAGTGCTGCCCTTTCAATAGAATCAAAAAGAATACAGTCCGCCATCGTTCTTTTCTTCCTCTCAAAATCTTCTCTATCTGAAATGTACACAACGATCTCATTTCTGAAGAGACTTTTCATAACATCTTCGGGCACAACCCACGCCGGAGGGGCTAGTGCATAGCAGAATACCACAGCATCTACATTCTCATCCTTTTTAAGTATCTCGAGAATTGTTTTGAGTCTTAAGAAGTCGAGCCCGCTAAAAGATAAATCTACGGGATTCTCTCTGAGAGTTAACGGAGGGAGCAACTCTCTCAGCTTCTGTATCGTTTTGCTACTCAATTTTGCAAGCTTTCCTCCGTTGCTTTCAAGAAGATCTGCAAAAACAATTCCAAGTCCGGCTTGAATTGTTGCAACTGCCACACTTCGAAGTGCCCCGAATCTCTCGAGCAGGATTGCTACGTCTATCAGTTCTGTTGGTGTTTCGACAGCTATGGCACCTGCCTGTATTATCGCGGATTTGAAAATCCTGCGGAAATTATTAATACCTCTTTTGCCTTTCCAATTAGGGATTCAACGGTCTCGACCACTTTTTCAGCGGGCAGCGCGATTACAGCAAGATCCACTTCAGGTAACTCCGTTAAGGACTTGAAAACCTTAATTCCATCTATTTCGTCCAGATTCGGATTTACTGGGTATATTTCAATATTTCTATTCATCCTCAGACTTTGAATGACTGCATAGCCAACCTTCAGCGGCTTATCGCTTGCGCCGATGACTGCTATCTTTTTTGGATTTAGTATAGGGATCTTTCTTACCCTTTTAAAGGACTTCTTTTCTCCGAGAAATATCTTTGCATCCGCAACGATGCATCCCTTTTCGTACACAAAAACAGGATTCAAATCCATTTCCAGTATATTTTCTCTTTCAGCAATTTCGCTAAGCTTCAAAGCGAGCTCTATTACCGCTTCTCTGTCAAATGCTCTCCCACGATATTCAAAGATATTTGGAACTTCTCTAAGCATGTCTTCAACGTCTTTTCTTGAGACTGGAATTAAACGAACGCTGTAAGTTTTTAAAGCTTCTATAAAAAATCCTCCTAAACCGAGGGCCAAAAATGGTCCAAATTGTTCGTTCTGCGAAACGCCCAAAAATATCTCGATAACTCCCTCGAGTTTTCTCTGAACGTTTACACCCTCAGCAAAGTCAATTGCCATGAGTTCCCGGAAGTTTTTTACTGCCTCTTTTTCGTCGTTAACAAATCTTACTCCCCCAACATCGCTCTTGTGTGGTATTCTTCGAAAAGCGATCTTCAAAACAGCAGGAAAACCGGTTATTTTCAAAGCTTCGAGCAAATCTTCTTCTTTCTTTACAAAAAAGCATTTTGCAGTCTTTATACCGTATTTCTCAAGAAATTCCTTGGCTTCATGCTCCATTAAAAAATTAGAAAATTTCTGGTGCTCTGTATTCTCCAAAAACTTCTCTAAGCGCATCAGCTATTTCACCCAGCGTCGCCTTTGATCTGACACATTCAAAAACAAAGGGCATAAGATTAGCATCGGTTTCGGCTGCTTTTTTCAGCTTTTCAAGAGATCTTTCGACTTCTCTTTTATCCCTGTTCTCCTTAAACCTCTTTACTCTTGCAACCTGTTTTTCAACAACTTCTTTAGGAACTCTTAACAGTTCCATGTGGATTTCTTCCTCGATCTGATATTTGTTTACTCCAACAACTACGAGTTCGCCGCTTTCTATTGCTTTCTGCTTCTCATAAGCGGATTTCTGAATTTCCCTTTGAACATAACCGCTCTCTATTGCCTTGATCATTCCCCCCATCTCATCAATCTTCTCTATGTATTTCATCGCCTCTTCCTCGATTTTGTCTGTAAGCCATTCTACATAATAGCTTCCTCCGAGCGGATCTATGACGTCAGCTACTCCGAGTTCTTCAGCGATTATTTGCTGAGTTCTGAGCGCAATTCTCACCGCTTTCTCAGTCGGAAGGCAAAGGGCTTCATCAAAGCTGTTGGTGTGTAGCGACTGGCAACCTCCGAGAACTGCTGCTAAAGCCTGCATCGCAACTCGAATTATGTTAAGCTCAGGTTGCTGAGCAGTTAAAGTGCAGCCGGCAGTCTGAACATGAAATCGAAGCATCATCGATTGAGGCTTTTTTGCATTGAACCTTTCCTTCATTATTCTTGCCCACAAACGCCTTGCTGCCCTGAACTTCGCCACTTCCTCGAATAAATTGTTTCCCGCAGAGAAGAAAAAGCTCAGTTGAGGTGCAAAGTCGTCAACGTTTATACCTCTTTCCAGAACTTTTTCAACATAAGTTATCCCATCTGCTAGCGTAAAAGCAACCTCCTGTACAGGGGTTGCACCGGCTTCCTCCATGTGGTAACCGGAGATGCTTATCGAATTCCAATTTGGCATTTCTTTTGCACAGAAGACAATTATGTCTGTTGCCAGCCTCAAAGATGGCTCCGGTGGATATATGTAAGTCCCTCTCGCGATGTACTCTTTTAGCATATCGTTTTGCACAGTTCCCCGGAGTTCAGCTATATTAGCTCCTTGGGATTCCGCAACCAAAGCGTACATTGCTAGTATCTGGGCACAGGTTGAGTTTATTGTCATTGAAGTCGAAACTTTTGCCAAGGGTATTCCATCGAAAAGTGTTTGCATGTCTTCAATCGTTGAAATCGCCACCCCCACTTTTCCAACTTCCCCTAAGGCCATGGGATGATCGCTGTCGTAGCCAATTTGTGTTGGTAAATCAAACGCAACGCTCAAACCAGTCTGCCCCTGAGAGAGAAGGAATTTGTATCTCTTGTTTGTCTCTTCAGCGGTTCCGAAGCCTGCATACTGTCTCATTGTCCAAATTCTCCCACGGTACATTGTCGGGTATATTCCTCTAGTGAAAGGATAAACACCGGGATATCCTAGTTTCTTCTCGTAGTTTGGATCTACCACGCCAACGTCCTCTGGTGTATAGAGTCTATCAACTACGAATCCAGAACTGACCTTAAATTCCCTCTTTCTTTCCGGAGCTTTTTTTATGAAAGAACCAACAACCTTTTCCTCCCACTCTTTCTTATTCATAATATCTCACCCCAATCTAATTAGGGGAGTATCTTTCACAACTTTATCTCCAACTTTAACAAAAATCTCAACAACTTTTCCGCCGACAGTTGCTTTTATCGGATTTTCCATTTTCATGGCCTCAATCACGGCAACGGTATCCCCCTCTTTTATTTCATCCCCAACTTTTACGAGTATCTTAGTCACCATTCCATTCATCGGCGATTTTATGACTTTACCCTCAATCTTTTCGACTTTTTCTATTTTCTCAACTCTCTCATTTCTTTCCCTTCTTTCAGCAACTTCTACCTTCACTTCGATTTTTGGTTTGACTTCGATCAGAGCTGTTTTCCCGTTTATCTTTACTTGGAATAAGTTTGCTCCAACTTCCTCGACTTCAACTTCATAAACTCTTCCGCCGAATTCAGCTCTGTAGATCACAATATCACCCTTCCAGAGAGTTTCCAGACTTTAGGAACCTCTTTTATCTCAATTGGCTTCTCTTTCTCTCTCAGATATTTGTGTATGCATGCTACAGCAACGATAAATTCATCCGGCATCATATTGATCACAGAGGAATGTTACCATGCTTTTTAGGCGGCAACTTCTCTCTTTTGCTCTCGAGAATTCTAAGGGCAGAAATTATTTTGATCCTAGTTAGCTTAGGATCTATTACATCGTCGATGTATCCGCGGGCCGCTGCTCTGTATGGGTTTGCAAATTTTTCCCTATATTCCTTTATTTTAGCCTCTCTCATAGCTTTTGGATCAGCTGCACTGGAAATTTCTTTTCTGAAAACTATTTCTGCAGCACCTTCCGGTCCCATTACAGCTATTTCTGCAACAGGATACGCAAAAACGATGTCGGCCCCAAGGTGCTTGCTACCCATTGCAAGATACGCTCCACCGTAAGCCTTTCTTACTATTATAGTTACCATTGGAACTGTTGCCTCGCTGTAGGCGAAGAGAACTTTTGCTCCGTGCCTTATTATACCCCCATATTCCTGCTCAACTCCTGGAAGATAGCCCGGAACATCTACAAACGTAATTATTGGAATGTTGAAGCAGTCGCAAAATCTGACAAACCTTGCAATCTTGTCGCTGCTATCAACATCCAAACATCCGGCCAAGTGCGCGGGATTATTGGCTACTATTCCTACTGTTTTTCCATCAATCCTTGCAAAGCCGACTATCGCATTTGGAGCGAAATATTTGTGAATTTCAAAGAATTCATTCTCATCAACAACTGCATTTATCACTGCATGCATGTCATAGGGCTTCTGCGGATCTTCTGGGATCACTTCATAGATTTCTGGTGTTAAACGAGAGGGGCTGTCATTCGTTTTAACGGTTGGAGGATCCTCCATGTTGTTCAGCGGCAAGTAGCTCAGAAGTTTTCTCACCAATCTCATCGCATCCTCATCGTTCTCAGCCACAAGATGGCAATTTCCGCTTTTCATTGCGTGGGCTTTCCATCCTCCTAGCTCAAACGCCGTGACGTCTTCACCGGTCACGGCTTTAACAACGGCTGGACCTGTTATAAACATGTAGCAGTTCTGATTTTTCGTCATGACGATGAAATCGCCGATAGCAGGGCTGTAGACAGCTCCTCCGGCGCATGGGCCTAGAATTACGCTTATCTGGGGTATTACTCCGCTTGCTAGCGTGTTTCGGTAGAATATATCTCCATAACCTTTAAGAGCGTCGACGCCTTCCTGGATTCTCGCACCACCGCTGTCGTTTAATCCAACCACTGGAATTCCAACCTTCATAGCGAAGTCTAGGAGATAAGCTATCTTGAACCCATGCATCTCCCCGAGACTTCCTCCCATAACTGTAAAATCTTGGGCAAATACTGCTACTGGTCTCCCGTCAACAGTTCCGTAACCAGTTATTACACCATCTGCAGGTAAATCCATCTTGTCCAAACCAAAATCCGTATTTCTTTTTTCAACAAACGGATTCAATTCTACAAAGCTTCCTGGATCAAGAAGGAGATCTATCCTTTCTCTCGCCGTTAGCTTTCCCTGTTCATGCTGTTTTGCAATCCTTTCGTCACCGCCCATCTTTAAAATTTTTTCCCTCCTTTTGTATAGATCCTTCAGCGCCTCCATATTAACCCTCTACGAATTCCAAAAGGACACCATGCACGCTTTTCGGATGTAGAAATGCAACCTTTTTTCCACCAGCCCCTATTCTGGGTTTCTCATCTATCAGTTTTATGCCAGCCTTTCTTGCATTTTCAAGTGACCTCTCTATGTTTTCCACGTTTATAGCTATGTGATGGATCCCCTCCCCTCGATTGGCTATGAATTTCGCTATTGCAGAATCTTCAGCCATTGCTTCCAGCAGTTCTATTCTGCTCTCTCCCACTGGAAGCATCGCAACTTTCACTTTCTGTTCTTTTACTTCTTCTATTTCCTTAACTTTAAGACCCAGGGACTCGAAAGTTTTAACGGCTTCCTCCAAATTCTTAACCGCAATTCCAATATGGTCTATCTTCAATGTCATCACCTCTTCAGTTTTTCTACTTCTTTTTTTATGAATTCTACTATATCACTAATCTTGGTCCCGGGTGTAAAGATACCCGAGACTCCGAGACTCATCAGAACCTTTGCATCGTCTGGGGGGATTATTCCCCCCACAAGGACGATGAGATCTTTTCCGGGTTCAAGTCCCCTCTTCTTTAACTCTTCAATAACAAGGGGTATCAATTCCATGTGGGCACCGCTTAAAATGCTCAATCCCAAAACCTGAACATCTTCCTGCAAAGCAGTTTCCGCTATTTCAGCCGGGGTTCTTCTTATTCCCGTATATATAACTTCAAATCCTGCATCTCTCAAACCGCGGGCAACTACCTTTGCTCCCCTATCATGGCCATCGAGTCCGGGTTTTGCGACTAAAACCCTTATCTTCATAGTTTCCAGCATGAAATCACCTCAAGAAAAGTTTAAAAAAATTTAGCTTTTTATATCTAGCAAATCACATACTGCCTTCTCTCTTTTTGCCAAATCTGCTAGGAACTGCAGAAAAACGAGCGAGGCGCTGGGTGATCCGCCACCATGAAAAGCTCCGACCAAATGAGAACTCATAGCCCAAAATTCAATAAATTTTATTATTTTCATTCTATCTTCAGGGGAAATTTTTTCGCTTCCCCGCATCAGTTCTTTTATTTCTTCCCCTATCTCTCCTCTAAGATCGAACTCTGAAGGCGCAGTAGCAGGAATTCCACCGGCAATGTCTATGAGATTTGCAAGAGATTTCATGAACCCTTCCACCCCCATTACTTTCGCCGAGTTTGCTACTTCTCTATTTGGCTGCCAGGTTTCAGCAATCCTATATCCTTTCACAGCTCCCCCCACTGCTATTGCGTGCGCAGACTCGCTAAAGGCTACCATTTCCGCGAGTTTTTGCCTTAATTGTGAGACGTTTTCAAGTCCGTTCGCTTTCAGCATCATGCTCGCAGCACCGGCCATAGAATCCATGAATCCAGCTTTACAGGATGCTCCAACACAACGATGAGAGCAGGCAAAGAGAGTTAGCAGATCCCTTGTGGCTTTCAAATCTTCAAAAACAAATACTCTATCCCAAGGAATGAAAGTTTCTTTGAAAATGATCATACAGGTTGTTCTATCTCCGAACTTCGGATTCCCCATTTCGAAGCTTCCTCCTTCTCTAAACTTAGCCTGCACTCCTGTATTCTGCAGAACGTATTTTACATCGTCTTCCGGGAGAGAAGCGAAAGCGACCGCAAATTTTTCTTCTCCTTCCTTAAAAGTCTGCGTTGGCAGGACAAAGTTTACATCAGCTGCAAAAGCGCCGCTTTGATGGATTTTTGCGCCGCTGACATAAATGCCCTTGCTATCTTTTTTGACAACTCTAACGTACATTTCCTCCTGTTGCAACGGTCTTTTGCTTCTATCTCCCTTCACATCCGTTAAGGCGGATGTGCACGCAAAGTCATTTTTCTGTATTTCTTTCAAAAGATTGAGAAATCTTTTGTGATAGTCGCTACCGCTTTTTTCGTCAACAATCTTAGTAATCGGATATAGAGAATTTATTGCATCACAGCCAGTACATCGGTAATTGCAAGTTGCAAGTCTCAGGCTGAGCTCTCTCTGGTAGTCGTATCTCTTTATCAGATCGTCAGCACTTCTGATTACTGCATTCAGCACATTGACTTTTTCGTTAATAAGATCCGAGAAAACTGCATAGTTGCCTGCAAGCTCGTATGTTTTTGCTATCGCATTTATCACCGGTTTTATATTCGGATGCTCTGTCCAATTTTCAATCCTTTTACCCGCAACATATATAACCCTTTTATATTCCTTCAATCTCTTAACGTATTCATCACCACTTATCATTTACTCACCCCAAACAGGTTTTCTCTTTTCAAGAAATGCCTTAATTCCTTCTTTGGCGAATCTTGAAGCAGAATGCAACGCAATGGCTTCTGTGGCAAAACTCAGCGCAGAAAAGTCCTCCATGAATATCTGGCCATAGAAGAAGCGCTTGCCCGATTCAAGAACCTCGAGCGGGAATTTAGCAATCTTCTTCGCAAATTCTTCCGTTTCCTTCTCCAGTTCCTCATCTTTCACCACCTTGTTAACCAAGCCTATTCTTAGCGCCTCCTCAGCGCTGATAGGTTCCCCAAGAATTCCAAGCTCAAATGCTTTCTTTCTACTGACATTTCTGCTCACAAAAACGATTGGCGTAAAACAGAATAACCCTATGTTTACACCCGGGGTCGCGAATCGAGCATTTTCTGAAGCTATTGCCAGATCACAGGCCGCAACTAACTGACAACCTGCAGCATACGCTACCCCGCGGACCATTGCGATAAAAGGCTGAGGGGCGCTTCTTATCGCATGCATGACTTTAAAACATTGCAAAAAAAGCTTCTCGACTTCTATCGGTCCCCCTTCGTAGATTTCTCTCAGATCATGACCAGCCGAGAAGTTTTTTCCAGCCCCAGTTAAAATAACTGCCCTAACTTTCCTTTCTTCAGCCAAATTTTTTATTATCTTTTCTAAGTCGCAAAGCGTTTCATAGGATAACGGGTTCACTTTTTCCGGATTGTTGAGGGTTATTTTGCCCACTCTCTCTTTTTCTTCGTATAAAACTCTCATTAAATACTAATTTTCAGTACTACAATAAAAAGTTTTTTGAATTGAACAATAAAAAAACAAAAAACTTAAATAGGAATTCTTAAAAAAAGACTTCGGTGATTTAATGCCTGCAATAGTTGGGGTTGGTTACAGCGGTTTTAATGCAAATACACCAGATCTGAGTTGGAAAGAGATCATGTATGAAGCAGCAGTAAGAGCCTACGAAGATGCCGGAATAGATCCGAGAAAAGACGTTGACAGTTTTATAACATGTGCTGAGGACTTCTACGAAGGTTTTGCAATCTTTGACGAATTTGTTCCAGATCAACTCGGAGCAGTGCTGAAGCCAACATGTACAGTCTGTGCCGACTTTCTTTACGGTTTAGCAACTGCCTATATGCAAATTGAAAGCGGATTGGCAGAGATAGCCGTGGTCGAAGCCCACAGCAAAGCAAGCGATATAAAGACTTTTGGTGAAGTTATAAGACATGCAATGGATCCGATTTGGCTGAAAGGAGTTACTAATGCCCATCCTTATTACCTCGCAGCTCTTGAAATGAGTTACTACATGAACAAATACTGTATAACTCAGGAGGCAATAGCTGAAGTTGTTGTGAAAAATAAAAGAAATGCCTTGCTAAACGACTCAGCCCCCTATGGAGCGAAGTTAACTGTTGAATACGCCCTAAAAAGCCCGTTTGTATTTTATCCAATGAGAAAAATAGAGATAGCTGAAAGGGCAGATGGAGCAATCGTTTTTGTTGTTGCAAGCGATGAAATGGCTAGGAAAATCACAGACTCACCAGTATGGATAAAAGGCGTGGGCTGGTGGAGCGAAACGAGCAACTACGACATCATGAGTTTCGAAGCTCGTTATGCTTACAAATCTGCAAAGATGGCATATAGAATGGCAGGAATCGAGAACCCGAGTAAGGAAATCGATATAGCTGAAATTGACGACAGATTTGCCTTCAAAGAAATTCAGCACATTGTTGCGCTCCAGCTTGCTGGAAAATATGACGTCTGCGATCTTATGAGTGAAGGTTACTTTGCAAGAAACGGTTCATTGCCCGTTAACGTTTCTGGAGGAAATCTTGGAGTAGGAAACCTGCTGGAAGCTACTGGAGGACAGAAGGCCCTGGAGATAGTAATACAGCTCCGTGGCGAGGCTGGCAGAAGACAAGTGGATTGCGAAATCGGTGTTGCGCAAGCTTGGAGATATATTCCGACGGCAAGTGGGGCTGTTGCTGTATTTGGGGTGTGAAATATGGAAGTTGAAATTGTTAAAGGTTTGAAGTTCCATAAAAAGCAGGATGTTGCGATAGTTGGTGCAGGAATGACGACTTTCAAGCGAAGATTGCTTGAAACTGGTAAGGAATTATCGTATTTTGCCGTAAAGCAGGCTTTAGAAGAGGCTGGCCTTGATATTAAGGACATAGAAATGGTCGTAATGGGTTCAGCTCCTGATGCCTTTGATGGGACAGCTCTAAAAGGAGAATATTTGTTGGATGGTGCTGGAGGGAGCGACAGACCGTATCTCAGAGTATTTGTAGGCGGAGGAACTGGTGTTTTTGCTCCAATAGCCGGATACTGGCATGTTGCAAGCGGGCTGGCAGATGTTTGCTTGGTAGTTTGCGAAGAAAAAATGTCCTGCTGTCATCCTCATCCGCAGTCAGCGTTCAAATACATTTGGGATCCAATTCTGGACAGACCGCTGAAGCCGAATCTGATTTGGATATTCGCATTGGAAATGCGCAGATACATGCATGTTAACAATATCAGGCATGAGGATATAGCACTTGTTTCCGTTAAGAACAAGGCAAACGCCCTAGATCATCCATGCGCCCAAGTTGCTGAAAAGATAACAGTAGAAGATGTCCTGAACAGCGAGCCAATGGCCTTGCCAGTGAGGAGACTTGATGTATCCCCTCCCAGTGATGGGGCAGCGGCTCTGATCATGGTTGCCCCGCACATTGCAAGACAATTGACAGACGAGCCAGTTTGGGTAACCGGAGTTGGCTGGGCCCTAGATACCACTCACTGGACTAACAGGGATCTGTACTTCCCAAGATACGTTGCGGAAGCAGCTAAAATGGCATACAGAATGGCCCACATAACAGATCCAAGGAAGCAGATAGACGTTGCAGAGCCGTATGATCCATTTGATTACAAGGAACTGCACCACATGGAAGGTTTGGGATTGGCTAAAAAGGGAGAGGCTCCAATCCTGACAAGGGAGGGAGTAACCGCAAGAGATGGAGATCTACCAGTCTGTCCATCTGGCGGCTTACTGGGAGTTGGAAATCCAATAGCCGCAACAATGGGAGTTAAGGCATGCGAAATCTACTGGCAACTCGCTTACAGGGCTGGAAAAAGACAAGTTGCAAAGGAAGTTACAACAGGAGTTTGCCAAGCCTGGGGAGACCTGATGCAGGTTGGAACTGTAATGGTGATGTCTAACAAGAGGTGATCCCATGGCTGTTGGAAGAAAAAAGATTTCCTGTCCCCCCTATGCGGAGGGAACTGCATTAAGCGAGAGGGATATTTCCGAAAGGAGAGTTACAATTTTTGAAGACCATCCGAATCTCGTCTACTCTTGGACTGCCGGACAGGCAATGAGCAGATTCTTGAACGAGCTCAAAAACGGGAAACTGATAGCAACGAAATGCGAAAAATGCGGAAGAATAATCTTTCCGCCGAGAATATACTGTGAACTGTGTTACAAGCCGATAGACGGGTGGGTCTACGTTAAGGATACCGGAACCGTTCAAACGTTCTCAATATCCTACATCGACCCAGATGCAAGACCGCTGGAAAAACCTGTGATCGTTGCAGTCATTGCTGTAGACGGCGCATCGCCCAACATGGGGATAATGCACATCCTTGGAGAAGTTGAACCTGAAAAAGTCTACATTGGAATGAGAGTTAAGGCTGTGTGGAAACCAGAAAATGAGAGGGAGGGTGCGATTACAGATATAAAGTACTGGAAACCCTGGAGGGATGAAAATGATTGAAAAGATAGTTGATCCCGAAAAAATGCGCCATTTTCCGCCGAAAGGTGGAAAAATAGAGTTATACTGGGTTTACACAAGTGGCAGAGCGGGAGAAGAATTCTTCAGGAAACTCAGGGAGGGGAAATTCATTGCTGCAAAGTGCAAAAAATGCGGTCATCGCTATTTCCCTCCAAGAATTTATTGTGAGTTTGACTTTAGCGAAACGGAATTCTATGAAATCACCGGAGAGGGGTGCGTTGAGGCATTTACTGTAGCGACGCTTGACTTAAACGAAGAACCGATGGAAGAAGTGATTGCAATGATAAAGCTCGACAATACTGATGGGAAGATAATACATGTAATAAAGGATGCAAAGGAAGTTTGCATAGGAATGAAAGTCAGGCCCGTACTTAGAAGACCAGAAGAAATGAAGGGAAACATTTCCGACATAGCCTATTACAAGCCCGTTTAATTTTCTTTATTTTTTGAGGTGAGGTGAAATGAACTTCGAATTTAGTGAGGAGCAAAAGATGATAGCAGATTCCGCAAGAGAGATTGCCCAGGATTTTCCGCCAGAATATTGGAGGGAAAAGGAGGAAAAAGGTGAGTTCGCCGAGGAGTTCTTTAAAGCCCTAGCAAAAGCGGGCTTCTTCGGTATTGTCATTCCAGAGCAGTACGGTGGGAGCGGCTATGGCCTAACTGAGCTGCTAATAGCAATGGAGGAATTAGCTGCAAATGGTTGTGGAATGGCAGGAGTTTGGTATCTCATGCTCACCGAAGTTTTTGGCGGTTTAAGCATTGCAAGGCATGGAACCGAGGAGCAGAAAGAAAAATACTTACCAAAAATAGCGAAAGGGGAAATGGAATTTTGCATGGCATTAACTGAACCAGATGCTGGAACAAACACGCTTGCGATAAAAACGAGGGCCGTTAAGGAAGGGGACGAATGGGTCATAAATGGAAATAAGATATGGATAAGCGGTGCTGATAGAGCTAAAGGAATGCTGATAGTTGCAAGAACGACTCCGCTAGAAAAAGCGCCGAAAAAGACTTTTGGTCTGAGTTTATTCCTAGCAGATTTGCCAAATAAGGCAATAAAGGTTAATCCAATTCCAAAACATGCAATAAACTATTCAAAGAGTTGCGAAGTGAGTTTCAATGACCTTCGCCTTCCAGAAAATGCCCTGATACCCCCTCAGGATGAGGGATGGTATCTCATCCTCGATACCCTAAATCCCGAAAGAATGGGCTTTGCCACTGCTGCAATTGGAATAAGCAGACTTGCAATAAGCAAGGCGGTAGATTACTCGAAAAAGAGAAGGGTTTTTGCAGATCCAATAGGCAGCTATCAGGGGCTTCAGTTCCCGTTGGCAGAGGCATACGCAAACATCGAATGTGCAAAGCTTATGAACTTCAAAGCAGCTTGGCTTTACGATAGAAAAGCAGATTACAGAGAAGTTGGAAAGTACGCAAATATGGCCAAGGTTGTGGCCGTCGAAGCTGGTATCAAGGCCGTTTACTGGTCAATGCAAGTTTTTGGCGGCTACGGATATGCAAAGGAATACGATGTTGAAAGATGGTGGAGGGAGATCAATCTAATTCGTCTCGCCCCAGTAACTCAGCAGATGGCATTGAATTACATCGCCGAACACGTTTTGGGTATGCCCAAGAGCTACAGATAGAATTCTAGTTTGGATGGGAAAAATATGGCTGTCGAAATTAAAAAAGAAGATGGAATACTTTGGGTAAAGTTCAACCGTCCAGAAGCGCTTAACGCTATAAACGAGGACTTTATCGCAGGTCTAAAAAAGGCCGTAGAAATTGCAAGAGAGGACAAGGAAATCAGAGTAATGGTTTTAGTTGGAGAAGGCAGGGCTTTTTGTGCTGGAGCTGACATAAAGATGTTTTCGAGAATCGATGCATTTAGGGCAAGAGAGATAATTGAGGATCTGGGAAAAGTCCTTGAGAACCTAGAGGACTTAGAAGTACCTGTTATCGCTGCTGTCAACGGTTTGGCATTGGGAGGCGGTTGCGAAATTGCAATGGCATGCGATATAATAATTGCGAGCGAAAGAGCATCATTTGGACAACCAGAAATAAATCTAGGCATAATTCCCGGGGCCGGGGGAACGCAGAGGCTTGCCAGAATTGTCGGCTGGAAGAAGGCGATGGAACTTTGTCTGACCGGGGAAAGAATAGATGCAAAAACTGCTGAAAGACTTGGACTGGTAAACAAAGTTGTAGAGCATGATAAACTAATTGAGGAAGTAAAAGCTTTTGCGGAGAAGCTTAAGAAAAAGTCACCAACAGCTTTAATGCTTGTAAAACAGGCTGTAAATAGGGGATTCAAGAAGGGATTAGGAGAGGGAATAGAATACGAGAGAGACCTGTTTACAATTTCTTTTGCGAGCAGGGATGCTGAAGAAGGTATAAAATCCTTTATTGAAAAGAAGGAGCCAAAATTTGGCAGTAGAGTATGAGGCAGTTTTTTTTGCTTTTTCTAACAATTTGGTGTTACCCTTTTCTTGGCTGCACAGCTAAAGAAAAGAGGGAAATAAAAATAGAGTTCTAATCCAAAAACAGTTCTCGTCAGCTGGAGTTGTAATAGAAAACATGCGAAGGAAATTTTCGGAGTAAACGTTAAGATGCAATAGCCAGCTGCAGGGATAAGGCAGAAAAGAGAAATTTTTTAAGGTATTCTGGAACATCAAAAAATATGATCAAAATTATAGGGGAGCCGCTAGAGATCGCAAAAGAGAGGGAGATTACATTCATTATAAACGGGACTCCCAACGAGTTAGCATGCACACCGAACATGCTAAGAGAGCTTGCTTTGGGTTTCATAATCTCGGAGGGGATAGCGGACAGCATTGAAAAAGTCGATGTAAAAATCCTTGAAAATGCGGTGATAGTAAACGTCAATCAGACTAATCAGAATAAAATTGACTCCAAAAAAATCGAAAATGCGGTTAAATTCAAGCTTGAAGATTTGCGGCGGAGTCTCTCTCTTCTCGAGATAGAGGAATACAGGAGAACTCGAGGATACCACGTGGCAGTGATAGTAGGAAGGGAGAAGTTTTTCAGAGCTTATGACGTTGGAAGGCACAATGCTGTCGACAAAGCAATTGGCTCCGCTTTGCTGAATGGAGAGAACTTGGGAAATTCCTATCTCCTTCTCTCAGGCAGAATTTCTCTTGGAATTGCAAAAAAGTGTTTCAATTCAGGAATACCTCTCGTAGTTTCAAAAGCTGCTATATTTGATTCAGCAATTGAATTCTGCAAAAAAACGGGTCTTTCAGCTGTTTCATTTGCGACGAATATTGCAATCGGCGATGCAATCGAATAGTTTTTAAAATCAGGTATCCAAGCATCTGCATGCTTGTCAAGGTTTACTTTCCTGATGGTCACCTTGAAAAACCGATTTGGGAGGCGCTCCAGACAGCCGGTTACAGGCTTGGAAAAAGTGAAAGAGGCTATCTTATCGATGTAGACCACCCAAAACTAATTTTTAAGCAAGTTCGACCGCAGATAATGCCACTATACATCGAACTCGGGAAAGGAGACGCCGGAATAACAGGAGGAGATATACTCGAAAACTGGAAGCTGAAGATGAGTCTCAGCAACGTAGTAGTTATAGATTACCTGCCGCTTAGACCCACAAAACTCGTTGCAGCAATTTCTGAAGAAGTCTATCCGAATGTAAAAAGTGTGGATGATTTCAAGGAGATAGTGGGAAACAGAACTGTATATATTGCTTCTGAATTTCCGGAAATCGCGAAGAAATATGCCGAAAAACACGGACTGAACGCTGTTGTTTTTGATCCTATAGGAAAAACAGAGGCTTCAATTCTTCCTCCTCTTCCCGAGGCTGATCTGATAATAGAGGTTACAGAATTCGGAACTACGCTCAAAGAAAACAGATGCAGGATAATAGATGTTCTCATGGAAGTTCACTCCGTTTTTATTGCCAACAAAAGTTCTTTGCAGGATAGGGAAAAGAGAGAAGTTTTAGAGAACCTGCTAACGGATATAAAAGAGGTAATAAACTCCAGAAACCTTGTAAGCTTATACTTTAACGTTCCGAGGGAGCAAGATTTAAGGAAAATAGTGGACTACCTAACAAACGAGGGTTTCGATCCAACCATTTCCCCCCTTGCAAAGGGGGCTGCAGCTGTGCACATAGTTGTAGATAGGGCTAGAGTCAAATTTTTAAAACCGGTCCTGAGGGCAATGGGAGCAAAAAGGATTGGAACTAGCCCAGTAATAACGTTTGGAGATTGAAATGGAGGAAATAATAGAGATTTTGAGACAATTTAGAGACAAAAGAGATTGGAAAAAGTACCACAGTCCAAAAAATCTTGCAGTATCGATGGCAATAGAGGTCTCCGAGTTGATGGAGATTTTTCAGTGGACAAGAAGCCTTGAGGAGGAAATGGGACTCCTAAAAGATAAAAGGGATGAAATAGCCGAAGAACTCGCAGATGTGATGATATATCTGCTTTTCTTCTGCGACGTTGCAGGAATCGACATACTAAAAGCAGTGAAGAATAAGATGGCTAAAAACGAGGAAAGATTCAAAATCGAGTCCGAGCAAAAATCTTAACTACAAGGCAAAATCTTAATCCATGCAAAACGTTGAGATCCTTGTTGAAGCTCTGCCGTTCATCAAAGAATTTCACGGAACAACAATGGTAATAAAAATTGGCGGACACGCAATGGTGAGCGATGAAGTTCTTGAAGAGACAGTTAAAGACATAATCTTGTTACACTATATCGGCATTAAGCCTGTAGTTGTTCATGGGGGCGGGCCAGAGATTTCAGAAAAGATGGAGAAACTTGGTCTGAAACCTAGGTTTGTTGAGGGGCTGAGAGTTACGGACAAGGAGACAATGGAAGTTGTGGAAATGGTTTTGGATGGAAAGATAAATTCCAAAATCGTTTCAATGTTTATAAAGAATGGTGGGAAAGCAGTTGGGCTCAGTGGAAAAGATGGTCTCCTTATAGTTGCCGAAAAGAAAATGATGAAACTGAAAAAGGGTTTTGAAGAAGTTATGATCGATTTAGGGTTTGTAGGAGAAACTAAATTCGTAAATCCAACAATACTTCGAATACTGCTCGATAGTGGATTTATTCCAGTGGTTTCCCCGGTTTCAGCGGACTTAAACGGAAACATATACAACCTGAATGCCGATAGCGTTGCTGGCGATATAGCGAGCGCCCTGAAAGCGAAAAAGCTTATAATGCTCACAGACGTTCCGGGAATTCTAAAAGATGTAAACGATAAGAATTCTCTGATTTCCAGGATAAAGCTTTCTGAACTGAAAGAAATGCATGAAAAAGGTTTACTGAAGGGAGGAATGCTTCCAAAATTCGAAGCCATTGCAAAAGCGCTTGAGGGAGGTGTGGAGAGAGTCCACATCATCGATGGTTCAAAAAGGCATGCGATACTTCTTGAGCTCTTCACAAAAGAGGGGATCGGAACAATGGTGGAGCCATGAAGATAGGCGCACAGCCAGACGTTCGTCACAATGTTAGGGAGGCCTTTGATTTCATAACGGATAACGGATTCAATCATATTGAAATCCTGATGGATCATCCACTTTTCAGCCTCGAATCTCTCAGCCACTGCGAGCTGATAGAGCTAATATGGAGCTACGACGTTGAGCTCCTAATACACGCACCAGCAGCGAGTACAAACTTCATCTCGATCAGCGAAAGCATGAGAAGAGCGAGCTATGAGGAAATGGAGAAAGTTATAAACTTGGCCGACAAAGCTGGAGCTAAGTTGATAACATTTCATATTGGCTGGAATCCCGGCTTCATGAACAATGGTAATTTTTATTTCGATCCGAAGCTCTACGAGAGACACTGCGAAAGAGTAATAAGAGAGGAACTGGGGCCTTTTATCGAAAAAAGTCCCGTTACCCTGGCTCTCGAAAATACCATAGCAATAGAGGGGGAAATTGAAAAAGCTCTGTCGAAAATTCTAGATGAAACTAGCCTAGCCCTAACTCTCGATATTGGTCATTACAACATCCAGAGAAACAATTTTTTCATTAAAAACTTTGACAGGGTCGCTAACGTTCACGTTCACGACAACAATGGGAAAAAAGATGAGCATCTTTCCTTAGGTAAGGGAAGCGTGGATCTCAAGATTTTTCCGTTCAATAAATTCAAAGGTTACTTCACAATCGAGACAAGAGAAGCGGCTTCGATAATCGAGACAAGAGATTATTTAATCCGCTACCTTAACGAGTCTTATGATCGCTAAAGAGATCGAATTTGAGGGCCATCTTATAGACTCAATGATCTTCCCAAAGGTTCTGGACTTGATCCTGGATCTCGATGGAGAATTTGAGATACTGGAATTCAGAATAGGAAAGAGGAAAGAGGACTACAGCTACGCCAGAATGATTGTTTTCGGTGAAAATGAGGATCACTTGAACCTCATCCTGAAAGAATTGCACAAAATGGGAGCGAGAATCCCCGAAGCGGAAGAGGTCGAACTTCAGCCAGCTCCGGCAGACAGAATTCTGCCAGAGAATTTCTACGTTACTACGAACCACAGAACCTTTGTCTGCTATAAAGGGAGATGGCTGGAAGTAGAAGGAATTGCGATGGACAGAGTAATCACGATAAGAGATAACAGGGCAATCTGTCTTTCGATAAACGAGGTCAAGAAAGGCGATTTAGTCGTTATCGGGGAAAAAGGTGTTAGAATAATCCCGCCTGAAAGACCAAGAAAATCAACCTACTTTGAATTCATGGGTGGCAGAGTTTCATCAGAAAGACCCACGGAGAAGATGATAGAGATGATTGCGAAGGAAATTGTAGATTTAAAGAGAGCTGGTGGTAAAATAGCCGTCGTTGCAGGACCGGCGGTTAACCATACAGCCGCAAGAGACGCGCTTGCAGGAATGATACGGGATGGCTTTGTAGACCTTCTTCTATCCGGAAATGCATTGGCCGTTCACGATATCGAAATTGCCCTATACGGGACCTCACTCGGTATGGATATAAGAACTGGAAGGCCTGTACCGGGCGGTAATAGGCATCATTTGTATACAATAAACAAGATAATGTCAGTAGGAGGAATAAGGAAGGCAGTAGAAATGGGAATCGTGAGAGAGGGGATTATGTACGAGTGCATTCGCAAAGGAGTTCCCTTCATCCTTGCCGGATCGATTAGGGATGACGGCCCGTTGCCAGAGGTTATAACAGATGTAATGGTTGCAAAGACGGAGATGAAAAAGGCCTTGCAAGGAATAGATATGGTACTGATGCTGGCAACGATGCTGCATAGCATTGCAGTGGGCAATCTTCTGCCTTCCTGGGTGAAAACAATCTGCGTGGATACAAATCCGGCCACTGTGATGAAGCTCATGGATCGTGGGACACACCAAGCAATCGGAATTGTTACAGATGTCGGTCTTTTCTTGCCAATGCTTTACGAGAAGCTAAAAGCCTTTTCCAGTTGAGTTCTTTTTCAAGGCTTTTTTCCTGTGCATCTTTTGCATGAAAATAATAATTGTAGTAGTAATTATTATTATAATAAAGAAAAAATTTAAATATTTTGATTGTATCCAATTAATTGGTGAAGATGTATGGAGGAAAAGAAAAAGGCGGAAGAAGTCTTCAAGAAGGTAAAGATATTTGCTGGCTAAAATTTTATTTTAATCTTTTGAAAATTGGATCCAAACCAGTTAATATTGCCTATCCTTTGCCTTTAACTTCTTTTTTTCGCTTTTTCACTTTCAAAATCGGGAATTTTGGAATTCGCAATTTCTTACGTCTTCTGCTTTTTCTTCTTTATTGCAACAAATCTCTGGAATCACTCAAACGATGCAGAAGATGATGCAAGAGATGGAAGAGGAAATTCGGTTTTTCTCCTAGAAAATAGAAGAAAGGCAACGTTTTTAGTTTTATTGTTCTATACTATCTCAGCTTTAATGCTTCCCTTAACTAAAGACGCACTTGCGGGTCTGCTGTTCTTTATTTGTCTAATTTTCACATGGGTATATTCCGACAAGATTCTAATTGGGAAAAAGATTAGAAGATTAAAAGAAGATTACAGAACCGAGATTTTAACCTACCTAATTGTTACACCTAGCTTTGCTTTATTGATTTGGACATTCTTTTCTCAAATTGATACTCTTGGTTTTTCCTTTGCAATGATCGTATCTTCTCTTTACATCTCAGGGGTGCTGTTGAAGGACATAAAGGATTATTCTGTAGACTCTCTTGCTGGTTATAGAACACTTGCAGTTGTTGCATCTCCACTTACACTATTTATATTGTCTTTTTCTGTGTTTTTTGTAGCGATTTCTTTAGTTTTAGTGCTATCTATTCTTAGAGTTATTCCCAGAACATTAGTTTTAACAACTATTATTTTAATTCCGTTGACTTACTCGATTCTATCGATTAGAAAAGCCAAATGGGAAATAAGTCTAAAAACTATAAAAAACATAAAGCTATATACACTATGTTATCCAACTATAATTCTCCTTATGGGAATTCTTTCATTATTTGAAGTTTAAAAAAACCATAGTTTGAGTTGTATTAACACAAATACCATTTTCAACTTCACTCATTAATCTTTTTTCGACTTCACCTGAAAAAGATGGATAGGACGTAAAAATTCCATAACCATTAATTTCTTCAATTAATTCATTCACTCTTTCCTCGAACATAAGCATAAAATTTTGATCGAAAATAGCGAAGTCAGCTTTTTTAACCACTTCGAATAGTTTTCTCACGCCTCCATGTATGAATTCTCCGGCAAAAATCGCATCGTCAAAAAAGACATCCGTATCAAAAAGGGAAGGGTAAAATTTTAGCTCATAATCAAAAGTTCCAAGACTACAAGAACCATAAGTCTCTTTACTTATAAAACAGATCATATAAGGGCTAGCTGCAAAAAATTTTTGCTGAAGTAAATCTTCGTCAAGATTTCTTTTCATAAATATTTTGTACTCTCGCAAAAAATCCTTCACACTTTTTTTGTCTATTTCTTTTATCGCCAGAGCTTTTTTAATGACTTTTACTTTTTTCACATTAACTAGTTCTTGGGATAAAATTTCCACAGTTTCTTCGAAATTTTTTCCTCTCTCAGGGAAAGAATCTCTAAACTCGCATTCCAATTTTTCCTTAAATGATACACAAATAACACTTCTTCCAATTGTTTTTCCATTAAAGAATATTTTCGGAAGACCGATGCCCGTTTCAAGAGGAAATATATTCATAGCCAAGGCTATTTTTTCGGAATTTCTAAATGGCCTCAGAATTGTGTTCATCGGGTAAATCACTCTCTCAAAGATCTCAGAGGCCTCTTCTATATTGTTTACTCTCATGAAACTTATTCTAAGTCTTAAAAAAGTTAATAAATCCTTTACAAAAAATAATGGATAAATCAGAAGATTAAAAGAACCTATTCTCGATCTTTCCATCATTCCAACGACATCTTTTGCATTTCCTTCAAAAACTCTGACTGAAGCGTCTGCATCGGTTACCAATGCCAAGACTCCCCTGCTCCAGACACCATTTGGAGTTATTATCCCCTCAACGGGTACAGAAATTGAGTTACAATTGAGTCTTAAAAGCTCGGGTTTTTCCATTTTTCCTGCAACGAAAAATATCGCCAAAGATGGCTCAAAGCCCATCCCTTTCTTTATATCCTCAAGTGCTTTCCTCGGCTCCATTTCTTGTGTATAGTAAACTTCAAACATTTAGTATCCTCTTAAGAGACTCAACATCAATCCTGAGCTTGTAAACAGAGGCCTCGCTTGTTGATATTACAACTAAAACCAGAGATCCCGAAAGAGGGTATATTATCATCACGTAATCTCTTGTCTTGAAGTCAACACTCTTAAGGCTGTTTTCTGCCATCAGATTTAACAAGAGTTTCGTTTGACTTTCAAACCATTCAAGAATCGAAATGTACTTTTTATCTTTTATGAAGGTTACAATTGGTGTGCCGTCGATTCTATAGATTGCTGAAACGACAACACTGGGATCCGATGCAAGCCTTTTTGTTATCTCCCTAAGCTGATCTAGCATTTTATTCTCCTTTTTACCTTTTCAAACTCTTCTTTGGTTAGATATCCCTCCCTACAAATCCTTCTCAGCTTTTCCATGGACCTTCTGGAAATTCCTGGAATGTCTTCGATTTCAAACCCTTCGCATCTCTTTTTTTCCACGACGATCCCTATACCTTCTATTATAGAATACGGATACACCTCTTCCGAATGCGAGGACATTCGATGCTTTATGACTCTAAGCGTTCTGCTGAAAGGTTCGCTGTAGCCGGTTGATTTAAGGGATATCACC
Source organism: Archaeoglobales archaeon (assembly GCA_011605865.1). GTDB lineage: Archaea > Halobacteriota > Archaeoglobi > Archaeoglobales > Archaeoglobaceae > WYZ-LMO2. Next base: position 43,818 of record JAAOZI010000015.1, read on the forward strand.
GAATCGGCAAGGTAGAGGGCAACATTAGAACTCGCTTCATATCCCTGCATAGGCTCTTCAATTGTTACTAGAGCTGTAGCGCACTTCCTGATGTTTCTGAAAAACCAGTTCACTTCATTCCTCGCCTTTCCTTCTGTGGAAACGATTAAAGGTGTAAACGAATCTATTGCGATCCTTTGGTAATTTTTGGGTATCTTATAAAGATCTTCACATATGATGGTGCTGTCTTCGGTATAGAAAGTCACAATTTTCATTCTTTCTTCCTCGATTTCTTTAGAAATATCCCAATGCATCGACTTCACAATTCTCAAAAAATCTTCGGGCTCAAGATCAAAAGAAACGTAAGCACAGTTTTCCCCATTTTCGAGACCTTCCAGCAGGAAATTTAAACAGAAAACTGTTTTCCCAGACCCAACTGAACCATATACGGCATTTATCGTATTATTTATGAAACCGCCGTCGAGGATTTCATCAAGCCCGTAAACGCCACTTTTCAGTCTCATAGTGATAATTAAATCCATCATGTTAAAAAGTCTTTTGCACGAAAGCTTTATTTACTCTCCTCGAATTCGCCTTATGGCAAGGAAACCGGCAAGGATGTGGAGAAGACTTGAAAGGCCCTATACTAGAATAGAATACATCGATGGAGCCCCTGGAACGAGAGTAAAAATGTTCGACATGGGAAATTTACAGGCAGAGTTTCCTGTGATGCTCACCTTGGTTGCAAAGGATGCAGTGCAGATAAGAGATAACGCGTTAGAGGCAGCGAGGGTTATGGCAAACAAATACTTAACAAAGATGGTTGGTTCAAACAACTACAGGCTTAAGGTCAGGATCTATCCGCACCATATTCTCAGAGAGCACAAAATGGCCGTGGGAGCGGGAGCGGACAGAGTGTCTCAAGGTATGAGAGCCGCTTATGGCAGACCTGTTGGCAGAGCTGCACAAGTTAGGCCCGGAACAAAGATAATGTCGATATGGATCAAACCAGAGTATTTTGAATTCGCAAAAGAAGCATTCAGAAGGGCTTCGATGAAATTGCCGACTGATACCAAAATCGAAGTCGAAAAAGGTGCTGAACTGCTGAAAGGGAAAATCTGAAATTTTTTGATCTTCTTATCCAAATTATTTGATTTTAATTTTGGGATATGAACAGAATCGGACACCTTGGATTTTCTCTCTTTCTTTTCTCACCTTTTCTGGTTTTATTCTCCGCAAAAGACGTGGTATCTGCAGTGATATTCTCCCTGTTACCAGACATAGATTTAATTTTAAAGATTAAACACAGGATATATACTCACAATTTCGCTTTTGCCTTTGCCCTCTTTTTTACATTTTTCATTCTACTTGGAGATATAAAGATGTCTTTTTTCATTTTTCTTGGAATAATTTCACATATACTTGCCGATCTGCTCACAAAAACACCCTTTGCACCTTTTTATCCGATTTCCGGTAAAAAGTTCGCACTGAAACTTTTTAGATCCGATAACAAAATTGTAAATTACTCACTACTTCTCTTAGGTACGATTTCCTTTGCGTATTTTTATGGAATCAAAATTTAAATGCTAAACGAATCTCAGCAAACAATTCAAGCAATATCCCAATCTGTGGCGCTAAAATTGAGTCCTAAAGTTAAAATTCTAAATGAAAATATAAAAGTCCCGCCTCCCGGATTTGAACCGGGGACACCGGGATCTCCGCTTGCGCGGAGGCGCAAACTACAGTCCCGCGCTCTACCAGGCTGAGCTAAGGCGGGTCTGAAATATTTTGAACTTTTTGCTTAAAAACATTGCGCTTGCCTTTTAAGCAGGGTAGGGTGTAAACATCGCAAATAGCGGGGCGTGGATTTGAACCACGGATCTGCGGGTTATGAGCCCGCCGGGATTACCTGACTACCCCACCCCGCTTTCAAAAATTATTTTTCTCTCGATATTTCAATCTTTCTCTCACTAAAAAAAAGATTTAAATTTCAGAAAGTTAAATCAAGTTCATGAAGATTTTGCAACCCGGAAAAATTGCGAATTTGGAGATCCCTAACAGGATCGTTATGCCCGCAATGGCCTTGAACATGGCAAGAGAGGGATATGTTACAGAAAAAATGATTAGGCACTATAAAAAATTCGCAAAAAACGGTGTCGGACTAGTCATCGTTGAGGGGGCCTGTGTTGATAAGAGAGGAAGGGATTTGCATGGTGGACTGGCGATTTACTCTGATAAGTTTTGCATAGGGCTTAACGAGCTTGCTGAAGAGATTAAGCTAAACGGAGCAATTGCTGGAATCCAACTCCTACATCCGGGAGGATGTGCAAGTCCGAAAATAGAGGGCAATGAGCCTATTGCTCCATCAAAAGTGGAGTACACAATGTTCATGCACGGTAGGCACAGCTTCAAGGCAATTGCAAGAGAGCTGACAAAGGAGGAAATAAAGGAAATAATAGAAATGTTCGCCGAAGCTGCTGGGAGGGCTAAAGATAGCGGCTTTGATCTAGTAGAAATAAACGGCGCTCATGGCTGGCTTTTCAGTCAATTTTTGTCCCCGAATACAAATAAGAGAAGTGATGAATACGGTGGCAGTTTTGAGAACAGGATAAGATTCGCACTCGAAGTAATTGAGGCTGTTAAAAAAGTTGGAATTCCCACGATATTTAGGATAGATGGTTCCTATCCCTCCTATGGTGGCGTTTCGGATGAAGAAATTTTAAGATTTGCCTTGGAGTTAGAAAAAGCTGGAGTAGACTGTCTGCATGTAAGCGGCAGTTTTGCGATAACTCCGATGTTGGTTAAAAGAGGTATATTGCTCGACGGAGCTTTCAGGGTTAAATCCGCAGTAAAAATCCCCGTGATAGCCGTAGGTGGGATATCGGCCGAAATGGCGATAAAGATAATCGAAGACGGAAAAGCAGACTTTGTAGCACTTGGAAGAGCCTTGCTCGCAGATCCAGAATTTGTGATTAAGATAAAAAATGGAAAAATCGATGAAATTCGTCCATGCACGAGATGCAATGACTGCATCGACAGACTCTTTAGCTTAAGGCAGTTTGAGGCAAAGTGCTCTCTGAATCCAGATATAGAAATCAAAAAAGCTGAAGAAAAGAAGAAAATTGCTGTTATTGGCGGTGGAGTTGCTGGCCTAGAATTTGCGAGAGTTGCAAGTTTAAGGGGACATGAAGTCGTTATCTTGGAGAAGAGTTCCGAACTCGGCGGGAATTTGATTCCGGCTTCAATCCCAGAATTCAAATCAGATCTAAAGAATTATTTGGAGTGGCTAAGGAGACAGGTTAAGGATGTTAAGGTTATTCTTAACTGTAAAAACATAGAAAGGGAAATATCGCAGATCAAGCCGGACCTCGTTGTTGTTGCAATAGGTGCAGAACAGGATGTTCCGGCAATTCCAGGAGTTGAGAGAGCAGTTAAAGCTGTAGACGTACTAACAGGAAAAGTTGAAGTCGGGCAGAGAGTAGTTATATTGGGCGGAGGAAGAATAGGCTGCGAAACTGCACTTTACTTGGCATACAAAGGCAAAAACGTTACTATTCTGGAAATTTTGCCGTCAATAGCTTCTGATTTGGAAAGGAACTACGCTTTTGCTCTAATTAGAGAATTGAAGAACAAAAATGTCAAATGGATATGCAATTTCATTACCGAAAGAATTGAGGACGGAAAAGTGATTGGAAAAAGTGAGGGGAAAGAACTAGAGATAGCTTGCGATAGCATTGTTTTGGCAACCGGAATGAGACCCAGAAATCTTGAGCTAGATTTTGGAGTCCCAACTTACAAAATTGGAGACTGTGTGAAGCCTAGAAAGATAAGAGATGCCGTTTATGAAGCAGTATACCTGGCTTCAAGAATCTAGGTGAGAAAAAATGGTAAAGTTCGGCCAACTTCTGCCAATTCCAGTTGCAACTGTTGATTCCCTCATAAAAGTTGGGGTGAGAACCGAAAAAGCAGGTTTTGATTCTATTTGGGCTGCAGACCATCTGCTTATGATACCAACTGGTACAGTGCCAAATCCATGGCCGATTTTGAGTGTAATAGCATCACAAACGGAGAAAATCGAAATGGGGACATGCGTCTCTGATCCGCACAGAATTCATCCAGCAGTTTTTGCACAGTTGACCGCAACCATTGATCAAATCTCAAACGGTAGACTCATTATAGGCTTAGGAGCTGGTGAAGCGATGAACGTTGAGCAGTTCGGGATACAGTGGAGCAGGCCAGTAGAGAGAATGGTGGAATTCACAAAAATAATTCGATACCTGTGGCAGAAAGAAAGTTTGGACTTTGAGGGAAAGTTCTGGAAGCTAAAAAAAGCATTTCTTCAGATAAAGCCGAAAAGAAATCCAATTCCAATTTATTTCGCTGCAAATGGTAGAAAAACAAGAGAAATTACTGGGAAGATTGCAGATGGCTGGATACCGGTTTCACAGGGTCCAAAGGTTTACAAAAAGCATTTAAGTGAGATAAAAGAATCAGCGGAAAAAGTCGGAAGAAAACTCGAAAATTTTGAGCCAGCAATATACATCTACACCGCCATAGCCGAAAGATATGAAGATGCGATTTCTCAATTGAAAAAAATAAAACACCAGATAGCCTTCTCTCCAAAAATGGTTGAAGAAGTTTATGGAATCGAAATTCCCATGCCGGATGATTTATACTCTGAAATAATCGTATCCGATGAAACAATCAGACTTTACGAAGACTTCGGCAGACTTTTGCCAGACGAAGTCGTAGAGGAGTTTACAATTGCCGGAACACCGAGCGATTGTGAGGAAAAAGTAGAGGAATTCGTAAAAGCGGGGGTCAAGCACTTCATACTAATAAACATGGGCCCAGACCCGAAGTTCGTGCTAGAAACATACGCAAAAAAGATAATACCTTCCTATAAAGCTTAATTTTTAAAAATTTAAATACCTAAATTATTCCCATTTCCGAAAGTTTTTCCGGGAGATATACATCTGTCACGTAATCTAGACCGTATTTTGCCAGAGCCTGCTGTTCAGATTTTTTATTTAGTTCGAGCTGCAGTTTAATTTCTTTTCTCCAGAAATCGGTGTCAAACCTAGGATCAAACAGAATTGCATTCAGAGCCTTTATATCTTCATCGTTCAGTTTATCCGCCGGCAGGTCATACCGGACAATATCGGATGGTGTCACACCCAAAAACTTCGCCTCGGGAGTGGCAAGATATTCAGAAAGATGGGCAGATTTTATACTCCCATAAGCTACACTCGCAAATATTCTATAGCTCCAAGGATCTCCATCTGTAAAAACAACAACAGGCAAGCCGAGTTCTGTGTTCAATCTTCTAAGCAACCTTCTTGTGCTTCTTGCAGGCTGACCTTTCAAATGAACTATTATTGCGCTGAACTTTTCATCAAAGCCATTTTCAACAAGCCTGTCTCTCATACCACCCGTTTCTATTGCAATTACGAACTTCGCATCACATTCTACAAATTGCAATTTATCAACGTTCACAGGAATCTGATATCCTCCTTCGCCGACGTCGTCTTGGCAGTGTATTTCTTTCATTCCTCTCCTCGTCTCTTCCCGAATCCTTATTGGCCCTATTATTGTTGCTCCATCTTCTTCAGGTCTTATGTGGAAGTGTTCTCTCTGGTAGCCAGATATGATTTCCAGATCTTCGATTAATCTGTCGCTTTCATCCTGATCATCGAACTTTGCATAACCCCAGCCCTCAGTTATGTAATAAAGCTCTCGTAACGTCGAGGATTTATTGACTTTCAACTGTTCCTTTAGGAAGCCTATCACATAGGCCATCTTTAGTATTTTGAGGGCACCCTTAACCGTTTTTGCCGAAGTTAAAGATTTTCTATCCCCGTAAACCCATACTCCCGAATTTTCATTGAATTCGATGTTGAACTTCGTCCTAGTAGCAATTTCAATCTCGGGTATTTTTCCAGATCTCATCTGCTCATAAAAGCTTTCAAGGATACTAAGAAGCGCAGAGAGACACTTTTTTTCCACATCATTCATGAAATGATATTTTTCTATCTAATTTTAAAATTTTCCATTTTAACAAAAAATCGGAAGTCCAATTACAACTGAAAAACCGCCCTTTGGTATAGTGGCAGGCTCACGATCGAAGCCTTTATATTTTTTCAAAGCCAAGGAACGTATGCGGAATTTGATAGTCCTAGTAGGTAGAGATAAAAAGGATTTCGAAAACTTTGCAAAAGATTTGAAACTGGATCTCAGATTGCTTGATAGAGACACAGATATTCCATGTTTTTTAGATTCTTTGGAAGATTTTAATAGAATAATAATCGTCGCAACTCTCGGCTCTTGGCAGGGAGAATTAATGATAGAACTAGCTCTAAAGTGCAAATGCGAAGTAATATTCTACTGTCTTACAAAAACAAAAAATATTCATGAAATGATAGCAAGCAGAATTCAGGCAGACGAAATTCTGAAGATTTTTCCAAATTTCCAAGGGGTTATAATTAGCGAAGAAATGCCGTTAGAAGTAAGAATGGAGGCCCTGAGGACTCTTATTAGCTCAGATGATGAACCTTCAAAGAAATCTGACCGTTTCCATGTTTAGAGGAGCTCTCGTTTCAATCTTATAAGTTTTGTAAATAGCCGAAGCCAGTTCGACGCATTTCATTTCATCTCCGTGAACAGTCACTATTTTCGAAGGTTTTGGATTCAAAAACTTTACATAATTTAGAAGCTGTTTCCTGTCAGAATGCCCCGAAAAACCATCAACAGTTTCCACCCTCATCTTGACGTCTATAACTTCTCTTCTCCCATTCGTTGGGAACGGTATTTCTTTCCAGCCCTTTTGAACTTTCCTTCCAAGAGTGCCCTCTGCTTGATAACCAACGAATACTATAGTGTTTTTCTCATCTTCAGCTAGGTGCTTGAAGTACTCCATAACAGGTCCGCCGTTGAGCATACCGGAAGGTGAAAGTATCACGCACGGAGAAGGATCGTTAATTACACTGTCCCTCTTCTCAGCAGAATCGACTCTTACAAAACTGTCGCTTATGAATGGATTAATTCCATTATACAGTATCATATCCCTAAGCTCAGAATTCAAATATTCTGGATAGGCCGTATGAATTGCCGTTGCCTCGTAGATCATTCCGTCTATGTATATAGGAACTTCTTTCAGTTTTCTCTCTCTTATCGCTTCTTCAAGAACGACCATGACTTCCTGGCTTCTTCCCACAGCAAAAGTCGGTATCAAAACTTTACCCCCCTTTTCAACAGTTTGGTTTATTATCTCGATCAATCTCTGCTCTGCTTCAGTTCTAGAAGGCTGAAAGTCGTTGACTCCTCCGTATGTTGCTTCCATTATAAGCGCCTCAAGTCTTGGAAAGTTCGTCACAGTTTTATCAAAAAGCCTGGTTTTCTCGAATTTAAAATCTCCCGTAAAGGCAATATTGTAAAGACCTTCCCCAATATGGAAATGAGCTATAGCTGAGCCAAGTATATGGCCCGCATTGTAGAAGGTGAGCCTGAGATCCGGACTTATATCTGTTACTTCGCCATAGTTAAGTGTTATCGTATGCTTCATAGCCTCTCTAACCATTGCAGAACTGTATATTGCTTCCTTCTCTCTTCCAGCTACTTCGATGAAATCCAGCTGTAGGAGTACCATAAGATCCCTCGTCGGTGGTGTTACATAGATCGGACCGCGGTAGTTATACTTGTAGAGAAGGGGAACTAAACCGCAGTGGTCTAGATGTGCATGGGTTATCACTACAGCATCGAGGGAATCGAGCGGTTGCACTTCGGGAAGATAGAGATAAGGAGTTTCAGATATATTGCTCACATTAACTCCGCAGTCTATTAAGACCTTGCTATACCTCGTCTGGAGCAGATAACAGCTTCTACCAACTTCCCTGCATCCCCCAAGAAAAGTAACTCTTACCCAGTTTCCGTCTGGCAATATTTTTCTGTGAATTCTCTCTCCTATCTTTCTTAGTTCACTTTGTCTTTCCTCCTTTACACTGGTTAGATAAGTCCGGATACTCTCTATAACATTAGACTTTATCGGGGGAGTTCTTACAACACGGGGGCTCCAGCCTGTCTCTTTCATTATTTCTCTGAAAGTTGTCCCCTGGCGGCCGATGACAACTCCAGGCTTTTCAGCTTCTATTATAACTTCTCCGTTCTCTTCATCGAATTCGATGCTTGAAATCTTTGCCTCTTCGGGTACTATCTTCATTATTATCTCCTTTGCCTCATTTTTGGGTTTCAAAATCTTTGGATCGGGTCTTATCACTATCCGCTTTCTCAGTTCTTTAGCGAGTTTTTTTACAATGTCAATTCCTGCTAACTCTTGTGGATTTTGGATATATACAACTAACAACGGCCCTTCGAATTCAATGTCTTTAATCCTTATGTTGCTCGGAACCAGTTCCCTAACTTTCTTCTTTATCTCATCAAGTTCCATCTCACTTTCTAAATTTGGCTATTATTTCATCTATTTCTTCAGGTTTAAGCTGGTAATATTCCTTTTCTGTTATCCTCACAACGTCTATTCCATCTCCCGAAGCAGAATCTCGTTTCATTGCAGAGAAAATTGCCCTTACCGCCAATTCTACAGCTTGTCCAACCCCAAGTTCAGATGAATACCTGTCCTCAAGTACTCCGTAGGCTGTTAAGCTTCCACTTCCCGTCGCCACAATATCCCTCTCCTCAATTGCTCCTCCTATAGGATCTATAGAGAAAATCTTTGCTCCCTCATCGTCAATGCCCCCTATCAGCAACTGAACTATGTATGGATAGAAGCGATAGGAATTCAACAAGTTTGACGTGAGCGTGGCAAGCGCCCTTACAGAAGGTTTCCTTTCCCTTCTTATCTCGTATAGATTGGCTTCAACTCTTATCAACCTAGCTAGGAACTGGGCATCCCCAACGCTCCCAGCTGTTGTCATTGCAATTCTATCCGCTATCTGATAGATCTTCTTGGCAGTTCTGCTAGCTATAAAGCTTCCCATCGTGGCCCTTTTTTCGGTAGCCAACACTACTCCTTCCCTGCAAACAAGGCCCACTGTTGTGGTTCCTTTATAGATCTTTCCCTCCATATCTTCACCCAAAAAAGCCCAACCGGGCACTAGATATTGTAGAGAAAAGGTTTTTTAAAGATTTCGCCTTGTTCAGAGTATGATAAAAGAGGCAATAGAGATAGGCAGACTGCTTTTCCAAGCAAGACTTATAGATGGCGCAAGTGGAAACATGAGTTTCAAAGATGAAAGAATTCTGATAACAAAATCTGGAGCTAATCTTGAATCTCTAAATTCGTCCGATTTCGTACCAATCGATGATCCATTGGCTTCAAGAGACAGAGCTGTGCATGCAAAAATATACGAACTTACGGACTTCAGGGGAGTAATTCACTGCCATGGGGTCTATAACGTTGTTCTGAGTCTGAAAATGAAAGAGATTAAGCCGCTTGACCTAGAAGGAAGGCTTTACTTTGGATCTATCCCCGTTATTCACAGAGAATTTGGTAGTAAGGAATATGTCGAAGAAATAGCAATGGCTGTAAGAGATTTTGGTGTAGCCTTAGCATCTGGTCACGGAATTTACTCGGCTGGAAAGAATTTAAGGGATGCCTTTAACAAGGCATGCTACGTCGAGCATTCCTGCGAGATTCTTTACTTTTCAGAGCTTTTCGACAAGCTTGAGCATAGCAAAAGCCGGAAAAAGCTTTGAGGCCTCTCCGTAAAGTTTTGAGAGCTTTAAACAACTGCAACTACTCTCAACAAGAAACTCTCCGATTCCACATGCTATTACATTCTTCAGATTATACTCTCTTACCTTTCTCCTTATCTCTCTAGATAGGGTTCTTATCATAGCTTTTTTTGCATTAAAAGCAATTTTTCTTACTTTTTCTTCGCCAAGTTCCTCTAAATCGCAGCAAACAGTTCTCGCAATTCTCCTCATACATTCCTCTACACTTCTACCTCTCCCGTCGGGAGTTTCGCAGCTATATTCCGCTTCGGTAATATCACCGGTCACCCTGAAAACATCGGCCATGATCGAGAAATATTCTGGGCAGAGTCTTGCATTTTCAAAACTACGCAAGACGTAAAAGGTGGGTGTTCTGAGGACTCCAAAATAAATCAATTCCCTTCTTTTCAGTCTTTCAAAGTCTGTCAAACCGGAAAGGATTCTGTCACTTACAGGAATGAGATCTGTTGTCGTCGATCCCATATCCACAAATAGGAAATCTCTAAATCCTTCTGAAAGTAAAAATTTAACAGATGCCACCCAATTGCTTGCAGAAAATATTCTTGGATCCTTTATTTCTTTGCTAATGTTCCCGTAAATGTCCAAGAAGTAGACTTCTCCGAAAACTTCCTTGCAGATATTGGCGACGAACTTTATCCCTTCCTCTTTATTTCTAAAAACATCAGAAAGTTCTGCAGTTATGACAACACCGGCTCTTTCAGCACCATAATTCCTTGCCATCTCCTCAAGCTTTTCTTTTAGTTTAGAAGCCATCTTCCACATCGGAAAATATATTATCTCAAATCCTTTGTCCGAAGCAATCTTAAGATTTGCTCCTCCAATGTCAATCCCCAAAGTATTCATCTAACTTTCCCTCTCCAAAATAAAATGTCTGCCCGTCTTCACCAAGGGGAAAGTTTTTAACGGCAATTCTATGAGGTGGATAAAAATGTCCTAAGTGGGATAAAACTACTTTTTTAGCTTTCAGTCTTTCAGCAAGAGTCATAGCCTCTCTAGCGTTCATATGCTTTCTGAACTTTCCACTCGGCGCTATTGCATTGATTATTAGCAGATCAGCGTTCTCCATCTCTTCCAAGCTTTTTTCCCCGATTTCCACATTTGTGTCTCCGGAGATAACAATCTTAAAACCATTCCATTCTATTTTGACTCCCACCGCATCCACAGGTGGATGATTCACTGGGAAAAGTGTGAATTTAATACCATGAATCGAAAAATCCTGAAAAACCTCCACCTCTCTTTTTCTGTATTCCATGAACTGCATGAACTTCCCAACGCTCTCATGAATTGACGGAGTTGTGTACGCAATTACATTTCCCTGAACTCTGTAAAACTCTCCAAAACCGCTAATATGGTCAAAGTGAGAATGTGTCCAAATAACAGCGTCCACCTTCTCGATGCTGTTATCCAATAGCTGTCGCCTTAAATCCGGGGATGTGTCGATTAAAATTGTTGCATCCCCATTTTTAACGAGAATTGAAAATCTCTTTCTTTCCCGCTTCCTCTTCCTCGCGTCTTCACAGGTAACACAATGGCAGTTCAGAATTGGAGTTCCAGGAGAGTCACCGGTTCCAAGGAGTTTAACTATCATATCTCATTTTTAGCCTTCTCTTTATCCCATCAACTGCATTGAGCAAGTCTTCTTGAAGTATTTTCTTTCTTCCATCAAGCAATGCTTTCAAAACGGCTTCTCTAACAACTAGCTTTATATCCGCCCCTGTGAATCCCTCTGTCTCCTTTACGAGCGCATCGATATCAAAGTCCCCATCGATTTTCTTCAGGAATAGCTCAAAAATCCTCCTCCTTATCCTCTCTTCGGGTTCGGGAAATTCCAGAACTTTATCGAACCTCCTCCAAACAGCAGGATCTAAGATGGAGGGATGATTTGTAGCAGCGATTAGTAAAACTCTATCATTTACTAGGCTTATGTCGTCAATTGCTTTGAGAAGAGTATTTACTGCCCTCTTTATCGCAGCATGTTCGTCGCTTGTTCTCATTTTAGCAACGTAATCGAATTCATCTATGAAAAGTATACACGGACTCATTTTCTTTGCAAGCTCGAATATCTTTTCAATGTTCTTCGATGTTTCACCCAGATACTGACTCGTAACCATTGAAAGTCTAACTTCTAGGAGTGGGAGGTAGAATTTCTTTGCCAGAGCTCTTGCCGTCGTCGTTTTGCCGGTTCCCGGAGGGCCTATAAACAAAAGTTTACCAATATCCGTGAGACCTATTTTCCGCAAATATTCAATTTCGCTTAAAGCGACTTCTATTTTCCTTATTTCTTCCATTTGTTCTTCATTCAGGACAACGGAATCAAACTCCACGTTTATGTCTTCTGGAGCGAAGATTCTGACCAAGCTTAGCATTTCCCTAATTTCCTCGCTCTTCTCGAGCTCAGAAATAGTTTGCAAAATCCACTCTTTGTCACCGTGAATCGGCGGATTGCACTTTCTTGCAAGTTCATAGGAAACGTTTAGAGAGTCGAAATTTTCATAATAATAAGCTAAAACTGGGTTTCTCCTTATAAGATCCAGTCCTCTCGAAGCAAACCACTTTGCAGCTATTTCGAATGAAGTTAGTCTAAACTGCTTCGTTAAGGGATTGTATTCAATGAAGGGTAAATCGCTCGATTTTCCAGCGTATATTCTCACCATTTCCTCTTTTATTACGATGGGTCTCCTAAGGCTACCTTTGCTATACAGAACTTTTCTTATTTCTTTTGGAATGTCATTTTCAGTTAGATTCTCAAATCTGTTAAAGATCTCTGCAGTTAAGAGTAGTTCTACAAGCTTCAGGTTCTCCATCTCGATCTTAAATACTAACAGCCGAGATTTTTAAAGCTTTTGCAACTCAATAGTCAAAGCTCTGACCATTAAGTAGCAAGACTTAAAAGCAAATTTGGTAACTCCTCCCATGCTTTCAGAAGGTATTGCAATCTTATCTTTAATCCCAATGTTTCTCTATATTTTCACGAGAAAAAGATTTCTCGGATTGGTAAGCTGGAGCATTTTTGCAATTGCAACTGCTCTCAAGGCAATTGATTTTGCAAACGTTGGTGACTACTACAATACAGGTGTTTTTATTTTAGCTTCTCTGTTTTTTCTTCTTCTAGCAAATGCCATTTTTGTAAGGAACTCCCAAACTCTCGTCGAAACAACGGCTTTTTCAGCTCTTGCATGCGCAATTTATTTCCCATTCGCTTTCATTGACTTGCTGAATGACTGGATAATAAGAGAAACTGCAAATCTCTCTGCTATAGTTGGCAGAGCTCTCGGATTTCCTGTTTCGGTAGATGGAAGAATACTGGAGCTCAATGGTAGCTATGTAGAAATAATACTAGCCTGCACAGCTATAGAGAGTATTTCGCTCTTTACTGGTGCGATATTCGGTATAAAAGCGGAATTTTCGAGAAAACTCAAAGCATTCTTTGTCTCTGTTCCCGTTATCTACCTCCTAAATCTTTTAAGAAACGTCTTTGTCCTAGCAAGTTACTCTTATTCTTGGTTCGGGGAGAACAGTTTCTACATAGCCCACCATATAATTTCGAAAATTCTGGCAACTCTGGCATTAGTGATAATAGCATTCATAGTTTTTAAGATCTTGCCCGAACTTGCAGAATTAATTTATTCCCTGAAAGATGAGATCCTTAAGGGTGTTGGAGTTGATCGAGAGAAGCGCATTTAGAATTCTAGCAACTCTCATAGCGATATCGATCGTAACTGCACTATTTTACTGTCTCCTCTCAATACCATTTATTTTATTTTCAATTTTCACAGCATACTTTTTCCGAGATCCGAAAAGGGAAATAGGAATAGGTGTGGTTTCACCAGCAGACGGAAAAATAGATTACATTGACAATAGAAGAATGGAGATTTTCATGTCCCCGTTCGACTGTCATGTTAACAGGTCTCCAGTTAAGGGGAAAGTAGTAGGCTTAATTTTTCGTGAGGGAAAACTGAGCCCGGCTTATAAAAGGGAGAGTAATGTAAAAATGAACGAGATAATAATAGAGGCAGAAGATGGAATTTACAGGGTTATACAGATTGCAGGAATTTTTGCAAGAAGAATCCTGTGTTTCGTAAAAGAGGGGCAGAATATTGAGAAAGGGCAGAAAATTGGAATGATAATTTTTGGATCAAGAGTTGTTTTAGAGTTGCCTAAGGGTTACAGGTTTGTCAAAAAGATAGGAGACAAGGTCAGAGCCGGAGAGACCGTGGCGGTAAGAAATGAAGATTTTCAAGGAAGTTAGTTTAGCAGATTCTTTAAGCGTTTTAAACGCCCTTTTTGGCTTTACAGCTTTAGTTTACTCAATCTACGATTACGAAAGGAGCTTTGCATTCTTTTATTTCGCCCTAATCTCCGATGGATTGGATGGCTGGATCGCAAAAAAGACAGAGAAGAGCAAAATAGGAAAGGAACTTGATTCTCTCGCAGATTGTGTTTCTTTCTCTGTTTACCCGGCATTCATAGTTTCTTTAAAAAATCCAAATCTTTTCGCCTTCTCATCCCTCCTCCTTGCATTCTCAATATTGAGGCTTGCTAGGTTCAACATTTTGGATTTAAATGATTTTCTAGGAATTCCAACGTCTGTAAATGCAATTTTAGTAACCTCGCTACTCAGAATTAACGCGAGTCAAGAAATTCTGGCCTTCGCGATGTTTACGTTTTCATTTCTTATGATATGTGATTTAAGATATAAAAGGGTCAGAGGGCTCCCCCTTATTTTCCTCGGTCTTCTTCTCGTTCTCGCCATATTCATTGTGGAAATATGCTACCTTTTAATTGCAATTTCTATACTGTATGCAATATACCCAGGTGTATGTGTATGCGGAAAGTATTTGCGGCGTTTGAGGCGGGTATAAAGCTCGGCGCTCTGTTTCACCAGTTTATAGGTGCACCAGTATCGGAAAAAAATGCAGAAATTCTTGAAAAAGCGATGGAAAGCTGTATGAGGCTTCAACCATACGTCATCGATGCGGAAGTGAAAATAGATAGAGAAAAGCTAAAGACGTCAAGCTTTGGTTATACTTCCCTCTCTCCGGAGGTACTAAAAGCAAGAGTTGTTGTTGAATTCAAGGGGGAAAGAGTTGAGGCCGTATTAGAGTGGAGTGAAGAGCTTAGATATCCTTTGATGAGGCTCCGCAATCTTTAAATCTCGCAAAGGCTTGGCATAAAAAGGTGTTAAAAATGGCCAGAATGCACAAAAGCAGAAGGGGTAAATCGGGTTCAAAGAAAGTCTATAGAAACTCCCCGCCAGAATGGGTAGAAATGAGTGCCGAAGAAATAGAGAAAAAAATAGTGGAGCTATACAATGAAGGATACGAACCATCGCAGATAGGAATGATTTTGAGGGACAGATACGGCATACCTTCTATAAAACAAGTTACAGGTAAAAAACTCATGGATATTCTAATTGAGAACGGCATAAAGCCGAAATATCCGGAAGACTTGAAAGCGTTGATAAAGAAAGCACTAAAACTCAGGAGACATCTTGAAATTCATAAAAAAGACCTACATAACAGAAGAGGTTTGCAGCTCATTGAAGCCAAGATCTGGAGACTCTCGAACTATTACAAGGAGAAGGGATACTTGCCGTCAGACTGGAGTTACGATCCCGATAAACTTAGAGTTGAGCTCTCTTAATTATGCTTTCTAGAAAAGACGGTATTTTATTTATCGAAGGAGTTTCGAGTTTACAGCTTGCAGAAAAATTCGGAACACCACTTTATGTGACTTCCAAAGAACAGCTTGAAAGAAATATCCTCGCATATAGAGAAGCTTTTCCGGACTGCGAAATTCTTTACGCAGTAAAAGCAAACAATAATCTCGCAATAATGAAAATAATAGCAAAAAATGGATTTGGAGCAGACGTATTCAGCGCTGGAGAGCTTTACATGGCTTTGCTTGCAGGATTTCCAAAAGATAAAATCCTCTTTAACGGAAACTCAAAGAGTGATGATGAAATAGAGATGGGAGTCTCGGCATGTGTAAAATTCAGCGTGGACAGCCTAGATGAGCTAAAAACTCTAGATAAAATCGCTGGAAAGTACGACAAGATGGTTGAAATAGCTTTTAGAATAAACCCGAATATAGATCCGAAAACACATCCAAAAATAGCCACCGGATTAAAGGAATCGAAATTCGGGATACAAATGGAGCAAGCCATAGAAGCTTATGAAGTCGCAATGAAGTGCAAAAATATTAGGCCCGTTGGAATTCACTTCCACATCGGAAGTCAGATCCTTGAGACGTTACCATTTGTCGAAGCCCTGAAAAAGATTGAAGAACTTGCAATAGAGCTTGAGAAAATAGGGGTAAGACTAGAATTTATAGACATAGGTGGGGGGCTTGGAATAGACTACGAAGGAAAAGGTGCACCAACCCCGATGGATCTTGCAAGAGCAGTTCTTCCCGTTTTTGAAGATATTAGAGCTAGGTTGAGATCTAAGCCAAAACTTTGGCTTGAGCCGGGAAGGAGCATCGTCGGAAACACAACAGTTCTACTAACCAAAGTAAATGCTGTAAAGAAAGGATACAAGAACTTTGTAGCCGTTGATGCAGGCTTCAACATTCTAATCAGACCGGCTATGTACAACGCATATCATCGCGTTCTCGTTGCAAACAAGGAAGGGGAAGAGGAACTATACACAATAGTTGGCCCAATATGCGAGAGCGGAGATATTCTCGCAAAGGATAGAAGACTCCCTAGGATTGAGAAAGGAGATATTCTCGTTATACTGGACACAGGAGCATACGGATTTGCGATGAGCAGTCAGTATAACGGAAGACCGAGATGCGCCGAAGTGCTCGTTAGTGGCGAAAAAGTTGCCCTGATAAGAGAAAGAGAGAGCTTTGGAGATCTGATAGCGAAGCAAAGGATACCGGAATGGATTTAGAATAGCAGAAAAAATTATAATTTCACCTGTTAACTCAAAACTATGAAATTCGAAGTTGTCCGAATAGATGTTCCGAAGGACTGCAACGTGATTCTCGGAATCGCACATTTCATAAAGACAGTAGAAGATCTCTACGAGGCTTTGGTGAATTCAGTACCTGGAATAAAATTTGGACTTGCATTTTGTGAAGCCTCTGGAAAATGCCTTGTGAGGCATGAAGGAAACGATACTGAACTAAGAGAACTGGCGGCAAAAAAAGCCCTTGAACTGGCTTGCGGGCATAGCTTTATAATTTTTATAAAAAATGCATATCCCATAAATGTTCTTGGAAAAATAAAAGAGGTTCCAGAGGTCTGTAGTATAATTGCGGCCACTGCAAATCCACTCCAAGTCATAGTTGTTGAAACTGAACAGGGAAGGGGGATAATTGGAGTTGTAGACGGATTTAAGAGCAAAGGAATTGAAAAAGACGAAGATATTAAGGAGAGAAAAGAGTTTCTAAGAAAAATAGGCTATAAACTTTAGCATGAAAACTTTCATCCTATTGTTTTTACTTCTAACTGTTGCAAGCGCAGGAGAAATAGTAGTTGTAAAGATAAAGGGAGAGATAAATGAGGGAACCGTTGTCGAAATTCAAAATGCCTACGAAGTTGCAAAAAAAGAAAATGCCGAAATTCTTCTTGTAGAACTCGACACTCCAGGAGGTCTTTTTTCATCTACGCAGAAAATAGTTGAAATGTTTCTGAGAAGTGAAATTCCCGTAGTAGCCTACGTTGAAAGAGGATCTATCTGCGCTTCAGCTGGAACTGTAATTCTTCTCTCTTCCCACATCGCAGCTCTAGCAAACGGTACGGCTGTTGGGGCCGCTACCCCAGTCGGAATGACTCCGGGAACCGAAAACAAAACAATAAATTATATAGCAAGCTACGTGAAGGATTTAGCAAGTGTAAGAGGGAGAAATGCTGAAGTTGCCGAAAAATTTGTAACTGAAGGATTGAGTTTGACTGCAAGAGAAGCATATGAACTCGGAATTGTTGAGATTCTTGCGAACAGCAGAGATGAACTAATAAAAGAACTTGACGGTAGAAAGATCGCAATCAATGGGATGGAAAAAATCTTAGATACAAAAACATACAGGATAATCGAGGTTGGTAGGCCTTTAAAGGCGGAAATCTATAGTTTTATCTCAAATCCCGCGATAGCTGTTGTGATGTTGATGGTTGGAATATATTTACTAATATTTGGTTTAACTTCTCCCGGAATGTTTGCAGAAATAATCGGAGCAATTCTTCTTTTATTAGCTTTGGCAGGACTTGGATTTGTAAATTTGGATTACTTAGGAATTCTCCTGATATTTCTCGGTATTATATTCTTAATTGCAGAGATTTTAACTCCAACCTACGGCGCTCTTAGTGTTGCATCCATTATTTCTATTATGCTTGGCTTAATGGTTCTGGTGAAAGAACCTCTGATGCCACAAGAGTTTTACGATTTCTTCCTAAAATTTGCGATAGGAATTGGCGTTGGAATTGCTGTAGTCATGACTTTTATAATAATTAAGATAATAAAAGTCAGGAGAAAGAGGAGCTCGGTGGGTGAAGTAGTTGGACTTAGGGGAGAAGTTCTAGAGTTCAAAGACGGACACGGATTTGCAAAAATTCGGGGGGAGATATGGAGCATAGAATCCGAGGAGAAGCTATCAAAGGGGGACGAGATACTCGTGATTTCGAGAGATGGGCTGAAGCTGAAGGTGAGGAGAGTTGAAGATCGAAGAGGAGCTCAAAGTGGAGACAGAGAAGTGGCTTGAGAAGCTAAAAGAAAAATCCCGAAGATCTATGGAGACAGAAATTTCATAAATAACATAATGGCATATGAAAAGGACAGTAGATATTTTTTGGAAAAAGGAGAATTGGTTAAAGCGTTTGAATGCATCGTGTGGGCATGGGCCTGGTTTGAAATCGGTTTAGAGGTGGGAAAGATTGCGATTAGGCCAGCACATGCTGGTAAACAGGAAAATAGCAGAAAGAATGGCGAAATATGCTGATTTGAAAGAAAATGACATCGTTCTTGAAGTTGGTTGCGGAACCGGGAACCTTACAGCGATTCTTTTGAGAAGTTCCCGAGTTATTGGAATAGAGAAGGATCTAAAAATGATCGAAAAGTTGAAGGAAAGATTCAAAAATGAAATCTCAAATGGGCGATTTCGTTTAATACATGCAGACGCTCTTGATATCGATTTTCCAATTTTCAACAAATTCGTTTCAAACATTCCATACGAGATTTCCTCTCCACTGATTTTCAAGCTTTTTAGATACAAATTTGATCTTGCGGTAATAATGCTACAGAAAGAGTTTGCTGAAAGGCTTTGCAAGGAAGATAGCAGGCTGGGGGTGATTTCGAAAGCATACTGCACTTGTAGAATTTTGGAGGTAGTTGGTAGAGAAAATTTCAGACCGGTACCCAAGGTTGATTCTGCAATAGTTCTAATAGAGCCGAAACCAAAGATAACTGTCAAGAACCGAGATCTTTTTGAAAAGTTTGTGACCTTTGCTTTTTCAATGAAGAGAAAAAGAATGCAAACCATAGTTAGAGAGTTCAAAAAAGTCTGCGGCATAGAGCTAAACTTAGATGCAACACTGGCTTTTCGAAGACCTGAGGAAATTGGAGCCAGTGGATTTATGAGGGTCGTAGATGATATACGAACCGGCTGAAGACAGTGAGCTCCTTCTTAGAGCCGCATTAAAGGAAGTGAAAAAGGATGACACTGTAATTGAAATCGGAGCCGGAAGCGGTTTCGTCGCAGAAAATTTAGTTGATAAGTGTAGTTTTCTACTCACTACCGACATCTCCCCATTTGCCGTTAGAGAGCTGAAAAAGAAAAAACTCAATGTCATAAGAACCGATATCGCGAAGGGGGTAAAGAAGAAGTTCTCACTCGTCCTATTCAATCCCCCATATCTTGAACTAGAAAACGAACTAAAAAGGGGTTTTTGGGAAGACTGCAGCATCAATGGAGGTAAAGAAGGAATTGAGGTGATCAGCAAATTTCTCGATACACTAAGGGATTTCATGGACAAAAAAGGCAGAGCTATAATTGTCGTTTCATCTCTAAATCCAAGAGTTTTCGACGAGATTAAAAAGAGGGGTTTTATTTTTGAGATAATAGATGAAGAAAAATTGTTCTTTGAAAAGCTATATGCAGTTAAAATTTTGTTACCAGAATAACCTCTTTATTGTTTATTTCTATACCATCTTCAGTTCTTGCAATCCCTTTTTCAACTATCACTTTCTCCCCGCATTTCGGCTTCCCTGGACTTGAAACTATTATATAAACACCATCTCCTACACAACTCAGTCTTTTAACTGTCTTCTTGCAATCTGTACAAGTTCCAAAAAAAGATTTGAGTCTCTCAACAACCTCATCGTTCAAATGATGTTCCAGCTCGCAGGCAAGTCTCGAGGCTATTGAGTCCTCCACACCTATAAACTTAAAAAATCCAAAAGCCACTGAATAGCGCTTTTTTACTCTCTCGGCAATTTCTTCACCACTTTTGGTAAGAACAACACCCCTATACGGGCTATAATCTACATATCCTTTTTCTCTGAGCTTTATAAGCATTTCCGTTACACTGGCTGGTTTTACATTCAAAATTTTGGCAATATCTCCAGTTTTTGCTATCTTTCCCCTTCTTTGTAGGTCATATATTGCTTCGAGATATTCTTCAACTCTTTCCACAAAAAAAGTAGTATTCAAAAATTAATAGGTTTCGTCATTTAACCTTAGTCCCAGCTGCTACCTCTTTCTCAGGAACAAGTAAAACCGCCTTACCTCCTACGTCTGCAGCAAGAATCATTCCCTTACTCTCGACACCCATTATCTTCGCAGGCTTTAAATTTGCAATAACAACTACTAGTTTTCCGATTAAATCTTCCGGTCTGTGATTTTCCGCTATTCCTGCTACCAACTGCCTTTTTTCGTCTCCTATATCTACAAGAAGCTTCAAAAGTTTTTTACTTTTTTCTATTTTCTTAGCGTCTAAAATTTTCCCGATTCTTATATCCAGCTTTCGAAATTCTTCTATAGAAATCTCTGGTTTTTCGGCAAACCTATCGAAAAGGGATTTTTTAAGTTTCTCTATCTCCTCATCTTCTATCTTCTCAAAAGGAATTTCCGGCTTGGAAATAACTACCTCATCATCTATTTTCATGACATCATCAATCGAACAAGTCCTGACGTCTAGTCCGATGCTCTTCGCGATTTTTTCCATGCTTTTCGGCATGACTGGATAGCTGAATATAACTAGGGCTTTGACGAGCTGCAATGCGTTTGCAACAACTTTCATAGCTTTATCTTTATCGTATTTTATCAAATCCCACGGTTTAGAATTCTGGAAGTAAGAATTTCCAAAACTAGCCAACTCCATTATTGCATCAGTTGCAACCTTAAATTCCCACTTTTTTATAGCTTCCACTATTCTCTCCCTTGTCATTGAAATTTTTTCCATTATCTCTCCATCAACCTCCATTTTGATTTTTCCAAAATTCTTCCAAGCAAAGCTGAGAATTCTGAACAAAAAGTTTCCAAAAGTTGCTATGATCTCGTTATTCACCTTCTCCTTAAACGTATCCCAAGAGAAGTTCAGATCTTTTTCATGGCTGGTGTAATTTACAATATAATATCTCAAATAATCGGGATTTAGACTTGCCTTCAGATACTCATCTTCTACCCAGACAACGTAGCCTCTGCTTTTTGAGAATGTTTTCCCTTCCACTTTAACCATGCCGCTTGCAACTACTGCGCTGGGCAGGGCATAGCCAGCGGCTTTGAGCATTGAAGGCCAGAAAATGCAGTGATGATACGCTATGTCTAAGCCTATAAAATGAATTATTTCTGCCTCGCCATCGATCCAGATTTTCTTCCAATCGTTTGTCAGCTGTTCCGTGAAGCTTATATAGCCGATCGGAGCATCTACCCATACATAAAGCACAAGACTTTCATCTAGAGGGAACTTGACTCCCCATTCCAGGTCGCGAGTTATGCACCAGTCCCTGAGATTGTTGACCCATTCCTTGGCATAATTTATTGCATTCTCAGTTCCAGAAACTCTGGAAAGATATTCCTTTAGAAATTCTTGGAAAGCCGTTAACTTGAAGAAGTAATGCGTTCTTTTTTTGAACACCGCTCTATTCCCACATATTTTACATCTTGGTTCAAGTATCTCACCCGGCTCTAAATGTCTCCCGCAACCCTGGTCACATTCGTCTCCCCTTGCGGGAGTTTTGCAGTATGGGCATATGCCCTCAACGTATCTGTCAGGTAGAAATCTTTTGCAGCTCTCACAGTAGGCTAGCTCGATTTCTTTACTGTAAACATATCCGTTCTCAATCAGCCTATTAACAATTTCCCTAGTCCTTTCATGATGGTATTTTTCAGTCGTTTTTCCAAAGAAATCGAATTCAACTGCTAGCTCCTTAAAAACTCTGAGAAAATGTTCGTGATATTTCTCAACAAGCTCCTCCGGTTTAAGACCTTCCCTTTCTGCATTCACAACAATAGGTGTTCCGTGGCAGTCACTACCGCAGATAAAAATTACTTTCTCGTTCATCATTCTAAGAAATCTCACATAAACGTCTGCGGGAATGTAAGTTCTCATGTGACCGATATGAAGCTTTCCATTGGCATATGGCAGTCCGCAAGTGACAAGCTTCATAGCAGAAGAAAGGTCGTAGATTAAATATGTTTGCGTTTGAAAAAATTTAATTTTTGTAACACTAAGTAATAAAAACAGAAAAGTTATCAACTTAACTAACATCAAAAATTCCACATATTCCCGATGGGTATCTGGATCTTAACATTGCAGCGACATTCTTTATTCTCTCAATTCTGGTTTTGGGTTATTCGATGATAAGGATTAGGAAAGAGAAACTTACAACTCTTTTCGGGGTTGTCGCAGGAGCAATATTTGTTGCCCAAATGTTAAACTGGCCGATTCCGGGAGGTACCTCCGCACATTTTGTTGGTGGAGCTTTGGCAGCGATCCTGCTAGGACCCTACGCAGGAGCACTAGCGATGGCGATAGTTTTGACAATTCAGGCAATCGTTTTTAACGACGGAGGAATAACAGCATGGGGTGCAAACGTTTGGAATATGGCCATAGTAAATGTTTTCCTAGGTTACTACATTTATAGAGCCCTAAAAAGATTCGGCGTTTCCATTGCCTCTTTCTTCGCCGGCTGGATAGGAATAACAGTTGCGGCAATTTTTGCAGGGGTAGAAATAGGGCTATCAACAAGCGCAGTTAGTTACATTGCAACAAGAAGACCTGAAGCACTGGAAAAGAAGGAAATTGGAAAGGTTCCAATCGTAATCGTAGGAATCCTGCTAATCCTCACGCCCGTATTTGCATATCTCTCCGAAGAAGTTGGATATTCGGAACCGCTGGATAAAGCCGCTGAAATACTTGGACTTGAGGAAAACAAGATTTACGAGGGTATTTTTCCAGACTATACGATTCCTGGACTTGATCCATACCTCGGGACACTGATAAGCGGAATTATTGGATTGGTAATAGTTTTGCTTCTCGCTATTGGTCTAAAGTATGCATATTCTTCTAGAAAGAACCCTTAAAAACGCTTCAGGATATTTTCAGAATTTTTTGATCCACGAGTACAAGGAAAAAGGTATAATCCATCGAGTTGACGGTAAGGTAAAATTATTTTCCAGTCTATTGTTCGTTCTGTTAGCCGTATCAACCTTTGAGCTCAAAAAACTCCTTTTTCTGCTTTTTTCAATCTTGATCGTTTCGGTTGTGCTTGGACTTAGCTTAAAGAGTATTATAAAAAGAGTTTGGCTGTTTACAACATTCTCATTTATCGTTGTACTACCCTTCCTTTTCTCAGACATCTCTTACCCATTTGCCTTCGCAATTCGTGTCCTAATTTCTTTAATTTCAATCCAGATGCTCGTAATGAGCACAAGTTTTTACGAAATATGCTCAGCATTGAAGGCCCTAAAAGTTCCCGATGCATTTGTAAAACCTTTGTAGCTTGCCTACAGTCATATTATCACCATGTTCAGGGATCTAATAAATATAATGATAGCCCGTGAAAGCAGGAGAATTAGCAAAGGAAGTCACAGAGAAATTTGGAAAAAAGGAGGGGAGGCATTGGGTCTATTCTTTCTTAGAAGCCTAGAAAAGGCTGAAATTTTGCAACTCGCAATTATTTCAAGAGGTGACAAGGTAATCGCTGTAAAGGGGAAATTCGGAATAGCCGAAATCTCTTATATATCGATCGTTGCGTTTATTGTTCTGTGGTGGATTACGCTGTAATCGCTAATAACGTGAGCTATAGATATCCTGATGGTAGTCTAGGCGTTGAAAATGTAAGTTTAGAAATTAAAAAGGGAGAAAAAGTAGCAGTAATAGGCGAAAACGGGAGCGGAAAAACAACTCTGATTTTCCTGCTCTCCGGTCTGTTAAAACCAAGTGAGGGGGAAGTGAAAATTCTGGGTTTCACAAACAAACAAATAGAAGAAATAAGAAAAAGAGTCGGAGTTGTATTTCAAAACCCAGATGACTTTCTCTTTAACCCCTCTGTTAGAGATGAACTTCTTTACGTTCCTAGACAGCTTGGATTGAGCGAAAAAGAGATGGAAGAAATAATTCGAAGATTTTCAGAGCTCTTCGGACTTAAAGACGTTCTTGAAAAGCCTCCATTTAGATTAAGTGGTGGTGAAAAAAAGAAGGTTGGAATAGCGAGTGTACTCGTATATACTCCAGAAATCGTTTTCCTTGATGAACCAACAGCAAACGTTGATGCAAAAACAAGAAAGCTTGTAGGGGAAATAATTACTAGCTACAATGGGACCGTAGTTGTTGCAACACATGACCTCGAAATCGCTGAAAAATGCGAAAGAGCAATAGTAATGAAAAAAGGAAAGGTTATCTTTGATTCCAAATTTAAATCAATAGACGAACGTATCCTTGAAATTGCAGGTGTTATTTAGGTTTTGACTGACCTCTTTCCCGTCCTGAAGGGCGAAGTTTTCTAGGGCGGATCATTAGTCTGTGGTTTACCGCTTTCATTTTCATCACTTCATAGCTGCTGAGCGTTTTCACTACCCCCGCTCCGTTCGTCCAGTAGACTAAGCTGACTCGGGGATATGTAGGATGTTTCCTGCACTATTTAAGTCAGCATTTATGGCTTTTCCTGTGCGGGACACTTATAGAGGCCGTTTAATTCGCCCATTTTTATGGGTATGCCCGCACAGGGAGCAGTCCTTTGATGTGTTTGGTTCACCAACATCAGTCACCTTAATTCCCAACTCCTCGCCGACCTCCTTAAAGCGCTTTATGATGTAGCTGTATTTCCAGAAGTTCACCGTAAGCTTTTGCCCTGATTTCTGGCAACTCCTTTTGGATAGCTAACAACCTTTCTTACTCCCCTCTCTTTCAGCTCCTCCACTTGGGCAAATTTCCCTCCCCCTTTTCCTCAATTAAGGAGAAGAAGCTTCTCCAGTTTTCAGCGTTCTTTCTGGCAACTTGCTGCGCGTTGACCTTCAATGCGTGCTTTTACTTCTCCTATACTTCTTTTTCAGACTTAGCAAAGTCCACCTTTTCTCCTTTCTTGAACTGCTGCATTCTCCCATTTCACTTCGTTCCAGCACTTTGCTGTACTTACGCCCAGCTCCTTCAGCTTCTCATGTTTCTCCTTGTCCACCACTAGCTTAACCACGTTAGTCCTTTTCATCTTTCACCCACTGCTCCTAGAAGGGGGCGAGACTTGGCATCCTTTTTGTCAAATGATTAGAAACAAAACTATGGCAAATATCTTATAAAATCATTCTCTTCTTTCCTTATCTTTCCCTGCAATCTCAAATGCTCAAGATGCGCAATTGTTTCGCCAACTGCGAACCATTTCTGCATTGTAGGAAGTTCTTCCCATTTTTCATATACAAGATCCCAAGTTATTTTCTGTGCTATTTCCCAAGCTAGGCTGCTACCTTTTTGTACTGCGTTAAAAGCCTCCTCAAGCCTCTTTTTGTGGTGAAAAATTATTTCTTCTATTCTCCTTCTATGTGAACCGCGAAAGTTCCTGTGTCCTGGCAAAGTGAGATCGACATCTAACCTGTAAACTTTTTCTAGGCTTTTTAGATAACTGCCAAGAGAATCTTCCATGAACTCCCAAAAAGTTATGTTAGGTGTTATATCGAAAAGAATATGGTCTCCAGAAAATAGAACCTTTTTTTCTTTATCGTACAAGCAGACATGTCCTGGAGTATGGCCGGGAGTAGAGACTACTTCCAATAGAAAATCTCCATATTCTATTTTTTCTCCATCTTCGAGGAACGTAATTTCACAAGTGAGTTCGGAAATATATTTCACGCCAGGATGAATCTTTACGACCTTCTTAGTTTCATCTTCCGGAAAACCATTTCTGGCATAAAAATCCGTCAAATCTTTCCAGTAATCGGGATTAAGAATTCCCTTTACTGCCATTTCAGCGTCTATCCTACTAATGAGGAGATTTTTCGCAATTTTTCCAGCTAAACCAAGATGATCTGCATGTAAATGTGTCGCAAGAACGTCCACTTTTTTTGGTTCAATACCAAGCTTCCTTAGCCCGCCAAGCATCGCAGCGTAGCATTGCTCCATGTTAAAGCCTGTATCGATAATAAGTGGTCTTTTGCCAGTTATTACATAGGAGTTTAGAGATTTCAGCGGATTGTTGGGCAATGGGACTTCAATCCTGTAAAGTCCTTCCATTATTTTTTCCATCATTTATACTCCTCTCATATGTTTTAAATCTTTGTTTTCTTTAATCAACAATAGCAGATTAATGGGTATCGTATTAAAATATTTATAATTATAAATAATAAAATTTAATCTTTAATTCCAACCAAATATTTTGCAATTCTCTTTTTCTCCTCGAAATCGTAACTTCTCCAGATCGCTATGTCCTCCATAACCGGAGAACCCCCTCCGTGAACCCCAGCTACGGCCATTACGCCTCCAAGGGAACTGCAAAGAATGTTTGAAATTCCAAAGAGACAGCGATACACGTTCTCCGGAGGTACTTCTTTTCTCCTCTTTATATATTTGTCTATCAGCGGTCTCAACTCTGGATTTAAGTAATCTTCTGCAAACGGCAGACACGCTGGCAAACCTCCCGCCAATTCTGCAAGTATTTGCAGTTCATGATAGTAATTGAGTCCAGCATGTCTCCTACCAACATTTGCGTATATTTCGTTGGGTATGAATGTACCTGCCGGGGTCTTTATTCCCTTTACAGCAGATGCTATTCCCGCAGCAAATACTAGCTCCGC
Source organism: Archaeoglobales archaeon (assembly GCA_011605865.1). Classification (GTDB taxonomy): domain Archaea; phylum Halobacteriota; class Archaeoglobi; order Archaeoglobales; family Archaeoglobaceae; genus WYZ-LMO2. The sequence goes on from JAAOZI010000015.1 coordinate 70,767, forward strand.
AATCGCTGCAAGGTCCACCAGCTTTTCTCTTATGTTGTGTCTGTCATAAACATTGTTGTATTCTGCAATCAGAGCTCCAAAGCCCATTATTATGTCTGTAGATGCGGGCTTGCAACCCGTATAGCTATGTCTATGGAAAAGAGCAAAAAGATACGCTGCCAAAGTTGTAAATTTGTTTTCTCCGCAGATAAAAACCCTGTCCCAAGGAACAAAAACATTGTCGAAGATTATCATGTTTTCGTCATCTCCTATCTCTCCTTGGGGCATCTCAAGACCTTTAGGTGCTCGGAGCTGGCTAGTTCTCGCAACAATTTTGACTCCCTCAGCATCCGCAGGGACTGCAAAGGCAATGCTATAGTCTTTGTCTCTTTCCGTCATAGCTCTAGTAGGTACGACTATGATTTCATCGGCGATGCTAGCCATGGTTATGCAATTTTTTGCTCCTCTCACAACTATGCCGTCGCTTCTCATCTCGACAACACGAACATACATGTCGGGATCATCCTGTTCATGCGGTCTTTTGCTTCTATCACCCTTAACGTCAGTCTGAGCACAGGCTGCAACTAGATCTCTGTTTTGGAACTCTTTCAGATATTCCACAAATCTCCTATTGTAATCTGTACCATTTTCAACATCTGCCGCAAAAGTTGCAACCGAAAGAGCATTTATCGCATCGCAGCCCATACATCTCTGGATGCAACCGCCCACAATCTGGCACAGCTTCCTAGTCATGAGCTGTTTCGTCATCAGATCCTCGGCCGATTGATTTATATGGGTAAAGCGGTTTATTTTCTTTCCAGTAAGGTGGGAAGTCGCTATCAGTAAGTCCTTAAAATCTGGATGATCTACGAGGTCGAAGGTTTTAGAAATTACATTTATCCCTCCTCTAAGGAGTGGATCGTCCCTTTTCACTTTCCTACCGGCAACGTATACATTAGGTTTCATTTTGAACAAATCCTGTCTATACTCTTCGGAAGTTCTCATATCAAACCCTCTCCAGCACACATGCCGCCCCTTGTCCGCCGCCAACACATGCCGTCGCCAATCCGTAGTCCTCGCCTTTTTCCCTCAAAATCCTAGCAAGAGTTCCGATTAGCCTTGCTCCACTAGCAGCGAGCGGGTGTCCGATTGCTATTGCTCCGCCTTTTACATTCACTTTCTCAGGTTCTATTTTCAGCTCATTTATTGCATAGAGGGGAACTATTGCGAAAGCTTCGTTTATTTCCCAAAAACTTATGTCTCTAACACTCAAACCGGCCTTTTCAAGGGCCATTCTGCTCGCAGGTACGGGACCCTTGCCCATCACATTGGGTGGAACTCCAGCATAACCAAAAGCTCTGAATTTTGCTATGGGCTCAACTCCAAGCTCTTTTACTTTTTCTCTGCTCATTAACATTATCGCACTCGCTCCGGCATTCAATGGAGAGGAATTACCGGCAGTTATCGCTCCTCCAGGCTTAAAAGCAGGGGGAAGTTTTTCAACAGCCTCTAGTGTTGTATCCGGCCTTATAGATTGATCGTGCTCCACGATCATTCTCTTTCCATCAGCCTGAGGTGCTTCAATTGGAAGTATCTCCCCTCTAAAATATCCCTCATTCAAAGCCTTGGCCGCAAGTCTATGGCTCCTTACTCCCCATTCGTCCATATCCCTCTTCGTTATTCCAAACTTTTCTTTTGCTTCCTCAAAAAGTTTTTCTGCAGTTAGGCCCATTACAAACCCCACAGCCATGTCGTAATCCTTGTATTCATCACTCAGGAGTTTTTCATTTCTTTTGACGTAGGGGTTATCTGCTCCCATCGGGACTCTTGTCATGTGTTCGTATCCACCAGCGATGACAACGTCCGCAATTCCGCTCGCAATTTCAAGATAAGCATACATCGCAGTTATTATCGAGGAAGCGCACTGCATGTCCATAAGGGTTGTTGAAACTTCAACGGGATACCTAGCGAGTAATGCAGGCGATTTACCACCATATGCCCAATTCTCCCAAACAGGAAAAGCACATCCAACAAGAATTCTATCAACATCCTCTTTTCTAATCCCGATTTTTTCGGGTAGTTTGTCGAGAACTGCTGCCATTAACTCGTCTCCACGGATCATGTGAAAAACGTCTCTCTGAGGCTCTTTGGGTCGACTTCTAGAAAAAGGCGTTCTCAAAAAGCCAACTAGGTATACATCCCTCATTCATCCACCTCCATATCTAACAAACTCAACCATGATTTTTTCAATATCACTTATCTTTTAAGTCTTTCCTAAAAGCGCAAAAAGTTATATAACGAATTTCTTAAATTTACCATTTTTGCAAAATGGATTTCGCATTTAAATAACAACAAAACTTTTCGATGTTTAATCAGTGAGGGTTTAAAAATCGAGACATACTTTTTCTGTGCAGATAATTGAGGAGAATATTCAAAACAGCGAAGGAGAAATCAAATTGATTCCAGAAACGATTGAAGATCTTTGGCATCTCAGATTCTTGATCGAAAAAGGTGATAAAGTTTTCTCCATCACAAAGAGGACAACTCAAAGCGATGATAAGCTCAGGAGCGACAAAGAGTTCATGATTGTCCGAGTAGGTATTGAAGTTGAAAAAGTTGAGTTTCACAAGTTTGCTAACAGGCTAAGAATAATTGGAAAAATCTTTGCTGGAATTGAAGCTTCCGGCTTTCATACTCTAAATATAACAGTGGGCAGGGAACTGAGCATAATAAAAAAGTGGAGAAAAGAACAACTTGAAAGACTTAAAGAGGCCGTTGAAAATTCTAAAAGACCGGAAATAGTTATACTAACGATTGAAGAGGGTGAAGCTATTGCTGGTGTACTTCGCCAGTGGGGGATTGAGGAGATATTCGAAGAAAGTAGAAGTTACTCAAAAGGATATAGCAGTGAAAGAGAAGAATTTTTCTCAGAGGTTCTGGAAAAAATTAAAAATCTGAACTTTCGCTTCTTAGTAATAGCTGGTTCGGGTTTCGCAAAAAAGGACTTTTACAATTTTATCTCTTCGAAAAATCCAGAAATTGCTAGAAAGGCCGTCATCGTAGATACAGCCGGGATTGGAAAAAGAGGATTCATCGAAGTTCTAAAAAGAAGAGAGATAGATAAGCTCATAGGTCAATTAAGGCTTGCAGAAGAAGCAGAAATGGTAGATTTGTTTCTAAAAAGAGTTTCAAAAGGAGAAAGAGTCGCCTATGGAATCGAAGACGTAAAAAAAGCCCACGAATACGGGGCAATAGAGACGCTTCTGGTCTCGGACGATTACCTTCTAAGGGAGAGAGAAAAATGGGATATTGATGGATTCATTGAGAGTGTCAGAACTATGGGCGGAAAAGTGATAATACTAAGCTCCGAATTTGAGCCTGGAGAGATAATCTCAAAGTTAGGTGGTATCGGTGCGCTTCTCAGATTTGAAATCAAATAAATGGTTGATTTTTGTAATTCTCTCAAGCATATACTTCTTTGTTTATTTCCACAGAACATCTCCGGCGGTTATTGCCAATGACCTAATGAGAGAGTTCGGAATCTCGGCTTTAGCCATCGGAATCTTCTCTTCTCTCTACTTTTATCCTTATGCTGTTCTTCAGGTTCCAGTTGGGGTTCTAAGCGATACAAAAGGAGCAAAGAAAACGGTTCTGATCTTCACCCTAGTCTCACTTATCGGAGTTTTCCTTTTCGCTTTCTCTCCAAGCTATGAGATTGTGATACTATCAAGACTTTTAATAGGCATAGGAGTTTCAGGTATCTACATTCCAACTGTCAAGGTAATATCAATCTGGTTTAAGCATAACGAGTTTGCAACCGCAATGGGCATCTTGTTTGCAGTCGGAAACTTGGGGGCTATTTTCTCGTCTTTTCCACTTGCCGTTTCAATCGAGAAAGTCGGCTGGAGAATAACTTTTGCCACTATTGGAATTATCACAGCTATCCTCCTTGCGATGTCCGCTTTTTTTGTGGCAGATTCACCGCCAGATTTTAAAAGAGAGGGACTTAAGAGGGGGGATCTAAAACTTCTTCTGTATAATTCCTCTCTCTGGCTTCTCGCAATTTCATCATTACTTAGATACGGAGCAGTTATGGGATTCCAAGGTTTATGGGGCGGGCCTTTCTTAATAGACGTTCACAAAATGAGTAAGCCCATGGCTGGGACGGTTCTGATGATCTTTGGGATAGGTAGCATTCTCGGCGCGCCCATACTTGGTAGAATCTCTGATATTATTAGCCAAAGAAAGATAGTACTAGTCCTCTGCGGACTCGGATTCCTAATTCTATGGTTTCCCCTTGTTTTGTTTCCAGAAAAACTAAATCTTACAGAAATAAGCCTTATTTCCTTCGGTCTTGGTCTATTCTCGAGCGGAGGACCTATCGCGTATGCCATTGTCAAGGAGTTATTTCCATTAAGAATGACAGGATTAGCAGTTAGTCTCATTAATGTTTTCCCGTTTATAGGAGCAGGAATCTTTCAAACGATTATGGGATACCTTATGGACTCGATTGGTAAAGTTAATGGGGGATATCCCGTCGAAGCCTATCAACTGTCTTTCGAGTTTTGTCTAGTAGCTTCTTTCATTTCACTAATATGCATATTGTTAGTCAAGGAAAGTAAAATTAATCAATCCTAATACCAACTAAGCGTAAGCCCCGTGGGGTAGTGGTCAATCCTGCCGGCCTTTGGAGCCGGCGACGAGGGTTCGAATCCCTCCGGGGCTAATGAAAAGGATTTTTAATACTGAAATGAAAAGGAAAATTTCGCCTTTAGAGAAACAGATGGTCAGAAAATACTTGGATGAAATTTTTATATTTTAACGAGAAGTAGAGTTGTGATAAAAGGTTACCTGAAGCTGTTAATCTTAAAAGAACTGGAAAAAAAAGAGGCTAGTGGTTATGAATTGATCAGAAAATTCGAACAAGGCTTTCAAAGACCTTCTCCGGGCTCGGTATACCCGATTCTGAAAGAGCTCGAGAGCAGAGAATTAATCAAAGCAAGAAAAGACGGAAGAAAAAGAATTTATTCACTTACAGATAGGGGAAAAGAATTTTTAAGAGAATTTGAGATTAAAGAAAGGGAAGTTATCCTAAAAAAACTAGAACTTCTAAGCCGATTTGGGATTTTGAATTCAGATGAACTTGAGGAGTTTTCTAAATTTATTATTACCAGAAAAGATATCCTTATTCAGCTTTCTAGACTCAGAAATTGGTATAAATTTATCGAGTCTCTTTTTGAATTGGCAAAAACGTCAAAAGACGAGGCAGAGAAAGTGCTCGAACACGCTTTGAAAGAGATTGCTGATTACATGAAAATCGACAAGAAAGCCTACGGTTTTAACCGTGGGATGAATTGTCGAGAACGAACACTTTCATAATCGAAGACTGCCCTGCCCTATGGAAACTCACTGACAGCTGCGCCAAGCTGTACAATGAGCTGAACTTTGAAAGGAGGCAGGCATACATACGCTACAGGCGTTTCGAGTGTCCAAAGCATCTCTAAAAAAATACGCCCCATTGATAGCTCCGCAATGCCCAGCAGATAATAAAAAAGAGCAACGCGATGATAAACAACTTCTGGAGCTTCAGCTACATAATCAGAAGGGGTCCTGAACATAGGCTACCTCCATGGAGGTAGCACACCCCTTGCTTCTAAGGTGAACGGGATGAGGTGGGAGCCTAAAAGGGCTGTGAACAACCTACCGATGAGAGCCTTAGAAGCAAGAATCTCCCGGCTTTAGTCGTGGAGAGTGTCAACAGAGTTAGCCAAATTTGGAGACTTTGCTTTCAAGTGACCACCTGAACAAGTCATCAAGCTAGATACAAGAATTTGAAGCCCAGAGAACCAAAAGACCTTCAACATGAGCATCCAACTTATTTGTATCGGATTCCGATAAACTTATAAACATTATCTTTTCCCTTTTTGCATGGGAATTAAATTCGAAATCTGCTTACTTTTAATTTTCCTGACTCCAGCTCTAGCATATAGCATAGATTTTAATTTCTATGCCGTTATTCCAGAAAAGATTCCACCGGGAGATGAAAAAATAACGACACTCGTAATTCAAAGTGAAGTTGTGACCGGTTCGAGTTTCCCGCTTGATGAAAATCTCTCAAGCTTGCTACCAGCACTTGCAACTGCGAAAAATGTAAGAATTGAACCAAAAAACAATTATCCCATAGAAGTTGAGTCCATAGAGCATATTCTCGGCGACATGCCTAGTGGCATTCCTAAGAGTGTTCAAATTAAGATAAAAGTTGACGAGTCTGCTCTTCCAGGGGAATACGAGTTCCCAATAGAAGTTCACTATACAAAAATAGAGCTTCAAACAAATAGCCTAGTGTACTCCAGTTGCGAAAAAACAGTATACGGGAAAGTTAAAGTCGAAGGTAAAGATTACGACTTCCAGATCACTTCGCTTAGATACGATCTTAAAGAGGGCAAAGAGGGTAGATTAGAGATTGAAATTGAAAATTCTGGCTTATACCAGCTGAAAAATGCTACATTACTTTTGAATGCAACTCCACCATTTTTTGCAGATGCAAAAGCATCTTCAGCCTTTTTAGGCACTATAAATCCAGGAGAGAGAGCTAAAGCAATTTTTAGACTTCGAGTTGCAAAAAATGCCGAAATGCAGATGTATCCAGTTCAACTGATCCTAACAGCGGACAATGCAAGGGTTTCAAAGTATATAGGCCTAAAAATCGAGAATCATACATCTTTTATTGTCGAAGAAGTAAAAAGCCTAATCTCAGAGCAGAAAATAATTCCGCAGACATACAGAACCTCAAGCCCTTACGGAAATCAAACTCAATCGCAGATGATTGCAGTTCAGGGAAGGGGAGCCGTTTTTGCAAAGATTAAGATTCTGGATCATTTAAAAGAAGCGAGAGCCTTACTTAGCTTTGAAACTCCCTTGCTTAAAACGGAGAACTCTCAATTCCTCGGAGATCTCAATACTGGGGAAGGAGTTGAACTGAAGTTTTACGTTTATTCTTCCGCACCGCCTTCAAATTACTGCGGGAAGATTTCCATCTTATACAAAAATGAGTTTGGGGAAGATGAAATAACCGAAAGCGATTGTATTGATATAGCAGTTATGAGTTCTCCGCTCGAAATAAAGGAGGTGCATTCCAATGTTGCTCTGGGAGTTAGCGGAGATTTAGATTTAACCATAAGAAATCCGAACAATTTCACGATTAGCGAAATAGAGCTTTTTATTTCAACACCACCGAACATAATACCGACGAGCTCAGTTGCATATATTGACGAGCTCAAGCCCGGAGAGGAGAGAAGCGTGAAATTTAGAGCGATATCAGAGTCCGTGAGTGCTGAGGCAAAGCTCTATTTAATCGAGAGGTTTAGAGTTGGAGATGCAAGAGATCTGATAACAGTTCAAAGCTTTTCGATTCCAATTTCAGCCAAGACTGCAAAATTTGAAATTCTTTCTGTTTCAGGTGAGCTATATCCAGATTCAAGTAACGAGATCAGGGTTACTTTCAGAAACTCTGGAAACTACGCGAAAAATGTAGTCGTGGAGCTTTCGGTTTCTCCACCCCTCTCTATTTCAGGAGCAGGTTCCTGGAGTGGGCTTATCGGTCAATCACAATCGGGGGTGTATTTTGTAGGCTCTGTTCCAGCTGGGGAAGTTGCTGTTGCAAATTTCAAGTTAAAGGCCGATAAGGATGCCGGAAGCGGCTATTATCCAGCGACTTTGAAAATCCGATACGAAGATGAGGAAGGCTATCTTAAAGATTCAAGTCCGATAACGATCTCAATAGCAGTCAGAGAGAGACCCATTTTAAATGCTCTCACAATTACAGTTATAGCACTCTTTGCAATCGGAATTATTCTGACTTTAAAGTTCGCAAAAAGGAGGAAAAAATGAGCCTCATAAAAAGTTGGCTTGCATTTCTTCCTGTCAGCGCTGGGCTTTTCATGGTACTGCTGGACATTAGTGTTCTAAATGTTGCCCTACCACAGATAGCAAAAGATTTTGGAGCTACAATGACTGATCTGCAATGGATCGTGAATGCCTACACACTCACTATGGCCGTTCTCCTAGCAATTTCAGGAAGGCTGGGGGACATGATAAGAAGGGACAAATTTTTCATCGTAGGAATGGCCATATTCACAGTAAGCAGTTTTCTTTGTGCCCAATCTTGGAATGTCGAATCTTTGATTGTTTTTCGCATCCTCCAGGCTGTAGGTGGGACGATTCTTAGCGGCAACACCCTTGCAATCGCTGCTGAACTGTTTCCACCAGGTAGACGTGGGGAGGTTATGGGACTGAACGCGATACTTATGGCCTCAAGCTTTACGTTGGGACCAATAATTGGTGGATGGTTTACAACTCACATGAGTTGGCACTGGGTATTCTACATTAATGTTCCAGTCGGAATATTCGCGATTTTTGGAGCGCTGCTACTTCTGCCACCCTTGGGCGCAAGAGAGAAAATGGCCCTTGATCTGCCGAGCGTCGCAGTTTTTGGAGTTGCAATTTTTACACTAACTCTCGGCATAATCGAGGGACAGAACTGGGGATGGCGAGACGAGAAGACGATAGCATGCTTCCTTATATCAGCGCCATATATCCTTGCTTTCATTTTCCGCGAAATGAATTACGATAAACCTCTGATCGACCTAAATTTGTTCAAAATTCGAAACTTTAGTGTTTGTATAGCAGCAACTTCTATCCTATTTTTCGGAATTTCAGCTTCCTTGTTCGTGCTTCCGTACTTTCTTCAGGGTCTAAAATTCTTAAGCGCCGAAGAAGCGGGATACTGGTTGATTGCAATGCCCCTAATGAATTCTATAGTTGCTCCGATTGCTGGAAGGATTAGTGACAGGATGAATCCAAAATATATGATGGCATTTGGAGCTGCCCTTTATTCCCTCGGCTTGTTCAACTTGAGCCATGTCGATGTAAATATCGGATTCTGGGAATTTTTCATGCTCACAGTTCCGATGGGAATTGGAATGGGGATGCTAATGTCGCCATCGATGAACGTAATTCTCAGCTCGGTTCCGATAGAGAAGGCCGGAATGGCCAACGGAGTTCTTAGGCTTATGAATACTGTTGGTCAAACTCTTGGAGTGGCTGTTGGAGGTGTTCTTCTCACAGCCAAGATGAGCGAATGGATTCCGAACTACGGAAATCAAGTTCCAGATCCCGGGACAATGAGTTTTCTCGCATCAATTGCAAGGTTTAATCAGCTTCCACTTGCCTTAATGACAGAAGGTTTCCTAGACAGTATGCATTACGTTTTCTCCATTATGCTCTTCGTACCGTTAATAGTTTCGACAATTATTCTGCTTTTTCTGCGCGATCCGCATATAGCTCAGAAAAAACGCTTCCAAGAACAAAAAATAATCACCAGCGGATTGAATTAAAGAGGACCGCGGTAGTAAACAGTCGCAGGACATCCAAGGCACTTCTTTTCCCCGTAACGAGGGCATTTTCCGCAGTTTATCTCACAAGGTGCATCCTCATTTTTTTTATCTGCTATGGGTATCGGGAGGTACTTCGGAACCTTTGGTGCCTCGCCAACTATGGCCTCAGAACGCCTTATCCCCTTCTGCGACCTCACCGAGCAGATTTGGAGTATTGCATTTAACGTATCAGCATCTTCAGCGACCATGATGCTCATCAGATTGTAAGCTCCAGTTGTAGTCGTAAGGAAGACGATTCTCGGACATTTTGAGAATTTTTCGAGCAACTCTTGTAGAATTTCGGGGCTTTCCACCTCAGCATTTACTATCGCAACTCGAAAGCCCATTTTTTCCGCATTTAAACCAGCGGAGACTTTAATAAGATCTCTGCAAAGTCTTTCAATCCTTTTGCCAACAGCCACATGCGATAGTCCCAGTTTCTTGCCTATTTGTGTCAGCGGAGCCCGACCGTCTTTCTGGAGAATCGCTATAATTTTCTTGTCCAATTCGTCCATGGTTACAAATTGAAATCATAAGTTATATATATCTTACGATTTGCAATAGAATATGGATATAGAGATAAAGAGTTTAAGTGAAAAAGTCGAGAGCATTCTCGGGCTCGATTCCCCGCTGATAGCTGATGAAGATCGTGAGATCGGGTGAGGAGATTCCGAAGATCCCATCGCCTGAAAAGAAGTCTAGGTACTGCCAGCTGCTGATGCTTGCCAGAAGGGGAAAAACGTTAAAGCTAACAGCAGAAGACTTAACATGTCCCGCAGCCAGATCTGCGCTGGGATTTGCTCCATTGCCAGAGAGAATTGCAAGCGGGGAAATGCTTGTCTCTCTTGGCCTTTTCATGACGAAAGAGGCAGGAGCAAAAACGATGAGCATGATACCTAGAATAAAGCTCGGCGAAACCAAAGCGGTTGTTGCAGGACCTCTTGGGAAGTTTGAATTCAAACCCGATGTTGTTGTAGTCGAAGGTTTTCCGGAGCAGATCATGTGGCTCTGCCTTGCAAGGAACTTCAGAGAAGGGGGAAGGTTGAGCTTCAACTTCTCGATCTTCCAGTGCTGCTGCGTCGACGTAACTGTTGTTCCCTATCTCAGTGGCGATATCAACATCAGCCCCGGCTGTTACGGATGTAGAGAAGCAACAGACACCCCAGCAGAGCACATGTTCATGGGAATTCCGGCTAGACTTATGCTAGAAATTTCGGATTCGCTTGAGCAGCTATCTAAGAAAGCTATGAAGGCTGTTAGGGGGAAAAGAGTTTATAGGAGCTATTTGGGAGGTGATTGAAATGGAAGTTGAGGAAATTTTGAAAAAGATGGAGGAAATAATTGGAGAAAAACCGCGCCCACAGGTTTTGTTTGCGAAAATATGCCCGGAATGGCTTGAAAGACAAATAAATGAGCGGAAGTTTGTGATGGAGCTTCCGAGCATTCCAGCGAAGTACAAGCATTTGATAATGCTCGCCGCAGCAGCGGCTTATGGGAGCGAGACATGCACAGAGATGTTCGCGAAAATAGCCAGAAAAGCTGGGGTCAGCGACAGAGAAATTGCTGAAACCCTGCTCATTGCAAGGTTTGCATTGGCTTCGACGATCTTTGCAACTGCAACACCTGCGCTTGAGTTTCTGACGGGCGAAAAAGGTGAAAAGTAATGGATCGAAAAGGTGATGAAAATGGACGCGATAACTGCAATCCTTCTTTTCATAACCGGTCTGATAGCCGGAAGCTTGGGTGGCCTGCTCGGCATTGGAGGTTGCGTAATAATGTTGCCGTCGCTCACGTTCATATTCAACTATCCTCTGGCCATCGCAATTGGCACAACGATAACGGCAGTAATTCTTACGGCAACCTCTGGAGCGATCGGGCACATAAGAATGAAGAACGTAGACTACTCAACAGCAAAGATTGTCGCTGTGAGCGGTGCAATTGGCGCAGCTGTTGGAAGTATAATCTTCTTTCACATCGCAGATCAGCTCTGGCTTCTAAATCTGATCCTAGGTTTTGCATTTCTGTACGTTGCCCTTAGGATGGTATACGAGGGAATAGTCAAGAGGAAGATGCCGGAAAGGACAGGAAACCAGGTTCCTGGCTCAAAATCCTCTAAGGGAACGATAGGCTTTTTTATCGGAATAATCACGGGGATAGTTGGACTTGGCGGTGGTTATGCTCTTGTTCCGTCCTTTATCTATCTCCTCGGTTCCGCTGTGAAGATTGCTGTGGGCACCTCGCTTGCGTCCTTCATAAGCATGGCCGTTGTGAGCGGAGCGTTCAAGTTGTATCAGGGGCTTGTTGACGTCATTGCAGCTCTCTGCCTCGGTATTGGGACGATTATCGGAGCTCAGATAGGTGCAAGACTGGTCAAAGTAGTTCCTTCGTGGGCTATAAAGACGATATTTGGCTTCGTGTTCCTATACGTGTCGCTCAAGTTCATCTGGCAGGGAATCGTCGCATGAGACCGCACACTAGCCTATGCAATGTGGCTTTGGCCGGAATCCTTACAGCCGTTTTGGGGAGCCTTGTTTATCCTCCTATAGCAATCTCCGCTGAAAATTCCAAAATTTATTTTTTCTTTAGCGATTACTGCCCTTACTGCCAGGAAGTCAAGCCCTATGTCGAGGAGATTGCAAAGAAGGCAGCATAACCTTCTGCAATGTCGAAAGTATGGGAGGAGAATGCAGCAGAATTGCAGAGCAGTTTGGTTTGAAATATGTCCCGACGATGATCATATTAACAACGAGACAAAGATCTATGTGGGCTCAAATGAAGTGATGCGCGCAATCGAGGTGTTTAAATGAAATCTGCGAGGATTCTGGCAGTATCCATCGCAATTCTTGGTATCATAGACTCCGGATATCTTCTGATTTCTGAGTTCATCCCGGCCTGCCCGGTATGTGTTTCAATCTGGGTTTTCTCTCTCCCCTCGTATCTCCCCGCGCTTTTCGGTTTCTGCTGGTTTGCGTTTGCGTTAGTAGTTTTTTCAGGTAGAATCCCCAGAGCCTTTGTGAAATTGTGGAGTTTTTCGGGGCTCTACGGTGTTGCTTTTCTGGCAACTTATGCCGTCCTTAACAGCTACTTCTGCCCGTTCTGCTTTGCGGCGCACGCTTTTGGAATATTTCTGATCGCAATCTCGGAGATGATATCTTCTGTGGCTTGCAGACCATGTTAGAAATACTTAATAGTGTACACCTTCCTTTCCGCAATCCTTGCATTATTAGCAGGCTTCTTTTTCAACGCCTTCGCAGTATCCAACAAAGCCGCAATCTCGAATTTGGTAGTAGCTCTGGCAATTTTGACCATATATCCGTCGATGGTGCAACTCAGAACAGATTCACTTTTAAAGAGCTTCAGATCATGGAGACAGATCTTGCTCTCGGTGTTCTACATATTTGTTCTCTCTCCTGCTGGCCTTTTTAATGGCATCAACCTTGGGCGATCCCTATGTGGGAGTCGGGTATGTTGTTGCTAATACAGTTCCCGCATCAAGCGCCTCTCTGGGATACGTGCTCATTGCGGGGGGAATATAGAGCTGGCCACTGCACTGGCAATATTATTCCTTTTTGTGGGAATACCAGCAATTCCTGCAATCATAGGCATCTACTGCACTAACACAGCCGTCCCTCTTTTGGTGGAGCCCATAATAGCATCTCTTCTCGAAGTTTTGATCCTTCCGCTTGTTGCCGGCCAGCTTACAAGGTACGCGATTGCAAGGAAAAGGGGACCGTCTTATGTGGACAAAAACTTGAGGTCATATCTTTCGCTTGCAACCATGCTCTCGATGCTTGCGCTGGTCTTTGTGCTTGTGTTTAATCAGTACTTGAACATAATTACGAATTCTGCAGTTTCAGTGCTAATCCTAGCATATCAGGCAATCGTAATTCTGGGTTTGCTTTCTTTCTCCTTGATTCTCAACAGGATTCTTCGCATATCCTACGAAGATCACCAGGCTGTAGCGCTGATTTCCATCACAAAAAACCAGTCTGTTGCGGCTGCAATTGCGGTTTCCGCTCTGGGCCCTAAATCAGCTCTGACACCGGCGCTGGTGCCTTTGATACAGCCGATTCTTATTGTGGCATATCTGCACGCAGAAGAGTATGTTAAAAAATTTTTGGCATTCAAAAAACATTAAAAGAGGTTTAGGGTAATCAGTTTGTCATTATTTTTAGAGCATAACACTTATATATCTAACAGTGTTAGATTTTTGATGTGTGAAACGGGAAATTGTGGATGCTGGCATGAGTATCCGGAAAGAGGGTGGATACAGTTCCTAATAATGCGGATTTTATACGAAAAACCCATGCACGGCTATCAGCTACTAAAGGAGATCGAGGAAAGAAGTTGCGGATGCCACAAGCTTGATACTGGCTCGGTTTATACACTTCTAAGAAGGATGGAAGAGCGCGGGTTAGTAGAGTCGAAATGGAAAAAAGTCGAAGGAGCTCCTGAAAGGCGCGTTTATAGGCTGACAAACAAAGGCGTTGAAGCACTAAAAACAGGACTGGAATCCATGATCAAGCGTAAGAAGCTGTTTGAAGACCTTTTAAGCTTCTACTATGAAAATTTTGGAAAAAGGTGAGCGTTGTATATGGGATACGCGATCGAGGTTCGGGATTTAACGAAGCTTTATGGAAATTTTACCGCAGTGAATCGTATAAGCTTTGAAGTTAAAGAAGGTGAAATTTTTGGTTTTCTCGGACCAAACGGAGCTGGAAAGACAACAACTATCAGGATTTTAACCACTCTCATAAAGCCTGATGGGGGCAAAGCATTCGTTGCAGGCTACGATGTTTTGAAAAATCCTATAGAAGTGAAGAAACGCATCGGAGTGGTTCCAGAAGTCTCAAACGCTTATGTGGATCTCACCGTTTGGGAAAACCTGATGTTGATAGGCAAACTATATGGCCTTCCGGTAAAAAAAATTAAAGAGAATGCCACAAAACTTTTAAAGGAGTTTGGATTGTACGATGTTAGAGACAAACTCGTCAAATTCCTTTCTAAAGGCATGAAACAGAGGCTTTTGTTGTGCATGGCATTGGTTAACGATCCGAAAGTACTTTTCCTTGACGAACCCACTTCAGGGCTTGATGTTGAGAGTGCAAGACTCCTGCGGGAAAAAATAGTCCAGTACAACGGGGAAGGAAAAACTGTTTTTCTATCAACCCACAACATGGAGGAAGCAAACCAGCTTTGCCACAGAATAGCAATAATAAACCATGGCAAGATCGCGGCTATAGATACTCCCGAAAACCTAAGGGCTCAGAGCATGGACCTCCAGTACATCGAAGTGGCTTTCAACAAGACCGTAGAAGCAGGGATATTTTCCGAAAACCCAAACGTGGTCAAGGCAGTGCCTACAGGCAATAAGGTGTGCATATACACTCCAGACCCATCCGCGGTGATATGTTTTCTCGTCGAGTACGCCAAGAAGA
>JAAOZI010000010.1 GCA_011605865.1 Archaeoglobales archaeon
CCCCACGACTAAACTCGGGAGCTCCCGGCGTTAAGGGATGCTTTGCACCCTTCCCCTCATCTGCCGGTTCAAAAGCGTCCCCAAGGCTTTTTCAACACAGAACTATTCAAACCTTGCCCGTCCATCCCAGAGCTAAAGCTCTGGGTTTTCTGGGCACCCATTTTTATAAACTGCCAAATTTCTAATTTGGACATTTTTGTTTTTATAAAAAGAATTCGAAATAAATTAGCGCAAGATATTTAAAATCATTCCCTATTTCCAGTTTTGATGCGATCTTTTTTTCTACCCCTCCAGCATTGCTCTAGTTGGAGCATCCGCTGAGAAGGGAAAGGTCGGAAATGTAATCCTGAAAAACCTGAAGAATTTCAGAGGAAGAATTTATGCTGTAAATCCAAAGTACTCCGAGATTGAGGGGTTTGAATGCTATCCATCGATTTTGGCCTTGCCAGAAACTGTTGACCTTGCGATTATCGCAATTCCGGCTAAATTTGTAGCGTCTGCTGTTGAAGAGTGCGGCCTAAAAGGAGTGAAAAATGTCATCGTGATCTCCGGAGGGTTTAGAGAGGTCGGAACCGAAGGGGCCAAGTTAGAATATAATCTCATTCAAATCGCAAATAAATTTGGAATTAACCTGCTCGGACCAAACTGTTTAGGAATGATCAATGCAGAAATCGGCCTTAACGCTACTTTCAGCGTTGTATCTCCAAAATTCGGAGATGTCGCATTTCTAAGTCAGTCTGGCGCCTTTATCTTGGCTGTGATCCTCTGGGCTCAAAAGACTAAATTTGGCTTTAGCAAGATAGTTAGTTTGGGAAACAAAGCGGTTTTAAGTGAAGCAGACTTCCTAAATTACCTTGCGGAGGATTCTGCTACGAATGTTGTTATGCTTTACTTAGAGGGCATTCAAGACGGCCGAAGGTTCATGGAAACTGCAAAGAAGGTTTCAAAGCAAAAACCAATAGTTATTATGAAGGCCGGAAAAACCGAAAGCGGTGCTAAAGCTGCTTCTAGCCATACAGGAAGTCTTGCAGGGAGCTATGAGGTTTATAAAGCTGCTTTTCGACAAAGCGGGATTATTGTAGCAGAAACTGTTGAAGAGTTATTTGATTTCGCCCTAGCACTTTCAAAGAACAGAAAAGCAGGAAGCGTCGCGATCATTACGAATTCGGGAGGACCGGGAGTTATGGCCTCGGATGCAGTTGAAATTCATGGTCTAAAGCTAGCACCGCTTTCTTCCGAGACGATAGAAGCCCTTAAGAAATTCTTGCCTCCCTCAGCGAACTTCTACAATCCTGTTGATATCTTAGGAGATGCAGACACAGAAAGGTTCTCCAGAGCCATCGAAGTAATTTCTGAGGATAAAGAAGTGGGCACAATTCTAGCTATTCTCGCTCCAACAGCACAGATAGATTTTAACAAAGCTGTCGAAAAAGTTCTTTCGGTTGAAAAACCAGTTTTCTGCTGTTTTATGGGTATTGACGAATCATGTGAAGAGAGATTAATAAAAAATCGTATTCCAAACTTTTTCGACCCCACAAGAGCTGTTAAAGCTATTTCTGCAGTAGATCAGTATGCAAAATTCGATTTCAGCAAAAAAGAGATCAAAAAATTCGAAGTTAACAAAAAAGAGGCTGACAGTATTTTTGAGGAGCTTATGAAGTTGGAGTCGAGATTCGTTGGAGTTGAGGGCATGAAATTGCTTGAATGCTACGGTATTAACACTGCTCCTTGGGGAATGGCAAAAAGTGCTGACGAAGCGGAAAAAATTGCTGAAAGTATCGGCTATCCCGTTGCAATGAAAATTGTCTCGCCAGACGTGATCCACAAAAGCGACATCGGGGCAATCAAGCTCGATGTGGAAAAGGGTGAAGTTAAGAGCAGTTTTTACGAAATAATCACGAGAGTCGAGAACTATATGCCCAGTGCCCGGATTGAGGGGATCCTAGTGCAAAAGATGGTCAAAGGTGGCAGGGAAGTGATCTTGGGTATGAAAAAGGATCCCCAGTTCGGTGAAGTTATCATGTTCGGGCTTGGCGGAATCTATGTAGAAGTATTCAAGGATGTTGCATTCAGAATTGCTCCACTTAGCTTTGAGGATGCGTTGGACATGATAAAAAGCGTTAAATCCTTTGCCCTCTTGAAGGGCATAAGGGGGGAAAAGATGTACGATCTAAACTCATTGGCCGAAACTATTGTTAGGTTCACTCAGTTAAGTATGGATTATCCGATTGCAGAGATGGAGATTAATCCTCTGAAGGTTTTTGAAAAAGGTTGCATTGCAGTTGATTTTCGAATGCTATTGGAGGTGAAGAAATGAAAAAGCTAATGATATCCTCCACGGAGAGCTTCTCAGGAAAGAGTGGCGTAGCGTTGTCGCTCGCCCTGATTCTAGAGGATAAAGGCTATGATGTCGGATATTTCAAGATACTGGGAACCAACCCAATAAGACTGGGAAATAGAATATGCGACGAGGATGCAAAGTTGGCTGAAGAAGTTCTAGGACTTAAGGATGCCTGTGCAATCGTATTAGACCGTCCCTATATCGATTTTGTAATTTCTGAAGACCCAGAAAGGCTAAAAAATCTAGTTCTTGAGAGAATGAAAGGCCAGTCTGAAAAGGACATAATTCTGATTGAGGGGGCACCCAACTACCTCATAGGAACCTCTGTTGGGATCTGCGATGTATACATGTCAAAAACACTCGACTGCAAAGTCCTGATGGTTTCGAAGTTCGGTGACTTTTTCGTTGATGAACTAATATCTGCAAAGCGTTTCTTTGAGGATAGGCTCCAAAAAGTCGTTTTAAACGAAGTTACCGGATACAAAAAAACCTATATCGATCTCATATCCAGAAATATACTGAAAAAGCGCGATCTTGATTTGATTGGTACAATTCCAAGAGATCCCGCCCTCATAGGGCTGAAAGTAAACGAGATAGCAGAGGTCATAAATGGGAAATACTTGGTTAGGCCGAAAAAAGATGAAAACGTCGAGCAGATTCTTGTTGGTGCCATGAAAACAGACACGGCACTTTCATACCTGAGATCCGCAAGAAATTATGCTTTGATCACCGGTGGGGATCGCGGAGACCTCATTACTCTCGCAATAGAGAGCGGCGCAAAATGCATCATCGCCACGGGCAATTTTGAACCTCCTGCTCACGTGTTGAGCCTTGCTGAAAAGAGAGAGATAGCTGTTTTGCTGGCAAAAGAAGATACTGCCACCACTCTCTCGAGAATACAGGAAAAATTTGGCAGAATAAGGATGAGCAAGGAAAAACTTTATAGAATGAGAGAACTCGTTGAAGAAAGCATCTGTGTAGACGAACTCTTAAAATACTTAGAACTTTAACCTTCAATTCAAGGGCAGCTCCATGTAAAGTTCGTAGCTCGCTAGAGTTGTCTGGAAACCACATTTCTTGTAAACTCTTATAGCTCTCCAGTTGAGGCGATCCGTGACAAGAGTTATCTTCTTGTAGCCTTTCTTTTTAGCAAAATCGATGATCGCCTTCACCATCTGCGTTCCGATGCCCTGGTTCTGGTATTCTCTTGTTAGATAAATTGCTAAATCGACAACTCCTGGATTTTTGCCATCTTCAACTATTGCCAGATGTCCAACAATTTTGCCTTCATGTTCGGCCACAATTGAAAAACCTTTTTCTTCAAGGTAACTGATCCAGCTCTCAATAGCCTTTCTGCCCACAGGTGGTAAGCCCAAAGAGCGATCTTCGGGATTGTAGTTTTCGTACATATTTATTAGGACTTCCCGGTCTTTTTTCTCGTATGCTCTTATCAATATATTTCTTCCAATTTTGTCTTTAAAAACAATAGGCTCGAACTCCACGATTTACCTCCATTTCTTTGGTCTGCAATTCTTGCAAACTGGGACAACTTCTATGAATTCGTTGTAAAGTCCCTTTTTCCAAACTCCGACATAGTGAAGGTCATCAAAGCACACCGGTTTTTTACAAAAGAAGCACTCACGCCAGTCCTCATTCTTATCTTTAATATTAAGTTCTCTCTTACAGGTTTCACATCTCACGATTTCCATTGTGATTCACCTTCCTAAAACTCTAACCAAATCAGAAGATGTAAATATGCCCTTTATTTCGCCATCTTCCATTACCAAAAGCCTCCTTATTTTTATGTCCGCCATAATCTTCGCAGCTTCCCTAACATCGTAATCAGGAGAAACAACTATTAGAGGGTACGAAGAGTGCTTACCAACCTCATCATCAAGACTCCCTGAAAGCATAACCTTAGATAGCAAATCTCTTTCTGTAAAAATCCCAAATGGTTTTCCCTCTTTGGATACGATAACGCTACCAATTCTGTTCTCCCCCATAATTCTACATACTTCCCTCACTTTTGTGTTATAGTCAACCATAACGACTTTTCTAGTCATAACATCTCCTATCTTCATGTCAAGGAATTGACAAACAAAGTATATTTCACTTTCTCTACAATCGTAAAATAGATAACCACAAAAAAAGCTTGAAGCCTGATGAAAAGAAAGGGTTCCCGTTTCGAAAGAGATCTAATTGAAGAGCTATGGAAAAACGGTTTTGCAGCCATAAGAGTTGCAGGAAGTGGAGTTTCTCACTTTCCATGTCCCGACATAGTTGCGGGAGATGGAAAGAGGTTTTTTGCAATTGAAGTAAAGATGAGAAGTTCTCTTCCACTATATCTAACCGAGGAAGAGATTGAAAAACTAAGAAGATTTTCCGAAGTTTTTGGAGCAGAGGAAATAATAGCCCTGAAACTTCCAAGAAAGAAGTGGAGATTCTTTAAACCAGAAGAGCTGGGAGAAACGAGCAAGGGTTACAGAATTGATGATGATATCTATGCGAAAGGTAAAGATATATTCGACCTGAAAGGACTTAAGCAGATTAAGCTTGAATAAAAGAAATCATAACGGTCTCTATTACTGCAGCAACCGTGAGCATTGGGAGGACCACTTTCAAAAATCTATTAGTGGCGTGTCTCATGTGCTTATCGATGTTCTTTCTATCTTTTACAAACTGTATACCAAGCCACACACCATAACTCGAAGCTATTATTATTGCCGGAATTTCCACTATGCCATGGGGAAGTATTTTCGCAAGAAATGTCAAGGTTCCGATTTCATCCCCCACAACTTTGGCAAATATACCTATCACAGCCCCATTGATTGCAACGAATAAAATAGGAGGTATACCCAGCAAAACACCCAATGTCATAGCGACAAATGATTTTATGCTGTTGTTCAGTAATATAATAGCGAAAACAGTAATAGGAGGTATTTCTCTTAGATTTAGATTTTCGAACCATTCCCTGATCGTCTCAATTTCCTTTTTTGTATAATCTGGAAAAATCCCCGCAAAGAAGTATCCGAAGTAGCATGAAAGGACGAAGAGGATTGAAAGGGAAATAAAGATATTTCTAATTCCCATAATAAAAATTAGTCTGGGATTAAAAAACCTTTTTAATCTCCTATCGAATTCACTCTATGGAAAAATTTGCAAAATTGCTGCTGACTATCGGGTTAATCTTGCTCCTATATGGATCATACACCGCTTATACAATTTCAGCAAAAATAGAAAGCTATAGAATAGTCTTTTTCCATGTCCCTTCGGCTATAACTTCATATTTTGCATTTACAGTCTCATTCGTGTCCGCAATACTGTTCCTTCGGGAAGAGAATCCCAGAAAAGATCTTCTAGCATACATTTCTGCAAAATACGGATTTTCTATGGCCGCTGCAGCGTTCATAAGTGGTGCAATTTGGGCTAAGGTAACTTGGGGTGCCTACTTCAACTGGTTCGAAATAAGGGAGATCGTTGTACTACTCCTTCTATTTGTCTATGCAGTCTATTTCTCCATAAGAAATGTTGTGGAAAGCGACAGAGCCCGAGTGTCTTCCATATACCTTATAATAGCATTTGTAACTGTCCCGTTTAGCTACGTGGTCGGATTTTTCTCTCCACTACATCCAAGACCCTTTGAATCGGAATTCTCTCAAGAGTGGATGGCAAATTTAGCCATTATGATCTTCGCATTCCTTTTGCTCTATGTAGCCTACACCATATTGGAATACAAGCTCAGTATAGAACCAAAACACTCATAAAACTTGAACTACTTTTTGTTTTAAAGGGGCTCGTAGCCTAGCACGGATATGGCGGCAGCCTCCTAAGCTGCAGGTCGCGGGTTCAAATCCCGCCGGGCCCGCTGTTTATCGATTTAAATCTTCTAATAGTCTCAAAATGCGTTTTAATTGCACCATCTGAAATTAGGAGGTCCAAAATTGGACCTTTAGCTCCAGAGATTTGGCGAACTGCCCCTCGACCAAAACCGTAGTATTTCGCCTTTAAGCTTGAACTTTACGCTTTTCCAGCCTATCTACTAGTTTTGGAGGCCTTTAATCCAGAACTGAATTTCTGAGTTTTCGGACAATTTCTTATAAATTCTGTTCAAATATGGAAAAACCAAAAATTTTAAATATGGAAAATAATAAACAATATTATGGATTCGAAAAAAGTTGTTTTGGGTTTAGGGCTAGTATTGGTAATAGCATTCCTCGGGTGCGCTGGACAGCCTCCAGCAACTCCAACACCCACAACTCCTCCC
>JAAOZI010000034.1 GCA_011605865.1 Archaeoglobales archaeon
AAGCATTTCTCTTATTCTCTTCGGTATAACGATGATTCCCCTTTTATGCACCTTGATTATCTCCTTCTGCATATTACATCAACTCGTTGCTGGGGCTGACTTATAGTCTTAACCCCTAACTTGGATATGCGAAGTTCTGGAATGGGTTCAAGCGCTGTCCTTAGATCAGAATTAAGTGGCTTAATTGGGACGAAAAGTAAGACTCCTTCGGGTTTCCTTCTCTTTACAAAGTTGCTTCTCGTAGCCTTTTTTCCTAGGTTAAGCTTTTCGTCAGAAGGTAGTCGTGGTTCCCAGGGATTTATTCGCTTGAAGCTTTATAAGTAGGAGCGATATTTCTATAACTGTGGAAAATGTAGTTTCGTTAGAGCTGTTTTTGCCTAAACGTATTGCTGAAAGGCTTAAAAAGAAGTCCGAGAAGACGGGAGCATCAGAGGAGGAGCTTTTGGTTCAAGTTTTGTCGGAGAAGTTTGGTGAGCGTATCGACCCCGCATCAGAAGTCGAGATGCATTTGAGGTTGTCGGAAAAGGAGCTCATGGAGGCGGAGGAGCTTCTAAGGAAGGGGGACTATGTGCAGGCGTCCGAAAAGGCCTGGGGCTCCGCGGCCCAGATGGTTAAAGCCGTGGCGGCAAGGGAGGGGAGGACGCTCAGGAGCCACGGTGAACTGCATCGGGAGGTCGCGAGGATCGTCAAGGAGACGGGGGACGAGGAGCTGAGAAGGCTTTGGCAGTCTGCCGGGATGCTTCACCAGAACTTCTATGAGAACTGGCTTCCGCGAGAAATGGTCGAGGGGAACATTAGCGACGTAAAAAGGTTTGTCGAGAAGCTGAGACAGCTTTTAAATTATTAGCGCCCTGTCGAGCTAACTTATTGCTAAACACTTATATAGCGCGCGCTCGTGCTTTGAGCTTTCTTTGGTAGCCTTGTTCGAGATGAGCCTCTTGAAGATGAGAGGGAGCTATAGAGTCTAGTGATGAGCTTGTCGGGAGGATGAGATTTTTAGGGTTCTCGGATAAAGTTTTGGCGAGTGATGGGATGTGGGTTGCTCGGTTTAGCAGAAAACATATATGGATCTCCAAATGTAACTTCTTTGGAAACATGGAGGACATAAAGAAGATTATTGTCCCAGTATTGCGGCGCTATGGTGTGAGGAGAGCGGCCGTTTTTGGGTCTTTTGCTCGTGGGGAGGCTAGGGAGGATAGCGACTTGGATATTATTGTCGAATTTGAGGAGGGTAGGAGCCTACTGGACATGGCTGGCTTAAAGGTTGAGCTAGAGGATGTTCTCGGCAGAAGGGTGGACATTGTTACATACGGTTCCCTGCATCCACTCCTTAGGGAAAGAGTTCTTAAGGAGGAAAAGAGGATACTATGAGGAAAGACCCGAAAATACTCCTCGGACATATAATTGAGAGCATTGAAATCATTGAGAAGTATCTTGAAGGCACTAGTTTCGAAGATTTTTTACTTTCCTCTGAGAAACAAGATGCCGTTATTAGGAGGCTTGAAATTATAGGAGAAGCTGTTAAGCTACTACCTCCCGATATTAAGAATAAGCATCCTGAGGTGCCCTGGAGGAAGATTGCTGGAATGCGTGATGTACTGATTCATGCTTATTTCAGCGTGGACTTGGAGTTAACGTGGCGAACTGTTAAAGAGGATCTTCCGGAGTTAAAAAGAAAAATTTTAGAGATAATGGATGAAGTGTAGTCTTTTCCTGAATAAATTCTTATTAAACCTATAGGATATAATAAAGGATGAAGGGGTAAGATTAGATGAGGGTGAGCTACGACAAAAGAAACGATGTACTTTATATCGATGTCGCCCCGGGCAAGAAGGCACTCGAGACTCGGCCATTGAACGATGATATCTTTGTGAACCTCGACGAGGAGGGGAACATTGTGGGTATAGAGATTTGGAACGCCTCCGAGAACATTGCAGAGGCGATGGCGGAGCCACTAATAGAGAAGGTGGAGAAATCACTTGAAAAATCTGTGATGGCAGGAAAAGGTTCATAGTAATTTATGGAGAATCTTTTGGTGTCTGTTTCCAATTGAAAACACTAACCTGAACTTCAACAGTTATAGTGGTCGTATCTTTGTCAAACTTGAACGGCTTGTAGAGACCGGTATAACTATTTTTCTAATCTAGGAAAAAGTGTTAAGGTAAAAAGATAAATGAAAAATCATAAAAATTGGTCCTCAAATTCTTTCTTAAAATAAAAATTTTTGCAAAAATAGTATTAAAAGAAAGTTGAGCAAATATTTAAATATTTATTCTTGTAAATTAAACAAAATGGAAAAATTTATTAATATGTGATGGTAATGAGGAGAACCAAGAAATCGGCATCCCTGCTTTTAAAGCTCCTTGATACGGACACGGAAAGGTTAGAAGCCGCTGAGAAAAAATTAGAAAAAACTCTATTGATTTTCTTCAAGGTTTGTGGAAAGACTTTCTACAGGAGCTTAGCGAAATGTTTGTGGAAGCTTTTGAGGTTCCCTTTGAGAAGCGTCAACTTAGCGAGACATTTGCCCTAATTGGGAAAATTGTTGAGATGCACCAAGACAGGCTTAAGGAGCTTAAAAAAGCGTTCGAGGAAAAAATGAAGAAAGAATTGGTAGAGGATTTTGAAGAAATAGCAAAGGTCTCAATGAAAACTTTTGATGAGATGTTTGAGATGCTAAGGATTTTACACCTGTTTTATCTTCATTCTGGCGATAAATGGTTTCTGGATCTTTCAATAATGCTTTATGCATTACTTAGATCGTCCTTGACAGGTGCGGCATACGTGGTGGCTGGTCTTGGATACTTCCTGCAAGGCAAGAAGCTGGAAGCCTTTGCTTTAGCGGCTTATGGTGCCCGTGAGAACCTTCCCAAACGAGCTCCAGTGACGAAACCATGGGAGAACCCTTCACAGTGGGCTAGGGCTCTTAAAGTATCTTACCATTATGAAGTTGGAATGAGAGTTGTCTCAGAGCTACTTAATTCTTGGGGCTTTCAGGATGTCGTCTTCAACTCAGAGTAGTTACTCATTTGTTGTCGATACAAACATTTTGATTGATTTTGTGATCGGGCTGGCTGGAGCCGAAAAGAATCCAGAAGAAGCATTATTAGCTGTGTTCGCCCAAAAGCTAATTCTTTTAAGTGATTGTAACCTTTTATTTCCAGAGATCGTTGTTAGGGTAGAATTTCCAAGGGTTTTTTCTCGGCTAATTTTAGAAAGACACTTAACAAGTGAAAAGAAGATCAAGGTATGTGTACAAATTTTAAAGTACATAGAGGAGGCTCTTAGAGACGCCGGAGATAAAATTGTCCCCAACTGGACGGTTAAGGTATTAAAAACAGCGGCTGGCTGGTACGTGAGAATTTGTAGTCAAGGATCATCTGATTCCCAGCTCCTAGATGGAATAAAACGGCGTCACCAAGATTTACTAGTACTCGCCACGGCTAAGGTTTATAGAGCTACTCTGATAACGAGAGACGAGGATTTTGTAAAAATTAGAAAAATTACTAATCAATCAACGCCTTTATGCCTAATAAAAATAAAAGATTCTATCTTATCATGTGAGTGTATAGATACTGAGCAACCAGACTGTATTGAAGAGCTGTGCAAAGAATTTTAAAAATTTCATATAGGAGTTTCTATTTGTTTTTGTATCTGCTACTGCTTTCTAAAACTTCGACTCTTCGCACTTTTCCTTTTCTTTATAAAGCGGAACCACTAATAGAGAAGGTTGGAGAAATCACTTGAAAAGTTTGTCACATCTGGAAAAGATTTATTGTGTTCCAAGGGATATTTCTTAACGGCTGGTTGCCTGTGGGCGAGACTCGTGTAAAGTTCAGGGTTTATAGTGGTGGGGTCTTTGTCGAGCTGGAGGGGCTTGTGGATATGGGTGCAACTTTCACGAAGATTCCGAAGTGGGCGGCTTCGAAG
>JAAOZI010000026.1 GCA_011605865.1 Archaeoglobales archaeon
CAGCCCAGATACCACTTTACAAGTTTGAAATACTCGCTGAGCGTTTTATTTAAAGCCAGGACTTTTGATTTATTTGGCCTGAATACCTTGCCTATAACGCATATCTGGACTTCTTTCTGCAAGGGGGCATCCCCAAGACCTTTTCAACGCAGAACTATTTAAACTTTGCCCATTCATCCCAGAGCTAAAGCTCTGGGTTTTTCTGGGCACCAATTTTTATAAAATTTGTGCTAGTCTCCTCAGTTTCTAAAAGAACTGGACTTTCAACTTCCAGACTAAATTGATCTGACCTCCCCCGCCCTAAAGGACGAGGGTTTCCTTAGGGCGGATCATGGGTTTGTGGTTTACCGCTCCGCTCCGTTCGTCCAGCGGTAGACCACAGACTCGGGGGTATGTAGGATATTTATTGCACCATTTAAATCCGCATTTATGGCTTTTCCTGTGCAGGGACACTTATAGAGGCCGCGTTTGATTCGCCCATTTTTATGGGCATCCCCGCACAGGGAGCAGTATTCAGAGATTTTAAAGCTTTTACCCCGCCCCTAGAAAGGACGAGGCTTGTCATCTTTTTTGTCACAGCTAAAGCCGATTTCCGGGCTGTCTTATCTGGCAAAGGCTGAGAAGTCGGTGCTCAGAAAGTAAATTATGCTCAATAACCATATTTTCACTTCGATCTTGAAAACTGAAAAGTTTTTGATTGCTACTACAGAAAGAAGTATTTTTTAAGCCCTTTTTATAACCGAAAACCTCGCCTAAAGGGCGGGGATATAGAAAAGCTTAAATAAATAGAAAGTCTGAATAGGATATCCAAACGATCCGAGGGAAGTTTACTTGCAGAAAAAAGTCCAGATATGCGTTGTAGACAAGGTATTCAGGCCGAATAAATCAAAAGTCCTAGCATTGGATAAAACGTCAACGAGTATTTTTAAGCGTAAAGCCTCCCTTAACACTGGAAACCCAGCCTTTAAAGGCGGCAGCTCACAAACCGAGGGAGATATATATCAGTTCCTAGTACTCTTTCTGATGATAACGGAACTCGGAAGGTTTGAGAGAGTTAGTGCCCATTCTCATATCCGTGGCTTGGGACTCGATGAGAATCTGCGAGCTAAGGAAGTTGCAGATGGTCTTGTCGGACAAAAAAAGGCAAGAGAAGCAGCCGGAGTAATTGTAAGGCTTATAAAGGAAGGAAAAATGGCCGGAAGGGGAATTCTACTCGCAGGACCTCCCGGGACTGGAAAGACTGCTATAGCAGTTGCGATAAGCAAGGAACTTGGAAAGGATATACCATTCGTTCATGTTTCTGCAAGTGAGTTTTACAGTGCCGAAATGAAGAAGACAGAAGCGTTAATCCAAGCAATGAGGAAAGCAATAGGTGTTAGAATAAAGGAAAGAAGAATGGTTTTGGAAGGAGAAGTCGTTGGTTTGGATTACAACATGGTTCCAAACCCATACAATCCAACGCAGAAAATACCTGAGTCGGCAACCTTAACGCTCGCAACAAAAGACGAGAAAAGAAGCTTCAGTGTTGGGACAAGAGTTGCTTTGAACTTCCTTTATCAAGGAATTGAAATAGGAGACGTAATAATAATAGACAAGGAAACTGGCAGGGTAAGTAAACTCGGAAAAAGCGAAAAAGCAAGAAAAAAGTATGACATAGGCGAAGACGAAGTCGTCCCAGTTCCTTCCGGTAGGGTTGAAAAAGAGAGAGAGTTCACTTATGTTCTGACACTCCACGACCTTGACGAGGCGAATGCAAAAAGAAGCATATTTAGTCTTTTCAGCAGTACGAGCAGAGAAATAGACAACGAAGTACGACAAGCCGTCGATGAGCAAGTTAGAAGATGGATTGAAGAGGGCAGAGCTGAACTTTTACCTGGTGTTTTGTTCATCGACGAAACCCATATGATGGACATAGAGCTTTTTGCTTTCATGAATCGAGCAATGGAATCCGAAATGGCTCCAATAATAATATTGGCATCGAACAGGGGCTTTGCGAAGATAAGGGGTACAGACGTTGTTGCCCCCCATGGCATTCCGCTAGACTTGCTTGATAGACTTCTGATAATTACAACAGAACCATACACTAGAGAAGAAATTAGAACAATTATAGAAATAAGGGCAGCTGAAATGGGTGTCTTTCTCTCAAAAGAAGCTGTAGATAAGCTAACAGACATCGGAGAGAAAATGAGTCTCAGATATGCTGTCCAACTGCTGGCACCGGCTTACGAATTTGCAAAACTCAGAAAATCTGGAAAAATAGAACTAGAAGACGTTGAAAGGGCATCAAGCATTTTCAGTGACGTAAGTCAGAGTTCGGCTTACTTAAAGAAATGGGAAGAAAAAATGCTCGGGTTGTGATTTTTCAGCTAATAGGAAAAAAGCAAAAAGGATAAATATTTCCCTCTCCTCCTTTTGCGGAGGTGATTTAAAATGGCGGTTGTTACAGTAGATCAGGAAAAATGCAGCGGATGCGGTGAATGTATATCGGTCTGTCCGGGAAGTGTTTTCGAGTTTAATGATGAGGGCAAAAGCACCCCGGCGCGTCCAGAAGACTGTCAGGAATGCTGTTCTTGTGTAGAAGTCTGTCCTGAATCGGCAATAAAAGTGGATGTTTGCGAGTAGACTTTTTTTGCAATTTTCGTAATCTCTTCCAGAACTTCTTTAACTCCTTCACCATTTTTTGCTGAAAAAGCGATTCTATCCCTAAAGCTGTGCAAGTCTGCTTTGCTGTAAACTTCGAGTGTCGGTTTTCCAAAAGTCTTCTTTATCTCTTCGAGAAGTGAAAGTTGAGAACTCATAGGATATCCACACGTCTCCGTAGGGTCTATGATGAATAATATTGCATCCGCTGCATTTTTGAGACAGAGAATTGCTTTTCTCTCTATTTTACTTCTCCTAGCCAACGGCCTATCAAGCAGTCCGGGAGTATCGATTATCTGTATCTCAGGAGTATAGCCAATTATGATTTTCTGAGTCGTAAATGGATAATCAGCAATTTCTGGTTTGGCAGTACTGACCCGTGCAACAAAGCTCGATTTTCCGACGTTGGGGCATCCTGCAACTACTACTGTTGGCATATCTCTTAGTGTGGGTATTTCTCTCATCTTTTGCTTTGCTTCGTTCAAGAATCTGAGTTCGTTATCGATATCTTCAATTACTGAAGAAATCCTCCCACAGGCACTTCTGTATACCTCTAAAGGATTTTTTCCCTTTCGGATTTCTTTAATGCTTTTTGTTACTATCCTCTGAATCATTTCATTAGCCCATTTTAGCGACGATAGTGCTTTTTTCAGATTTTCAATCCCTACTATCAGATCCACTAATTCACGATAGAAAGTTGGGAGAGTGTCGTAATTGGGATGGGATGAGATTATTTTCTCGAAGTAATCTCTAGAAACATTCGAAATGGTAGCGAGTTTGTTTATGATCCTCTCTTTCAGATCTCCTCCTCTGATCTTTGAACTCCTACGGAAGATCTTATCCACAAGCTCGTCAGCTTGAAGCACAGTTGGCAACTTTCTTAAAGATTCCATGAAACAACAACTTGTCGAGCTATAAAATCGTTACAATTAAAATTTCTTTTAAATATTTTTATTTTATTTAATTAGCAAATTATAGTAGTCTAACAAACTCAAAAACTCGTTCGTTATTAAAGAGCTTAGAAAAAAGATTCCGAAGGGCCATAGAATGGAAAATTCTGGAAGCTTTTCAAACGCATAAAGCTCTTAGCTAACTAAAACCGTCCACTCGAAAGATATTTATTTCTATTTGCAAAAACAAAATAGATACGACAGCGTTTTGTGCTTGACACGACAGCAATAACAGATTCTGCTCTAAGAGAAAAGGAGCATTATTCTTCAATATGTGAATCTGCAAACGAAATACTAGATCTCATAGCTCTCGCGAGGTTAAAGCTAGATATAAGTTGTTACCACCTGAAAGCCTCGCCCTTCAGGGCGGGGATGGCAGGAAAGGCTTATAAAGGCTCTAGTAGCAACTAGTAGCTAGCGTATGACGAAGCTCAAGTGCCTAGGTCGAGTAGCATGCTGGGTAGTGAGGGCTTCCTAATCCTGACAATCAAGATGGGGGTTAGGTCCGAGCCCGAGTGGGGGGAAGAGCCCATATCCGGGGGATCTCTGACCGCCCCCGACTGCCCCGCAGATGACAGATGTATTCCCGAACAGATGCGGGGAACCGAACCGCCTTTTCAGGGCGGGGAGGAGGTCAGGAATACATAATTTCCGTTAGACAGAAAATCAATAGAGGGAGAAGACTAGCCGAAGACTTTATTCTTGAGGCTTCAGCGATTGGGAAAGCATCAGAAAAACTAGAAGAAGATACCGCAAACCTGATTTCTAAATTTAGAGATAAAAAAATATAGAACTGTGATGAGGCAAGGATTGCTGGATAGCGCTCCAGACCTGGATGTTCTATTGCTCGCAAAAGAGTTGGAGGCAGGAGTTGTCAGTAGTGATATCGGAATAAAGAAATGGAGCGAAAAACTAGGTCTTCGTTTTGTAGAAGCATCGAAATTTCCAAGAATGCTTAAGGAATATTTAGTATTACTTGGCGTTAAAGAGCCCGAATCTTCTCAAAAAAATCTACATCAAGAAAGCCCGGAACTTTAGTTCAGGCCTGAATTTGGAATGCACCTTTCCAAAATTCTATTTTTAGCTACTAAAAGCAACTATCCCTGCAAAAAGATCTTTTAACCTTGGCTGAGAAGGTGTCGACTATATCCCGAATAAAAAAGAAAAAGAATAAAAACTTTTATCCCAAGTTAGCATGGGTGGTAGCATGCTGAGCGTAAACGAGTTAGCGCTTGAAATTGTTGAAACAATGATGGATTACGAAGAGGAGCTTAGAATTCAATCTAAGAAGCTCGAAAATGATGCTACAGTTATAGATTGCGGAGTAAACGTGCCAGGAAGTTACGAAGCCGGAATAATGTATACCCAAGTATGTATGGGAGGGCTTGCGAGTGTAGAGATAGTTGTAGACACAATAAGGGACATACCCTTTGCTTTCATAACTGAGTACACAGACCATCCGGCAATTGCATGCCTTGGCAGTCAAAAAGCTGGTTGGGCGATAAAAGTTGAAAAATACTTCGCAATGGGCAGCGGTCCTGCAAGAGCTTTAGCATTGAAACCGAAAAAGACATACGAAAGAATAGGCTACGAAGATGATGCCGATGTTGCTGTTATAGCTCTAGAGGCAAGCAAACTTCCGGATGAAAAAGTTATAGAATTCATCGCAAAAGAGTGTGAAGTAGATCCGGAAGACGTTTACGCATTGGTTGCCCCTACGAATTCGATCGTCGGAAGCGTTCAGATATCAGGTAGAATTATAGAAACAGCCATATTCAAAATGAATGAGATTGGTTACGATCCGAAGCTTATTGTTAGCGGAGCAGGAAGGTGTCCAATTGCACCAATTCTTGAAAACGAGCTTAAAGCGATGGGTGCAACAAACGATAGCATGATGTACTACGGAAGCGTTTATCTTACAGTAAAGAAATACGATGAAATACTAAAGAATGTACCCAGTTCCACAAGTAGAGATTACGGAAGACCATTCTACGAGATTTTCAAAGCTGCAAACTATGATTTCTACAAGATAGATCCAAACCTGTTTGCTCCAGCTCAAATTGTTGTAAACGACTTATCAACTGGAAAGACATACGTCCACGGAAAGTTGAACGCGGATGTGCTCTTCCAGTCTTATCAGCTCGTTCTTTGAAATTTTTTAAATTCTTATTTCTGCCCATTTGTCCGTGTTTTCGGAAACTCTAACCCTTACGACATTTAGTCCTCTCTTTTTGAGTTCCTGAAAAATGTGTAAGGCTATGTTTTCTGAAGTAGGATTTTCTATCGTTTCGTTTAAAATTGAGTGATCGAACTTTTCTAAGATTTCTTTAAGAATACTCTTTAATTCGAAAAAATCGATTACCATACCATTTTTGAGTTCTCCTTCGACTTCAACGCTGACATCAAAATTATGACCATGAATTCTTCCACATTTCTTATGTCCAGGAATTGCATGAGCCGCGCTGAAACTGTCCCTAACCCCCACCACGAATTTCATCACCTCACCCCCAGATACTTGTGAACTTGCGGAATCACTCTTGTGTCCGAGAATTCTATCATTCTCCTTTGCAATTTAAAAATATTCTCAGTATCACTACCAAACACGGGCTGAAGGACAAAACACTTTACATAGTTTTTTATCTGAATTGCAGAGTTGTAAACTTCATCTTCATTGAACTTCGATGGTAAAACGATTTTGCAGAATGTAAGCCTTTTTTTCGTATTCCTGAGGATCCGGAAGCATCTGAAGGTTCTTTCTAGAACTTCCTCGTATCTTTCTATTCCTGCTTCTCTAACCTTTAAATCACCGGCTACAAAATCTACGAATCTCAGCTTTTTTGCGCTCTCAGGCAAAGTCATATTAGTCTCTAAATAAAAAGGCTTACTTTTTTTAAGAGATTTGATGAAATCTGCGTGTAGCAGAGGTTCTCCGCCGGTAAAGCTAACTGAATGTGTTTTACTTGAGTCTATCAGCCTCTGAATATACTCGCTCTCAACTGGGTTTTTGAGAACTTTTCCGCTTACATAGTCTTTGCAAAAATCGGATTCTTTGGGGGTATCACAATAATTGCAGTTCAGATTACATCCGCAGAAGCGGATGAAGAGTTGGAGGGTCCCTACAAGAATCCCTTCACCTTGTATTGATTCAAATATTTCGCTTATTCTTGCTATCATATTTCAATCATTTCCCCAGTCCTCTCGTAAACCTTAAGACCTCCCACTCTCTCAAGTTCCCTTGCAAATTCTCTACTCTTAAGAATTTTTAGAAACATCTTTACTGGTTCCTTTTCGAGTCTATCTTTTGGAATAAGAAAGTCGTATTCCTCGCTTCTGAGAGGTATAAAGTCGAGACCGTATAAGTTTGCAACACTCTTTATTGCAATTCCAACATCCGCTTTTCCAGTTGCAACAGCTGAAGCAACCGCATCATGAGTTTTTGCCTCAACTTCATACCCTTTTATTCTCTTTGTTAGCTCATCAAAGCTCAAACCAATTTTTCCCGCTAAACTGTTCAAGTTTATATCGAGCAGAAGTCTAGTCCCAGATCCTTTATTTCTGTTTATCATTCGCACGTCCTCTCTTAGTAAATCTTCAAATCCCACTATTTTTTTTGGATTTCCTCTTGCAACTATAAATCCCTGTTCCCTGAGATATCCCTTCACCAATACTGCATCCCTAATTCCAAGCTTTCTTATTGTTCCTATATTGTAGATCCCATCTTCATCAAGGAGGTGTGTTCCTGCTATATCGGCTTCACCCCTCTTCACGGCAAGGAGCCCGCCCATCGAACCAACATTAATGACTTTTGTCTTGATACCAAGCATTTTCACAAGAATGTCCACGCCAATACAATGGCTTCCTATAAAAACCAAATCTGCAGGTCTTATCATGCTAAATAGTTTAACTTCTACTTCTTCGTTTTCTTCAAGCATCATTACATTCTCAGGAATTTCAACTATTCCATCGCTGAAAGCCAAAGCGGTTATTGCACCACTATAGCTACCGGTGACCGGATATGCAGAATACCCATCTTTCCCGAGAACAATATGAACTGGCAAAAATTCTCGTCTTCCAATTTCAGAGAAAACCTTTGTCGCAAGTCTGACCTTTATTTTTCTTCTATCTGCATCAAGTCCCGAAAGCTTTCTTATCAAAGGTGCGACTAAAATCTCAAATATTGTAAGAGCTGAAACCGGATATCCGGGAAGACCAAAAATCGGTTTTCCATTTCTAAAAGCTATTATGGTTGGTTTTCCTGGTTTTACAGCAATCCCATGGACAACAACTTTTCCTATCTCGTCTAGTACTCGATACATCTTATCCCCAAATCCGGCAGAGGTACTTCCACTTGTCAAGACTATATCTGCCTTTTCCAATGCTAATAGAATAGCTTTCTTCATCTCTTCCTCATCATCTCTTATAATCCCCAACCTGAGTGCTACCCCGCCGTTCTCTTCAATTGCAGAGCAAAGGGCGTATGAATTCACATCGTATATTTTTCCAAGCTCTAAAGTTTTACCTGGTTCTTGAAGTTCGTTTCCAGTAGATATAACAGCAACTCTCGGTTTTTTGAAAACTCCCACTTTCCTAATCCCACAGGCTGCAAGAACTCCTATTTCCCTATGGGTTAACTGAACGCCGCTTCTAAGCAAGAGCTCTCCTGCCATAATGTCACTACCTGCGGACATCAAATTCTCGCCTGGAGTGACCGATTTGAAGACTTCGACAAATCCATCTCTCTCCCTAGTAAATTCAACCATTACAACAGCATTTGCACCCTTTGGAACTACAGCTCCTGTCGAGACTTCCATAGCTTCTCCTTTCCCAACCTCGGAGTTTGGCCACTCCCCCGCTTCGACCTTTCCAATTACTTTGAGCCTCACGGGATTATCTTCATCAGCTCCAAACGTATCTTCAGCTCTCAAAGCATAACCGTCCATTGTGGCTCTATCGAAGGGTGGAACACTAACGACGGCATGAACGTCTTCTGCTAGAACTCTACCTGTAGCGTTTAAAATGTCGATTTCTTCTACTTCTCTTTTTAGATTACAGAAGCTTTCGATTGCTTTAAGAGCTTCCTCAATTGTTGAAATCTGCCGAAAAACTTTTCTCATTCAAATACCTCCGTCAAGTTACGCAAGAGAATTACCTCGACTCTTTCTCCCGCTTCACGACCTTCCAAATTTTCTGAAATCTGGAGAATGGCGTTTGCTTTAACTAGAGTACTTAAAACTCCAGATCCCGATTTCAATGGGTAAACTTCTCCATCCTGCCAGCTGACCCTTACCAAGCTTCTGATTCCGATCTCGGATGCTATGCGAGAACGTAAAATCCCCTCTTTTTTGCTCCATTTTCTTTCGACAATCTTAACGTTCATCATCCTAAACAAAGCTGGAACCACAAATGTGTAAAAAGATAAAAAAGTAGCAGTAGGTGTTCCCGGGAGCATAAAAACCGGTTTACCTCTAACAATTCCAAAAGCCGTCGGCATACCCGGTCTCAGCGCAACACCGTGAAATACTATTTCACCGTATCTAGAGACAACTTCTGGAACCAGATCTTTTCCTCCAACGGATGTACCTCCTGTGAATATAATCGCATCGTATTCTAAAGCTCTTAAGAGTTTTTCCTCTATCTCTACAGTTCTATCTTTTGCAATCCCGAGATGGAAAACGGGAAAACCCAGCTCCTCAAGAGCATTACATAACATGGGGGCATTAGAGTTGTATATTTTTCCGGGAACTTTACTTTCCTCTAACGGCAAAAGTTCGTCTCCAGTCGAAATAACTGCAACTTTTGGTTTTTTATAAACTTCTACATGTCTTATCCCTAGGGAAGCTAGCAATCCGGAATCCTGCGGTTCAAGAATGGTTCCTCTTCTTAAGATAACTTCACCCTTCTTCAAGTCTTCTCCTTTTCTTATAACATTTTTGTAGGGCGCAACGCTCTTAAAAATTTGAATAAAACCATCCATTTCTTTCACGTGCTCAAGCATTACAACAGCATTTGCACCTTCGGGAATTGCTGAGCCAGTAAAAACTCTGATCGCTTCTCCCTCTTTAAGACTGCATTTCGGAATTTCTCCGATTTCCACTTTTCCAACGAGCTTTAAAATTGCTGGATTCATCTGAGAAGCCCCAAATGTATCCTCAGCTTTTAATGCGAATCCATCCACAGCCGATCTGTCAAATTCGGGTACGTCAACTGGTGAAATGATATCTTTTGCCAAAACTCTACCGAAACATTTGTATATACTAACCGTTTCAACTCCGAGAACTTTTAGTCTTTGCATAATTTTTTCAATTGCCAAATCAACCGATTCAAGCGATTTGAAACCTATATCCTTTACCATTGGTTTGAGCTTTGATGGGGAAATTTAAAAAATTTGCTCAGAACTCAAAACCCTCATCACTTTTCAGTGGGGTCCAGTCATCATCGCAGTTTTATATTCATCAATTCGTGGATTAAAGGTTTCGCGAAAAACGTTTATGCAATGGCAAGATGATTTCTAGAGATGAGACGAGTAGTTGCAACTGGAACATTTGATATAATTCATCCCGGACATATAAGATTTCTCGAAGAAGCAAAAAAACTGGGTGACGAGTTAATAGTCATCGTTGCAAGGGAGAAAAACGTTAGACACAAACCCAAGCCAGTAATACCGGAAGAACAAAGGAGGCGAGTTGTTGAGGCGATAAAATTTGTTGATAAAGCAATTCTTGGAGATGAAAACGACATATTTAAACCAATAATGGAACTAAAACCGGACGTAATTGTTTTGGGCTACGATCAGCATTTTAGCGAAGATTGGCTTAGAGAAGAACTTAAAAAACGAAACTTAAACTGTGAAGTCGTGAGGATAAAAGTTAAAGAGGAGTGTGAGCTCTGTAGCTCACATAAGATAATTGAGAAAATTCTTGAAAAATATGGGGTGAAATAATGCTCTTAATGATTCCCGGTCCAGTTCAGGTACATGAGAGGATAATAAGGGCGATGTGCAGGCAAATGATAGGACACCGTTCTGCGGAGTTTGGAGCCATACTTAAGTTCTGCTCAGAAGTTATGAAAGACGTTTTTGGTACGAGAGGAGAAGTCTTCTTTATTTCGGGATCCGGAACTGCAGGAGTTGAAGCAGCTATAGCTTCTTTTAGCAAAGTAAATAAAATCGTTACGCTTGAGAATGGAAAATTTGGAGAAAGGCTTGGTGAAATTGCAGAAAGGTATTGTGAAGTTGAAAGATTAAATTTTGATTGGGGTAAACCGATAGAATTAGAAAAGCTAAAAGAAGCCCTCGAAAAAGGCGCTAATGCTGTTGCTTTCGTTCACAACGAAACATCAACTGGCATGCTAAATCCAGCAGAAGAAATAGCAAAAATTGCGAAGAAGTATGGTGCATTTACTATAATGGATGCCATCACCTCGGCTGGAGGAGACTACGTTAAAATGGACGAGTGGGGGATAGATGTAGCCGTAGTAGGAAGTCAGAAGTGTCTGGGTGCGCCACCGGGGATTGCTGTCGTTGCTGTGAACGAGAGTGCTTGGGAATTCTACAACCCGAAGTGTCCTTACTATTTAGATCTTAAAGCCTATAAGAAAAAGTTTGGCGAACTTCAAACACCATATACTCCTGCGATACCGCTTTTCTTCGCGCTAGAGGAAGCTCTCAAAATCATAAAGGAGGAAGGACTGGAGAATAGAATAAGGAGGCACAGAAAGATGAGTAAAGCTGTTAGGGAATGGGCAAAAGAGGCAGGATTTAAGCTTTTTCCTCAGATAGATGGAAAAGCCGAGTACTCAAACACAGTTACAGCGATTTTGATTCCAAATGGAATAACAGAAAAGGAACTTAGAGAAGAACTGAGAAAGGAGTACGGAATACTGATTAGTGGGGGACAAGAGAAAGTTAAGGGGAAGATATTTAGAATAGGAACTATGGGGAACATAGGTAAATTTGAAGTCATATGCACACTTGCCGCTTTGGAGGACATTATGAGAAGAAAAGGAATTGATGTTTCAGCTTTGGATGTTGCTATGAGAATTCTGGGGGATTGAATTGAAAGTAGGGATCGCTGATACCACTTTTTCACGAATTGATATGGGAAGAATCGCAATTGATGAGCTAAGAAGAATTTCAGGCCTTAAGTGTATCCGGTACACTGTTCCAGGAATTAAAGATTTGCCCGTTGCTGCAAAGAAATTGTTTGATGATGGATGCGAAATCGTTATAACCCTTGGATGGGTTGGAAAAACCCAAAAAGATTTAGTTAGTTATCTTGCAATGAGTATTGGACTTATAACTGTACAACTGTTAACTGGAAAACACGTAATCGATGTAACAGTTCACGAAGATGAAGCTGAGAATGAAAAAGAATTATTGGCAATAGCTGAAAACAGGGTAAGAGAACACGTAAGAAATGCCGTGGACCTACTTTTGAATCCGAAAAGGTTACAGAAATTGGCCGGGACTGGACAAAGACAAGGCCAGCCAGATGTTGGTCCGATAATGAGATGAAAATCCTACTAGTAACCGGAAAGCTTGCTGAAAAAATTGTAAAGGAAAATGCGCTGAACGCGGACGTCCACGTTTGTAACGTCGATATAGCAGCATTTATAACCCCCAAGGATATTGAAAATTTAAATTTGTCGGACTATGACTTGGTATTGGTTCCCGGTTTGACTAAAGATTGCGACTGGGAGGGTTTTGAAAAGAAAAAAGGCGTTAAAGTCAGGCTTGGACCAATACATGCTGCCGATTTGAGAAGGGTACTGCCTTTAGTCGAAAAAATAGAGTTGTCTCATAAAATCCCAGCTTGCAAGCTTATAGAAAATATTAGGGCTGAAGAAGTGTTCAGAGAAGTTGACAAACTAGAAAAAACTGCAATTTTTAAAATAAGAGACGTAGCGATAGGTGGAAACAGTAGAATGAAAATCGTAGCCGAAATTGTGAAACCAAAGATTGAGGATCTGAGAGAGAGAATTGAATATTTTTCAAGAAATGCAGATATAATAGACATCGGCGTACCGATTGAATTCGACAGCGAAGAGTTAAGCAAACTACTAAAGATTGCTGTTGATGAGTCAAAAAAGCCCGTAAGCGTCGATACTTTCAACAAAAAAGCAGTGGAGATAGCTATAAAACACGGAGTTGACATGATAATGAGTCTCTCGACTGAAAATATCGAAATTCTTGAACTAATAGAAGATCAGGCAATAGTTGTTGCTGAAAGAAATATCGATAAACTCCTGAGACTTTTGGATATAGCAAAAAGGAAGACAGAAAAAGTGATAGCAGATCCGATTCTCGATCCCCCTTTGAGCACAGCAAGGTCAATAGAAAGATATCTTGAATTTAGAAAATTGGATTCTACGACTCCACTTTTATTTGGTTCCGGGAACGTAACCGAGTTGAGCGATGCTGATAGTATTGGAATGAATGCCCTTCTCGCTTTCATAGCTGAAGAGATCGGTTGCAATCTGCTATTTACCACTGAGGCGAGTCCAAAGACGGTTGGAAGTGCTAAAGAGTTAAGAATCGCTTCTTATTTAGCAAAGATCGCAAAGGTTAGAAATTCCCCACCAAAAGATGCGGGAGTAAGCCTTCTGGTAGTTAAAGAAAAGATAAAATACGAGGCCAGAAAAACAGTAGATTTCTTGGTTGCAGAGGAGAGTAAAGAGTTTCAAAGAGATCCACTTGGAGATTTCATAATTTTCATAGCTAATGGAACGATTTTTTGCCAGCATGAAAAGGTTACAATCGCCGGAAAAAATGCAAAAGAGATCCTAGATACGGTTCTAAGACTTAATCTAGTTTCGAGACTCGATCATGCTGCTTATTTGGGTAGGGAATTAATGAAAGCTGAGATAGCTTTGAGACTCGGGAAAAACTATTTCCAAGACAGAGACCTAAATTTCGGGATTTATTGAAATTTCTTTGAATACCACCACTAAAACTCGCCCTAAAAGGTGATTACCTCACATCTCATTTTAGGGGAAAAAGTTTGCTTAACTTAATAGAATTCAGGGATTTAATAGATTAATAGAGCTTAAAAACAGATTTACAACATACTCATAACCCAATGATAAGGTAATGGATAAAAAGTGGCCCGGGATCGAATCCCGGAAATGGGAAGATGTAATCCAAAATCTCTCCGCCTTAGCAGGAGCAGCACTTCAGGATGGAGGAGGTCGGGTGTGGAAATAAGGAGGGTTGTCAAAGAGGATGTAGACAGCTTTGTAGAAACTTATATTGAAAGTTACAAAGGCCTCGAAGATTACGCTTACAGGACAAAGAGAGAAATAAAGAACTATTTCAAATGGCTTCTGAAGAGAGATTCCGATGGTTTCATGGTTGCCGAGCTCAATGGAAAGATAGTCGGTTTCGTTGCTTGTGACGCAAACTGGTTTAGCCTTTTCGAATTGAAGAAAGTCGGAGAAATCCACGAAATCTTCGTTCTTCCTCGCTTTAGGAAGATGGGAATTGGCTCAACTCTGCTTGAAATGGCTTTAAAGTATGCCTTGAGCAAAGGGAGAGATCTAGCGGAACTCTGGTTTGGTGACAGAAATGATGTTGCAAAGATTTTTTACATAAAAAACGGTTTTAAGATAGCAGGAAAAGTCGGAAAGTGGGTTAGAATGGTAAGGAAACTAATCTGAGAAAAGATATTTATAAACTGAAAAACCTCACTTTGGGGTAGGTGGGAGTAACTCCATCCTAGCTTATAATCCTTAGCCCCCGTGGGGTAGCGGATATCCTTAGGGGCTGCGGACTCCTAGACCCGGGTTCAACTCCCGGCGGGGGCATTTTTTCTGCACCTGCTCTTAGCTGGAAATTCGAAGGTCCTTACATGACATCTCGCTGACCCAAGCCTCGCCCTTCAGGGCGGGGTAAAGTTTTTAAGCTACTGTTTGCTATTTCTGTAGTATGCCTGCTGCTGAGCCGATTAGAATCGGGAAGGATACTAAAGAGGAGTTGAAGAAGTTGAAAGTCCACCCTAGGGAAACCTACGACGACGTTATTAAGAGGCTCATTGAGGAGTACAAGAGGCGTAGGCATGAGAAGGACTAACGTGGTTAAACTAGTAGTGGATGAGGAAACACATAGGAAGCTGAGGGAACTAGGCATAATCACGGCGAAGTGTTGGAACGAAGTGAACTGGCTGAGGATGCAACAGTTCAAGAAGGGGGAGAGGGTAGACTTTGCCAAAACTGAAAAGGAGGCATACGAGAAGTACAAACATGTGTTGAAGGCTAATGCACAACAAGTCGCTAGGAAGAACGCTGAAGCATGGAGGAGCTTCTTCTCCCTAATTAAGGCAAAGAAGGAGGGAAAGTTGCCCAAGTGGTTCAAGCCAAGACCCCCGGGCTACTTGAGGGATGAGAGCGGAAAATACAAGCTGATAATCGTTATCAGAAACGACCGTTACGAGGTGGATGAAAACAAGAGGATTATTCATTTGAAGGACTTTAACCTAACCCTGAGGTTTAAAGGGAAGCTCAAGTGGCATGGGAAACGGGGTAGGTTAGAGGTAATTTACAATGATGCTAGGAGGAGCTGGTATGCCCACATCCTAGTAAAGGTCGAGAATGTAGCCGAAGCCAAAGGCAGTTTGAGGGCTAGCGTGGACTTGGGAATCGTTAACTTAGCAACTGTCTATGTTGAGGATGACACATGGTACATCTTCAAGGGTGGCAGCGTCCTTTCCCAATACGAGTGCTACAGTAAAAAGATAAGCAAGGTTCAGAAGG
>JAAOZI010000002.1 GCA_011605865.1 Archaeoglobales archaeon
AAATCAGAGATAATTGCATTGAAGACGATTTTAGACGGAATGGAGAGAATTTTAGCATACTCCTGTGATATAGCTGAGATTGTCATTGATAGAAGTGTTGAAACATGATTTCGAGAGAATTTATAACAAAATTGTCGAGCAACAAACCTCTCCCTTTAGGGCGGGAAAAGTCTTTAACTCGAAGCCACTATATTGTTTTGGATGCCCTCTTCCGGCCAACTTTTAAGAGATGAGGAGCGGGAGCCGACTTCTCCCGCAATGCCAGAGGAGGGCATCTACGAAGTCAAATTCAAGAACAAAAGAACAAATGTAGTCCGTCTCTTACCAAACGGTTTCCAAGAAAGGAAGCTCAGAAAGTTAGCAAATATCTCAGCAAAACTCTTCAACGAGTTGAACTATGAGAAAAGGCAACAGTTCTACGCATTAACGTTTTAGCAAGCGTAGTAGTAAACGATGGCACATGGCTGCTCTACAAAGGTGTTAGAACTAAGGAGGACTATTTTTACTTTCAGAAGAAGATAGCACAAGCTCAATCCTTGGCGGATAATATGAAAAACATTGGAGAATATGAAGCGTATGCTGAACTAGGTGTTTCAACCATCTACATGGGGTTATCCTTTTAACATTGCACAAGATAGGGGTAATAAGTCCATAGAGGTTTTTATTGTTTTTCTTTTTGTACCCTAGCGGGTTGTCTCTTGTGATGAATAGCGGTATCCTGTCCCCCTTTCAGGGCGGGGAGGAGGTCAGTTGCCGAAGATCAGACTTTGAAATTGAAAAAAACTCACCAAAATTTTTAAAATGCGCCGACCGGGATTTGAACCCGGGGCAGGGGCTCGGCAAGCCCCTGTGTTAGACCAGGCTACACCATCGGCGCTTGAAAAAATTTGAGAGTTAGTTCTAATAAGACTTTCGCTAAAATCAATGCGGAATTAGATTTGTTCTTTCGATTTCTTAACGACACGTATTTTTTCTATCTGGGTCCAAGGATAATTGCCGGTCTCGTCTTTTTCAATTGATTTCACCATGTCCCATATTGTCAG
This sequence comes from Archaeoglobales archaeon, assembly GCA_011605865.1. GTDB lineage: Archaea > Halobacteriota > Archaeoglobi > Archaeoglobales > Archaeoglobaceae > WYZ-LMO2. The sequence goes on from JAAOZI010000002.1 coordinate 1,044, forward strand.
AAGAGCAATGGAAACACCTGTAAGTGCTTCCATTTCCACGCCGGTTTTTCCTATTGACTTAACATTGCATATAACCCTTATTCCATCATCCCCTATTTCAAAATCGAAATTAATTGAAGTTAGCGGAATCTGATGGCAAAGGGGGATCAATTCAGCAGTTTTTTTAACAGCCATAACCCCGGCAATGTTTGCAATCGCGATAACGTTTCCTTTTGCAATTTCTCTTTTCTTTATCGCTTCTATTGTTTCCTTTTTTAGCCTTATAAATCCTTCGGCAATTGCTGTTCTATAAACATCATCCTTCTCCGATATGTCGACCATCCTAACTTTTTCGCCATCTAAATGGCTGAAGTCCATAAAATTCGATCAGTTAGATATTTATTTCTCTTTTGATACTCAATTCATGGAAGCATTGATAGTTGTCGACATGCAGAAAGACTTTTGTTATCCGAATGGGGCACTTTACATAGTTGGTGCGGAGCAGATATTTGAAAAAACGAGAAAAGTCATTGAAGCAGCTAGGAGAAAAATGAAGGTAATCTTCACCATGGACTGGCATAGAAGGGATGACGAAGAATTCAGGATATGGCCAAGGCATTGCATTATGAACACGGAGGGTGCAGAAATAGTGGATGAATTGAATCCAAGGGAGGAGGACTATTTTGTCAGAAAGAGGAGATATTCTGCATTTTTTGGCACGGATTTGGACTTAACTCTTCGGGAGCATAATATTGACAAAGTTTATATTTGCGGTGTTGCGACAAACATTTGTGTTCTGCATACAGCGGCCGACGCGGCTATTAGAGGCTATAAAGTTTCGGTTATTCAAGACTGCACAAAGACAATTGGCGAATACGAACAGGAATATGCACTAAAACATATGAGAAACGTTTTCAATGCTGAAATCATAAGCTCGAAAGAGTTTCTGTCCCTGCTAAACTCAATTTGAGCCTCGCTTTTAAAAGCGAGGCTTTAGTCTTTCCCTTCATCCGCCAGTTCGGGGAGCTCATAGCTCCCATCCCATGCCCCCTTTAAGGCGCGAACTATGCATCTAAACCTCTTCATTAAACTTGGGCAACATGTCGTACCTGTAATTTTTTTAAAGCGTTCTATTTACTAAGCTTTTTCACATTCCCTCTTTAAGACGGAGGTTTTTCGGTTATAAAAATATATATCTAGAGGCCACTTTCAACATGGAACTTCCGAAATTTATATTTCAGGCCACTGAAAACCTGGTAGAAAGACCTTGGGGCGGCGAGTGGATTGCCCTGCTTAAAGGGTTTAGAAGAAGGGGAATAGGAGAATCATGGGAATTTTCGGCTCATGTATCCAACCCCTCCCAAGTTCTGTTAAAAAAGGATATAGTAAAGCTTTCCGAGCTTTTCATTGAGAAAAAAGCCGAAATAATGGGTTCTTTGACAGATAAATACAAGTCTTTTCCTTTGCTCGTTAAGATAGTTGAAGTTTCAGGTAAAATGAACCCGCATGTTCATCCAACCGAAAAAATAGCTGAAAACCTAGGAATCAGCGATGGCGGGAAGTTTAAGGGCTGGATCATGCTCTCCGGCAACGCTTACATAGGATTCAACAAAGATTTGGATGAGGAGGATTTAGAATGGGTACTGCGTGATGATGAAGTATGGAAAAGGATGAACAAAATCCAAGCGACTGCTTATGACACATTCCTAATACCTCCGGGTTTGATACATTCAGCCGAAAATGCGAGGTTCATCGAAATTGGAACGAACCGCGAAGCTAGTATTGAGATAAAAGATGAAAAAATTAAAAAGGCTTTAAACATTAAAAAAACTGAGGATTTTGAGATAAAAGGTAGAAGGGGAAAAATTGAAACGGATTTCTTTACAGCAGAAATAATTGAAGTTGTCGGAAAACAAGATTTTGTGACAGAAACTTTCAACATATTGTTGAACCTTGATGGATTTGCGATTTTGAGAAGCGAAAAAGAGGTTGCGGAATTGCAGAAGGGATATTCATGCCTCATCCCGGCCATAACAGCGAACTATTCAATTCAGGCTGAAAAAGCAAAAATTCTGAGAATAATCCCAAGGTGAGGTTTTCGGTTATAAATTTATCAAAAAATATTTAAAAACTCTTATTTGTTTTGCTGTCTTTAAATTTTCCACACTTCCCTATTTGCTCTCACCTCCCACTGAGATTATAAATTATCTTTAATAAACTTTTCCTTCAAAAAAGAAATTTCGCATAGATAGTTTGAAATACAAAGAGCCCACTTTCACTCGTGGAGAAGTTCGAGATAGAACTGCTAAAACTCTTGGAGGAGAATGCAAGGATGAGCTGTGAGGAATTAGCTGAAGCACTGGGCGTAGACATCGAAACTGTAAAGGAGAGCATAAAAAAAATGGAGGAAAACGGAGTTATTTTGAAATACAAGACAATAGTAAACTGGGAAAAATTGCAGGAAGATAACGTTTATGCGATAATCAATGTAAAGGTATCTCTTTCAAGGGAGAAGGGTTATGACGATATAGCTAGAAGAATTGCAAAATTCCCGGAAGTCCACGCTCTTAGATTAGTTAGCGGGGAGGCGGATTTTCAAGTCGTGGTTAAGGGAAAAAGCTTAAAAGAGGTAGCTTTTTTTGTTGCTGAAAAGATATCGACAATTCCTGAAGTTAGGGATACCGTCACACACTTCGTCCTTAGAACCTATAAAGAGGAAGGGGTGACGCTTTTTGCAGACGAAGAAGACAGGAGGCTCGCATTCGTCCCGTAGGGTTGCAAAAAGAGTAGAAGAGCTGAGCCCCTCCGGGATAAGAAGGTTTTTCGATCTTGTTATCGGAAGGGAGGATGTAATAAGCCTAGGAGTAGGAGAACCAGACTTTCCGGTTCCTTGGAAAATAAGAGAGGAGATGATATATTCCCTTGAGAAGGGATATACATCTTATACTTCTAACATAGGCCTTCCTGAGCTTAGAGAAGGCATTGCGGAATATTATAGACGTTTTTCCTTTAACGCATCTCCAGACACCATACTTATTACAACCGGGGCCAGCGAGGCAATAGACTTGGCAATAAGGGCTATAATAGATCCAGGAGACAGTGTTTTAATTCCAGAACCTTGCTATGTCAGTTACAAGCCATTGGTGTACATATGCCATGGTGAGGTTATCTCAATTGCAACAAATCCAAGCTTCAAGCTAACCAGAGAAATGATAGAAAAGCATGTGGATGAAAAAACAAAAGCATTGATCCTGAATTATCCAACTAATCCGACAGGTGTTAGCTATACCAAGAAGGAGCTTGAAGAAATAGCTGACAGTGTTATTGAGCATGATTTGGTTGTAATTTCCGATGAGATATATGCTGAGCTGACTTACGATTTTAAACACATCTCGATTGCAGGTTTGAATGGAATGGAGGATAAATGTGTGGTTATCAATGGATTTTCGAAAGCTTTTTCAATGACTGGTCTCAGAGTTGGCTATCTTATAGCTCCCGAGGACATATTCAATGCGGCTTTGAAAATTCATCAGTACTGTATGCTCTGCGCACCGATAACCTCTCAAATAGGAGCAATAGAAGCTTTGAAATGTCTTGAAGAAGTTGAAAAGTTGAAGGCCGAGTATTTGAGGAGGAGGAACTATGTAGTGAAAAGATTAAGCGAATTTCTTGAAATAAGGAAACCGGAGGGGACTTTCTATGCATTTCCGAACGTATCTTCTGCAGGCATGAGTAGCGAAGAATTTGCAGAGGGGCTGCTTTTCAAGAAAAACGTTGCGGTAGTTCCCGGAAATGCCTTTGGTGAATGCGGCGAGGGATATGTTCGATTGGCATTTGCAGTTAAATTCGAGAAGCTCAAGGAGGCTCTGGACAGAATGGAGGAGTTTGTGAATGCCAAAGGTTAAGCTTTTTGCAATGTTCCGAGAAATAGCCGGAATTGCTGAAATCGAGGTTGAGGGGAAAAAGCTTGGCGAGGTTATCTTAAACCTCGTTTCGAGATACCCGAAGCTGAAAGACATATTTTTTTCAGAAGGCAAGCTGAAGGAATTCGTTCAGATTATGGTAAATGGAAGGCACTTCAGGGGAAATCTTGATCTAGAAGTTTCAGAAAGAGATGTGGTAGCCATTTTTCCGCCGGTTAGCGGTGGTTAAATTCTCCCCGATAGGCTTTTCTTCAAATAATGCAACAATAGACAAATGATTGTTGCAGCAAAGCCTCACAGTGATGAGGAAATACTCGCTTCGATGCATCCTTTGCTCAGAGAGTGGTTTTTATCAAAGTTCAAAACCTTTACACCGCCTCAAAGGTATGCAATCGTCGAATCTTCTAGGGGAAACAATATTCTAATAACATCCCCAACTGGCAGCGGAAAAACGCTTGCAGCTTTCATGGCTTCGTTGAGCATGCTAGTTGACAAGGCTGAAAAAAATGAGCTGAAAGATGAAGTCTACGTCGTTTATGTATCCCCATTGAAAGCTCTGAACAACGACATAAGGAGAAATCTCGAAGAGCCCTTAAGTGAGATATATGATCTTGCTGAAAAGAAAGGAATTGATTTGCAGGAGATAAGAATAGCTGTCAGAACCGGTGACACGGATGCAAGAGAAAGACAAAAACAGATGAAGAAACCTCCTCATATCCTCATTACGACTCCCGAAACTCTTGCAATAACTCTGTGCAGTCCAAAGTTCTCTAAAACTCTTAGGAATGTTAGGTATCTAATCGTTGACGAAATTCATGCCGTTGCTGAGAACAAGAGAGGGGTTCATTTAGCTTTGTCGATGGAAAGACTGCAGAGAATACAGCTGGGGAAAATGGTGAGAATCGGGCTTTCCGCAACGATTGCACCGATAGATGAAGTTGCGAGATTTCTGGTGGGTAGAGATTACGGCGTTGAGAGAGACTGCCTAGTTGCTGACGTGAGTTACGAAAAAAAGATGGACATAAGGGTTATTTCCCCAATAAATGACTTTTTTAACCTTACAGCTGAAGAAATAAGTGAGAGGCTTTACGATACCATAGCAGAGCTTGTCAGAAATTCGAAAACAACACTGATATTCACAAATACAAGGAGTGCGACAGAAAGAGTTGTTTATCATCTGAAAAAAAGACTTAATGAGCCAATAAGAGCCCATCACAGTTCTCTTTCAAAAGAAGTAAGACTTGGGGTTGAAAATGAGCTCAAGGAAGGGAAGCTGAAATGCGTGGTATCTTCGACGAGCCTTGAATTGGGTATAGACATAGGGTATATCGATCTGGTAATCCTTCTCGGTTCTCCAAAGAGCATAAACAGAGCTCTCCAAAGAATAGGCAGGAGCGGTCACAGGCTTCATGAAGTTTCTGTTGGCAGAATAATAGTGTTGGATCCCGATGATCTGGTTGAATGTACAGTTCTTGCCAAGGAAGCTATGGAGAGGAGGCTGGATAGAATTAGGATTCCAGAAAATTGTCTTGATGTTCTATGTCAGCACGTAGTTGGAATGGCAATAGAGAAGAAATGGAAAGTCGAAGAAGCACTGGCATTGGTTAGAAATGCTTATCCTTACAGGAATCTTAGTAGGGAGGATTTTCTCAGCGTTCTTAGATATTTGTCAGGAGAATTTTCTGAACTGGAAAGGAAAAACGTCTATGCAAAGATTTGGTTCGATGAGCACGAGGGAGTTTTTGGAAGGCGTGGAAAGATGCTGAGACCGATATATTATTTGAACGTTGGAACGATTCCCGATGAGGTTGCGATAAATGTTATAACAAAGGAGGGCAAGATGGTTGGAAAGGTTGAGGAAGATTTTGCTGAAAGGCTTGTAGTCGGGGATATTTTCGTTTTGGCTGGCAAAACCTTCAGATTCCTTAAGTCAAAGGGAATGAATGTAATTGTAGAAGAAGTTGAAGGCGAAAGGCCAACAGTTCCAAGCTGGTTCAGTGAGCAGTTGCCCTTGAGTTACGATCTGGCTTTAAGAATTCAGAAATTCAGAAGGGATATGGAGGAGAGACTAGAAAATGCTGTTGAATGGCTCATGGAAAACTACAATATTGATAAAGCTTCTGCGAACGCGATATATAGATATTTCATGGAACAAAAGCTCTTTAGTGAAATTCCTACTGATAAAAAGCTTGTGATCGAGAAATACGAGGGTGAGAAAAACTACTACTTTTTCCACACACTTGTTGGCAGAAAGGCCAATAACGCAATTTCGAGAGTTTTTGCGTATAGAGTTGGAATAATGAAGGACTGCAACGTTCAGATTGTTTTAAATGACAATGGATTTGCCTTGATACTGCCAGAACACAAGCGTTTGAGCGATGCGGAAATAGAAAGTCTTTTTTTGATGCCCAACTTTGAAGATCATCTCAAAAAATCGCTCGATCGTACGGAAATGCTGAGAAGAAGGTTCAGGCATGTTGCGGTGAGGAGTTTTATGATTCTTAGGAATTACTTGGGGAGGGAAAAGAGTGTATGGAAACAACAATTAAATGCAGACGCAATACTGAGCTTCCTTAAGCGCTATTATCCAGATTTTCCCGTACTCAGGGAGACTTATAGAGAGATAATGGAGGATGCTATGGACATTAAAAATGCAATGGACTACCTTTCTAGGGTTGGGAAGGAAATAGAGCTGAAAATTGTCCGGGTACCCTATCCAAGTCCGTTTGCCTTCAATCTTTTCATTCTAGGCGAAGAAGACGTGGTGCTCATGGAAGACAGGAGGAAAGTTCTAAGAGAGCTTCACGAAAAAGTTATGGCGGTGATAGGAGGGAGAAATTGAAGCTTAAAACTTATCTTGAATTCGTAAAGATTGAACATACTTTATTTGCTCTTCCTTTTGCTTATGCCGGAGCTTTAATCGCTGGAAATATAGATTTTAGGACGGCTTTTTTGATTTTCACAGCATTCACGGGACTCAGGACTTTTGCGATGGCTTTCAACAGGATAATAGACAGAGAAATAGATGCATTGAATCCAAGAACTGCAAAAAGACATCTTCCAGCGGGAAAAATCAGCCTTGGGGAAGCCTATAAAATAGCTTTTGCGGGATTGGCAATTTATCTGATATCTGCATTTCTGATAAATTTTACCGCACTACTCTTCTCGCCGATTCCTGCGATTGTGGCGTATGTTTATCCTTACCTAAAGAGGTTTACATGTCTTTCTCATTACTTTCTGGGACTTAACTTGGCATTGGCACCGCTGGGCGGATGGATTGCGGTAATGGATTCTGTAAACTTTAGCACGGAAATTCTAATTTTTTCGATTTCTGTTATCTTCTGGGTCGCGGGATTTGACATAATCTATGCTTTGCAGGATCTAGAGTTTGACAGAAGATATAGGCTTCACTCTATTGGAGCGCATTTTGGCGAAAGATCAGCAAAATGGGTTTCTAGGTTCAATCATTTGATCTTCTTTTTCTTTCTTTTTCTATTTTTTAAAAATCCGATTTTACTCTTCCCAGTAGCATTTCTGCTTTTTCTTGAGCACTATATTATTAGAAAAGATTACAATGAACAGAAAGTTCAGATATCCTTCTTTTACATAAATGCGATCATAAGTTCATCCGTTCTTATCTCCGTTCTTGTGTTGTATATTCAAAAATTTTGAAACTTTATTTTTTGGAGCGTAGCTGCCGTTTTGGTACTTAAGCTTTTAGTACTAGGCTTTCTGGTCGAATATTTTGTAAGGGGGGAATAGAATACCCTCCTCTGTTACTATCGCGCTCACGAGACTCAGAGGTGTAAAGTCAAAGGCTGGGTTGTAAACTTTTACATCTCTTGGAGCAAGCAACTTATTTCCGCAGTAAATCAATTCTTCTCTACCCCTTTCTTCAATAACAACTTCTTCTGAACTCTTTTTGAGATCAAACGTGCTCTTCGGGGCAGCTACATAGAATGGGATCTTATGGTAGTTTGCGATTATCGCAACAGAATAAGTCCCTATCTTATTGAAAACGCCGTCTCTGACTATTCTATCAGCCCCAACGATTACTTTATTAACCATGCCTTTTCGCATTACAATTCCTGCTGCTGAATCCGTGATCAGGGTAACTTCTATACCATCTTTCATCAGTTCATAGCACGTCAGCCTCGAACCCTGATTTAGGGGCCTCGTTTCGCATGCAAAAACCTTTATCTTCTTCCCCTCTTCAATTGCCGATCTTATTATTCCCAAAGCCGTTCCCCAGTCAACAGTTGCAAGTCTTCCTGTATTGCAATATGTCAAAACACCGTCACCGTCGTTCAATAGCTTTGCTCCATGTTTTCCAATTTTTCTGTTTCTCTCTATGTCCTCAGAGGCAATTTTTTCAGCTTCTTCAAGGGCTATTTTTCTTATCTCCTCAACGCTTCTCCCATTTAATGCCTTTTCTAAAACTCTTTGAACCCCCACAGCTAAATTCACTGCTGTAGGTCTTGCATTGGCAATTATTTCCGCTCTCGCTTTTATGTAATTTTTCATTTCCTCGGGGTTTTTAAAATCTCTCTCAAAGCATGCAAGAGCAACCCCATAAGCTCCGGCAGCCTCTAAAGCTGGAGCTCCACGTATAGCGAGCTTTTTTATGGCATCAACCAGTTCTTCGACTTTTTTGCATTTCAGCATTTCCTCTCTTTCTGGAAGCTTTGTCTGGTCCAGCAGCCAAATTCCATCATCCCAGAATATCGTCCTCATAGCACCAAGTTTTGCTTATATCCGCAACTGGGGCATTTCGAATTCTTTAAATTTATTCTTTTTACGTAAAATCCATACCTCTCTATCAAAAGCTCACCACAGTTTGGACAGTAAGTATTTTCGTACTTATGTCCCCAGACGTTTCCGGCATAGACGTATTCGATGCCAGAGTTTTTAGCAATTTCAATTGCCTCCTCTATTTTTTTTAGGGGCGTCATGGGTTTGTCAAGCATTTTAAAATCGGGATGGAATCGGGAGAAATGAACAGGCATTCTCTTGTCGACTGAAACGACCCAGTTGCAGAACTCCTTTATTTCATTTTTTTCATCGTTTTCTCCGGGGATTATGAGGTATGTTATTTCAACGAAGACACCCTTTTTCACCATGTATTCAACGGTTTTCAGAACGTTTTCCAGCTTAGCCTTGCATATTTTGCTGTAAAACCTCTGCGAAAAGGCTTTTACATCCACGTTTGCAGCATCTAGGACATCGAACTGATCCAAAGCTTCAAAGCTCATGTAGCCGTTTGTAACATAGACTATGAAATATCCTTCTCTCTTTGCAATCTTTGAGGCATCAAGTGCAAATTCGTGCCATATACCCGGCTCATTATATGTCCAAGCTATCCCGTCAGCTTTTCTTTCTTTGCATAGCCTTAAAACATCTTCTGGGCTTAGCTCAGTAAGATAGGGGTATGAGAGGTCTGCAAAGGATATCTCAAAATTCTGGCAGTGGTCGCATTTAAAATTGCAGCTAACACTACCGAAAGAGAGAACCTTGGCTCCTGGTTTGTAGTTGTGGAGCGGCTTTTTTTCTATAGGGTCAAGCGCTATTGAGGAAGCTAGTCCATAGTTGTAAACCATTAACTTTCCATTTTCATTCCTCCTCACTTTGCAAATTCCCCACTGTCCATCCTTTAGCTTGCAATTATGCCAGCAGGTTTTGCATCTTACTTCCCCATTCAGCTTTTCATATAAGTATGATTCGATTACCATATCTCTCTCAATTCTCTAGCGTAATCTTCTGGGCTGAAAAACACTACACTTTCATCTTGGAAGATTTTCGGGAAGAAGACATCGCACCAGTAATACTTGCCAAAGGGCGTTCTTGCAGCTATGTGGAAGTTTGTTCTGAAGTGTTTGTTAAGTCTATCTGCGCAGAAGAAGCAGAAATTAAACGCATTGAATCCTTTTGATTCATAATATTTTAGGATCTTCACTATCCCCCTTGCAAAACCCATTAGTTGTTCATCGCTCATCTCTGCAAATTCTCTCTCCTCTGGAATCCCCATGAAATGCATGAAGCCTTTTGGAGCAAAAGCAGCTATCCATTCAGTTTTATCAGTTCTGCCAATGTATCTCTCCCCTTCCCTCTCTCTATCAACGAGTGCAAGCCAAAAATCTTTTCCGTTTGCTTCCATGAATTCTAGGGAACTCCACTCAATTCTGGCAAAGTAATCAGGTGAATTTTCAGTCGCAACGAACTGGATATGCGGATGCATAATACTGCTTCCTGCTGGTTTTAGATAATTCATGCCAATGGTTATGAAAAGCTTTCTGTTTGGAAGTTTTTTAATGTACTCTTGAACGAGTTTAAACGCATCAAAGAAATGCGATTCTTTGAATTCCGAAAGTTTGAGAAAATGCTTCTCTGAAAGCCTTATAACAAGCGAGTATTTTGCATAGGGGATTAGATTCGAAAAAGCTCTACATTCTCCTTTTTTCCATAGCTCTCCTTTCATAATCTCCGGGTCTCGCGCTACCATTGCTTCTATTCTCTCTTCACAGAATGGACACCAAGTTTTTGAGCTCTCTATTTCTTCATCGAAACCTTCAGATTTTAGAATATTCAAACTTTTTTTGACAATCCTACTAGTTTGAAGTGTTAGTGGGTCATATCTTATCTCAACAACACTCTCTTCGACTTTACCACCAATCAAAATCTTGGCAACTTCGATTTCTTTTCTGAATTCCATGACAATTTTATCTTATTTTGGATTTAAGATTTACGACTTGAGACAAAGTATGAATTAGCTCTGAAGGTTTGGGGATTTCTGGCGGTAGATTCTTCTTTAGCACATGATTAAAACTGGGAGAGGGAAAATTTGTCAAAAATGCAAAACAAAAGCTAAAAACGAATTCTTTGAAGAATTCGAAGGTTAACCACTCTCATTTTTCTTTAAATACTTTTCTATAAATTTTTTGCTAAATTCGTAAAAGCCTTCAGAAGGTATATAGATGTTGCAAATACCAGAAGATTTGCGGGAAATAGTTGGAGATGTTCTTTTGAGTATTCGGAAGCCAAGAGGTTCTGGTTATTCGCTAACCGATAAGCTTAATTTGGTCTTAACGAATTCATTTTCCATCTCGTCCCCAGTTCAATCGAAAATTATTTAAATAGATAAGTTAGTAAAAAATTGGTGATAGAATGAAAAAGCCGATTCTAATCCTGTTGATAGCAGCACTTTTAGTATTAACGGTAGCAATGACAGCAATAGAAGCTTTAGCAAGTAAACAAGAACCTCAACTGGAAAAAATGGTGTTCATCCATTACAAAAAGGATTATGCAAAACCAAGTGGAACAACTAAACAAACTGCATGCTATAAATTCTTAACACCGAAAGTCAGATGGCAAAACCAAGCGCTTCCAGTAAGCTATACGATAAACCCAAATAATTCTGTTCAATCAAACTTATCTTCAAGCGAAGTAGTTTCTGCAGTATTAAATGCCGCTGAAGAATGGGACAACTACACAAGTAAAGAACTCATGAATTCATACAATATTGATTACAACGCAATTCCGGGAGACCAAGATTATAAAAATGTGATTGGTTTTGGAAATTACGGCGATCCAGACGTTATAGCTGTAACAACAGTCTGGTACAATCCAGCAACAAAAGCTATATTAGAATTTGATATAATGCTTGATACCGACTGGGTTTGGGGAGATGCAGCAGCACAATGCAATTCAAACGAGACTTTCACAAACTCATCATGCGAAGTAATGGACTTGCAAAACATACTAACCCATGAGTTTGGACATGCAATTGGCTTAGGAGATGTTTATGATTCAACTTGCTCAGAAGTAACAATGTACGGCTATTCATTGTATGGAGAAGTCAAGAAGAGAACGTTAGAGCCACCAGACATAACAGGATTACGAACTTTATACGGAACTTAATTTTCTTTGTTTTTCCTTTTTAAAACAGTTTGGGGGATTGTGCAACATAACCTCGAGTCCTGAAAAGGATAGGGTAATGGGCTAACAATGGCTTGGGCCAAACTCTTAGGAAGAAGGAATGTAGCCCCAAAACCTCACCGTCTTAACGGAAAGGCACTTTAGGGCAGACCAGTTACCGTAAAGTCTTCCTTCAGAGCTTAAAAAGGATTGGATGGTTTAAAGTGAAATGTCAAAGGGTATACTGAGTGTTCCTAGCGGTGTGTCGATGTAAGCTGTACCTTTCATTCTCCACACTGCTTTTCCTCCTTTTGTTATATAGGACCATATGGTCTGTAGCGCTCCCGGGTATGATAGTTCGAATGGAGTGACTATCGTTACAACTGAAAGCCTCGCCTTTTAAGGCGGGGATGGTGGGAAAAGCTTATAAACCACTACTAGCTAGTACTAGCCAGCGTATGACGAAGCTCAACTGTCCGAAGTGTAACTACGTTTGGGACTACAGAGGAAAGAACCCCTACTTCGCAACGTGTCCCCGTTGCTTGAGGAAGGTCAGCCTGGCGAAGTATAGGGTCGAGTAACATGGGTGGTGAGGGCTTCCTAACCACGACGGTGAGGATGAGGGTTAGGCCCGAGCCCGAGTGTGAGGAAGAGCTTGTGGGCTTGCTGAAGAGGTACAGAGACGCACTCAACTACTCGGTCAAGAAGATTATTGAGAAGAGAGCTACGTCACTATCTAAGGCTCACACTCTCCTCTACCAGGAGCTCAAGGAGGCTTTCTACCTGCCCTCTAGGATAGCTATGGACTGTTACAGAGAAGCGCTTTCAATAGCCAAGTCTTGGCTCAGCAATCCGAATAAAGGGACGATGCCGAAGGCGAAGACTTTGAGGCTCTGGCTAATGCCGAGCCTGAGCTATAGAATCAAAGGCAAC
>JAAOZI010000031.1 GCA_011605865.1 Archaeoglobales archaeon
CTTCGGGGTGAACGGAAGCTCTGCATCCATCTGGTACCTGCGGGCTTATAACCCCTTGCTCTTAGCATACTCGACAGGTCTTTGTTTCTGCCTCTCCAGATCTTCTCTCTGATCCGCTGAGCTTACCCTAGCATAAATCGCGACCCTACCTTTTGGTGCTTCGCCGAGAAGCCTCTTAATCTCGCTGTATTTACCGGGCGTTTTAATGTACTTGATCTTCCCCGAGTAAGCCCACTCCTTCACAGCAACTAAGAAACGCCGAATATCTTGGCAACTTCACCGGTCGTGTAGGGCTTCTCAGACATCTGGGTTATTTAAGTAATTCAAGTTAATAAAACTACGCTAGAGAGAAACTGCTTCATAACCCCAAACTTTTCGAGGGAGGTTTGGAAACCGCTTCAGGACGGAGATTGAGAAGCCTAAATAAATAAAAAATGTAAAAATTGCAGATGCAGGCATGTTGCCCAAGATGAGGCTGCAACATGGCCAATGCCTTAATGAGAGGCATGGGATGGGGAAGCTTGGCTTTAAACCTGCAGATAAAGGAAGCGTAAAGCCCCCTTAACGCCGAAAGCCTTGCTTTAAAGGCGGGGCATCTCACTAGAACGACTCCGGAATACTTATTTGAAGCTAGTGAAAATTAGTTTTGTGAAAGTTGCGATAGAAACGTATGGATGCACGATGAATCAAGCAGATTCGGATATCATGAGAGCACTTATTTCGGAGAATTTTACTCTCTCTGATGTTTCGGAAGCAGATGTAGTTGTCATAAATTCATGTGGAGTAATCGATTTTACAGAAAGGAAAATATTGAAGAGAATTCAAGAATTGAAAGGTCTGGGCAAGAAAGTTGTTCTCGCAGGTTGTCTTTCAAGGATTTCAAGGGAAGCTTTAAGATTATCAGACTCTGTGGTAGCTCCAGATAATCTTGACAAAATAGTAGATGCAATAAAAGGGGCTTACAATGGTGGGTCAGCTTTTCTCCAGTGGAGAGATTTAGATAAAACCTTTTTACCAAAGCTTAGGTTAAGAGAAAATGTAATTGCTATTGTTTCGATTTCTGAGGGCTGCATGGGTCACTGCTCTTTTTGTGCGACGAAATTTGCAAGAGGGAGGCTTAGAAGCTTCTCCCTAGAAAAAATAGTTGAAGAAGTCGAGAATGCAGTTAAACAGGGTTTCAAGGAAATCCAGATTACGTCTCAAGACACAGGTTGCTATGGTCTTGATAAAGGAAAGCTGATGTTACCAGAACTGCTTGAAAGGATTGGAAAGATTGAGGGAGATTTCAGAGTGAGAGTCGGAATGATGAACCCACAGTACGCTAAGGCTATGATTGAGGATCTTTTAAATGCGTTCGATAATGAAAAGATTTACAAATTCCTGCACTTGCCAGTTCAGAGCGGGGATAATGTGGTTTTAGATCATATGAAACGTGGACATACCGTTGAAGACTTCTTGGAGGTTGTAGACAGTTTCAGAAAAAGATTTGATATAACTTTGTCTACTGATATAATTGTTGGATATCCGACTGAAAATGAAGATTCGTTCTGGAAAACCTACGAGCTGATAGAAAAGGTTAGACCCGACATAGTGAATATAACTAGATTTTCGAAAAGAGAAGGAACACTGGCTGGAAAATTGAAGCAGATACCTGGGTGGATTGTGAAAGAGAGATCTAGAAAACTCACAGAGCTCTGTGTCAAAATAGGTTTGGAGAACAACAGGAAGTACATTGGAAAAGATTTTAGAGTTCTAGTGACGAGTCACGGGAAGAAGTGGATGCTTTCAAGAACTGATTCTTACAGGGCCGTGATAACGAAGGGTAAATTGGGAGAATTTAGGAGAGTAAAGATAGGAGACTGCAGGCACAATTATTTATTGGACATAGAACTAAAAAGTTAAGAAAAATCTTTATATATCCGGACTCCGAAAAGTTTATATAGCTTTACGCAAAGCTTATATATTGCATGAGAAAACTGATCAATCTTGGAAAACCCGCGAAAACGACGAAGTCTGGTTTCATTCTCGTTCCAGTATCTCCCACCAATATCCCGAAAATTGGAGATAGGGTTGTAACGAGGAAGATGGAAGAGGTGGGCGTAATTGTGGATTTAATAGGGCCAGTATCATCTCCATTTGCCTTGGTTAAGCCGAGCAAGGTTGTTAATGAGGATTTGTTTGTGGTGAGAGGTTATGGTGGAGATAGAAAAGGTGAAGGAGAAGGAGTTGGAAAAGGAAGTAGAAAAGGAAGTAGAAAGAAAGGAGATTGAAAGAGAGGAAGATATAGAAGTTTGTCCTGAATGTGGGAGTCCCAGACTTATTCGCGATTATAAGCGGGGAGAGTTCATATGTCAGGACTGTGGTCTAGTAATTGAAGATCAGTACATAGATTCGGGTCCAGAATGGAGAGCTTTTGATAGTGAGCAGAGAGACAGAAGAGCCAGGGTGGGCGCTCCGGTAACGTTTACGATCCATGATAAAGGTCTCTCGACAATAATTGACTGGAGCAACAAAGATTATTACGGAAAAGCCATTTCAGTCAGAAACAGAGCGCAACTTTTTAGACTCAGAAAGTGGCAACGCAGGATTAGAATAAGCAATGCAGCTGAAAGAAACCTCGCATTTGCGCTTAGCGAGCTTGACAGAATGGCTTCAGCCCTAGGATTGCCGAAAAGTGTAAGGGAAGCCGCTTCAGTTATTTACAGAAAGGCAGTCGAAAAGAATCTTATCCGCGGGAGGAGCATCGAGGGAGTTGTAGCTGCAGCCCTTTACTGTGCATGCAGACAAGCTGGCGTTCCAAGGACTTTGGAAGAAATTGCGACGTATTCGAGGGTAGACAGAAAGGAAATTGGTAGGACTTATAGGTTCATAACTAGAGAACTGGGAATAAAGCTAATGCCAACTAGTCCGGCTGATTATGTTCCAAGATTCTGCGCTGCTTTGAATCTAAGCGGGGAAGTTCAGAGAAAAGCAATAGAGATAATAAAGAAAGCTGAGGAGAGAGAACTTACGAGCGGCAGAGGTCCGACTGGAGTTGCTGCCGCTGCTATTTACGTGGCTTCGATACTCTTGGGCGAAAGAAGAACACAAAGGGAAGTTGCTGAAGTTGCTGGTGTGACTGAGGTAACAATAAGAAATAGATACAAAGAGCTTACAGAAAAACTGGGAATAGAAATAATACTTTAATCCTTAAGAAGCTCTTCAAGCTTTTCTCTGTTGAATCCAAGAACCCATTTATCCCCCTTTACAAGTAGGGGGACGGAATAGCTTTTTGATATGTTATATATTTTTTCGATCACTTTTTTTCTTTCTTCTCCTTCCAGTTTGTCCACCCATATAACTTCGAAGTCGGCTTTCGCGGTTTTGAGAAATTCCAAAGCCCTTTTGCAATGCGGACAGGTTGTTAAACCATACAAGGTTACTTTGGTCATAAATAAAGTATTCTTGAAATTTTTAAATTTTTGCGGCTTTTTCTGAATTTTGTCGCTGCAAGAGCAGGGAGTTTCGGGATTACATCTCCCCTCTTTGGGGGATTTAATCCCCTGGCCGGCCAATTACCCCTATCAATTTCAGGACTCGAGTTATGAGAATGTTGTATGCAGCTGCCAGATGTGTTGAAAACTTTTTCAGCCTTTAATCTTTTTCCCGCAGCTATCTCCATGTATCTGGCATTTTGGTGAGGTTTTTCCTCGTCAACGAAGGAAACCGCAGTGCTATATTCCTCAGCAACCTCATAGATTTTCCTGAGCAGGTAGCCATATGTCCAAACATGGACGTTGCTGAAGTTCCCCACTTTTCATTTTTCTGAGCTTTTTGATGCTTTCAGGCCATATTTGTTCAGCGTAGACTGGTATTCTGCAAATCCTTTTTCCCCAGCTTCAGCTTCTTTTCAGCATTCTTATCAATGAAAGCTCCAATGCTAGTCCTCTTCATCTTTGCCTCCCAGTTTTTTGTTCGGAGAGCATAAGACAAATACAGAGGTTCAATCAGCATCTTTATGGTTGGTTCTTCAGGACAACCCTAGAGGACAATCATAACAAACTTTTCCATCATCCCGCCCTGAAGGGTGGGACTTTCAGTTGTAAACTGAATGCAAAAACTTAAATTTTCTTGTATTTTTTCGAGTCACATGAAAGAGCAGGTAGAAGTCCGACAGCTGAGGGAAGGGGGATATATAGTAATTGATGAAGAGCCCTGTGAGATAATTAGCATTTCTGTTAGTAAACCAGGAAAGCATGGGGCTGCTAAGGCTCGAATAGATGCTATTGGTATCTTCGATTCCCAAAAAAGGAGCATAGTTGAACCGGTCACAGCAAAGGTTTATGTTCCACTTGTCGAAAGAAAAAGAGCACAAGTTTTGAGCGTTACAAAAGAGAACGCACAGCTGATGGATCTGAATACTTTTGAGACATTTGAACTTCCGATTCCAGAGAACTTGAAGGATAAAATTCAAGCAGGAGTCGAAGTGGTTTATCTGGAATCTCTCGGAAAGAGAAAAATTGAGAGGCTAGCGTAATGCATATTGATTCATATTTTTCAATTTCTAATTCTGAAATAGAGAAAGCCGATTACGTTATATATGGTATTCCATACGATGCAACACAGTCTTTTAAACCTGGAGCTAGATTCGCTCCAAATGCGATAAGAGAGGCGAGTTGGAATCTTGAATCGTATTCTCAGTTCTTCTCCTTTGATTTGTCGTTAGCAAAAGTTTGCGATGCAGGAAATATTCTTTGTGATGGTAATTTCTTAGACATAGGAAAAAGGATCGACGAATTTTTGGTTAAAGTTAAGGGTATACCAATTGCACTGGGTGGGGAACATAGCGTGAGCATCTTAACAACTAAAAGATTCAGAAAATCCTGTTTTGTTGTTTTTGATGCCCATTTCGATCTTAGAGATGAATTCGATGGTAACAGATTCAACCATGCATGCACTAGTAGGAGGGTATTTGAAGAGGGTTTTGAGGTTGTTATATTGGGTGTTAGGAGTGGTTGTAAAGAGGAGAGGGAGTTTGCGGACAAAAATGGGGTAGTTTACAGATTTTCTTGGAATATAGAAAAACCTTTAGATTTACTCGAAATTTTGGGAGTATATGACAGGATTTATTTATCCATTGACATGGATGTTTTTGATCCATCTTTTGCCCCTGGTGTTTCGACTCCGGAACCCTTTGGGATAGATCCGAGAATAATTTTGCCTATTTTTTCCGAGATTGCTAAGAAAGTCGTTGCAATGGACATTGTGGAAGTCGTTCCGGATGAAAACAAGATAACTCAGACACTTGCTGCTAAATTAATTTTTGAATTTATTTCGGCAAGAGAAAGCAAAAATTTTTAATTCTTTCCAATTTTTTAGCCATTGAATCCGAGGTGAGCCACCTCGCCTTTAAAGGCGGTAGCTCAGAGAGAGTAGAGCAGTTGTAGACACAACATGACATGATGCAGAAGCGATCGCAGTAGCTGCCTTCAAATAGCAGTTCTTGGTGAGAGATCAGCTTTTGTAGAAAAATCTGAGAAACTCGTTGTTGAAAAAACCGGGAAGATCTTTGATGGCCTCTACGTTGCAGGGATAGCTGTGGCTGCGGTCAATTCATTGCCCCGAATGGGTCCAATTTTTGGCGGAATGCTCCTGAGCGGCAAAAGAATAGCCGAAATTGTTGCAAAGGATTTAAGTTCGAAATAGAAATTTTTATAAATCTTAAGAATATCTTAATTTCATGTCAGAAAAATTTGATTTCAGAAAAGCCCTATTTTTATTAGTTGTGGGTAATACGAAGACGGCTGAAATCCCGGGAATTACGATTGCAGGTGCGAATGAAGAACTGATAAAATATACGCCTCCTGCAGATGCGGAGTTGCTTTATTATGGAAGATGCCTTAGTATTGATTCAATTCCCGCAACCCCAGATGGTAAGCCTACTCCGGCTCTGATAACATACACCGCTTTGAGGCTTACAGGTATTCCTTTGCTTGTTGTGGATTCGGGGCTTATGGTAAAACCCAAGATTCCGTATATTTCCCTTGACGCTCCTGTTGGGGAAAATATAGCCATTAATCCTGCGATGAAAGTAGAAGATGTTGAGAGAGTTGTAAGAAATGGAAAAATACTTGGGGAACAACTTTCCAAGCTTGCCGATTTGATCGTAATAGGTGAAAGCATTCCGGCTGGAACTACAACTGCCGGAGCTGTCCTGAAAGCGCTTGGATTTGAACCTAAAGTTTCTTCAAGCATGCCAAACAATCCAATCGAGCTTAAGCAGAGAGTTATAAACGAAGCTGTTAAAAGAGTAAAGGGCAGAGATCCGACAGAAATAATAGCCTCAGTTGGTGATCCCGTAATGGCGGGAATTTATGGCATACTAAACGGATGCAAGAAAGCTTTGCTTGCGGGAGGCACTCAAATGGTGGCAATTGCAAATTTGGCAAAGAATTTGGACTGTGAATTCTCCATAGCCACTACAGAATTTGTTGCAAATGACAGAAATGCAGATTTATCATTAGCTCCTTGCAGGGTTCATGTTGCGAGAATTCCGCTTAAAAAATCGAAGTATGAGGGGCTGAGAGCTTATGCTTACGGATTCGTTAAGGAGGGTGTCGGAGCTGGAGGAATGGCATTTATTGCGCATCAAATGGGGATAGATGAAGAAGTGTTGCTGAGAGAGATCGAGAGAGATTATGAAAGGATAGTTTTGAGATTAGGTTGAGAATTTTTTTAAACAATGTAACTTCTTTTATGGACGTCATCATAGGACTTGAGGTTCATGCGCAGTTGAACAAACTTAAAAGTAAGCTTTTCTGCTCATGCTCAACGAGTTATCATAAAAGCCCTCCAAACACTCATGTCTGTCCGGTTTGCCTTGGTATGCCCGGAGCAATGCCGGTTGTGAATAAAGAAGCTGTAAAAGCCGGAATAAAAGTTGCATTGGCTTTAAATGCAAAGATACAACCGATGATGGTCTTCGACAGAAAGAATTATTTTTATCCTGATCTTCCCAAGAACTTCCAGATAAGTCAGTATGATCGTCCCCTTGCGCTTGGGGGACATGTAATTATAGAATCAGACGGAAAAGAAAAGAAAATCACGCTGAAGAGAATTCATTTGGAAGAAGATCCCGGAAAGCTTAGTTACAAAGGCTCCATAACCACCGCGAGCTATTCGCTTATAGACTACAACAGGAGCGGAATGCCTCTACTGGAAATCGTAACCGAACCTGTGATAAGCTCCCCCAGAGAGGCAAGGATTTTTCTCAACAAACTTAGAATGATTTTGGAGTATCTAGACGTCTTTAATGGCGAACTGGAGGGAGCTATGAGAGTTGATGCAAATGTATCAATAGCCGGTGGTGCAAGAGTGGAGATAAAGAACATATCTTCCTTCAAGGGAGTTGAAAAGGCTTTAAATTATGAAATAATGAGGCAGAGAAACCTGATAAAGAGAGGCAAATCCGTTTTGAGAGAGACTAGACATTTTGATGAGGCCCAAGAAATTACCGTTTCTTTGAGGAGCAAAGAGGAGGAGCAGGATTACAGGTACTTCCCTGAGCCAGATCTGCCGGTTATCTATACAGAAGAACTCGTGAAAGAGGTAATTGGAACGCTTCCAGAAATGCCTGAGGAAAAGAGAGAAAGACTGAAAGCGGAGTATGGAATTCCTGACAATTACGCAAGAGTTCTGATTTTGGATCTTAAGATGGCAGAATATTTCGAAAAAGTAGCGAAATTGGTTTCTCCAAGGATTGCAGTTACTTGGATTGTTGATATTCTTCGCGGGGAACTTAACTATCGCGATCTTAGTTTTTATGAATGCTTCAATCTCATGAGCCCGGAGGAATTTGCAAGACTTCTTAGCTTCTTCATCGAGGAGAAAATAACTGAAAAAGGTGTCGTTGAAGTTATAAGAACGAAACTTGATGAGGGAGGAGAGATAGAGGAGATAATCGAGAAAAAGGGATTGTTTGCGATTCCGAAAAGCGAGATAGAGAGGTTTTGCAGAGAAGCAATTGAGGAAAATCCAAAGGCAGTTCAGGATTATTACAGCGGAAAAAAGCAAGCATTGAACTTTCTAGTTGGGCAGGTGATGAAGAAGACAAAAGGTAGGGCTGATCCGGAGGAAACTGCAAAAATAATAGCAAGAATGTTGGGATGAGATTGGCAATTGTGGTTCCGGTCTCCCCTTTTGAGCCAGAAAAGGCTTTGAAAGACAGCATAGAACATGTAAAGGGGATTGCAAAACACTTTAATTGTAGTATTGTTTACGTTATTGACAAAAATTCTGAAAAAGATGAAAGGGTGAGGATTGCAAAGGAAATGGGAGTTGAAGTTATAGAGAGGAACGGAAGAAGGGGTAAAAGAGCAGGAGCTATAAACGATGCTATTGATTATTTGAAGAAAAATCCGCCGGATTTTGTGCTTATATTGGATATAGACTCGAGAACTGACGTGGAAACGATTTCAAACTGCATCAAAGCCCTTTCGATGGATAGTGAAGTATACATAGCTTCTGCAAGGAGATTTGTCTTGAATGGCTCAGGTCTCCTGCCCGAAACAATCGAGGCCGAGTACAGGTTTATAAATTTTCTACTTAAAAAAAGCTCATTCAAGCAGTTTAATGGTTTAATAGGAGTTTTAAGATACGAAATTCTCTGCGAGAGATTGAATGAAGATGCAGTGGCTGAAGATGCCGATTTTGCTACGAGAATGCATGCTAAACGCCTAAGAGGGCTAATGGTTGAGGGTGCCTTTTTCGAACAGGCTCCAATAAGCTGGAAAGATTTTTATAAACAAAGAAAAAGATGGTACTATGGCGGTTTGCAACTCTGGAAATACAGAAAAGAAATAATAAAGAACGAGGAGGTAAGATTATCATGGTTTTTGGCATTAACGGTTACCTATTTTCCAATTCTCTTAATTCCTCTGTTACCTATTGCATTTTTTGCAATCCTGATTTATTACAGGAAAGTATCCAAGCTGAAGATAGCGATCGGTCTGATTGTTTATTCGATGGTTCTACAGGTTTCTGCGATTTCGGCCCTTTGGGACTTTTTAAGAAAAAAGGAGGCAGAATGGGATGCGATACGCAGGGTTTAGTATTTTGATTCTTCTATTTGTTGCGAACGCCGCGGACGTTACCTTTATTTTTAAAAATTATGATAATTATGCTGAACTCAAAATTTTTAACGCTTCCGGAGTCGTTTTTGAAGGGAAAGTCGGTTCAGGAGATATTCTGAAATTAAATCCCGGGTTTTACAGGTTTGAACTCAGCGCTTTAAATAAAACTTTTGTTAAGGAAGTAAACGTGTCTTCCGATCAAGTTCTTGAATTCAACTTGGGCTTTACGAATTCTACTGAATTTCTGGAAATAACTATCCACTCGATCGTTTTTCAGGGTGGATACGTTGAAGAAGTTATATTGATCTCTAACAACGGCGATTTGAACTTTGATGGTAATCTAGCAATTTCTTTGCCCGAAATATCAAACATCCAGATACTTTCTTCAAGTTTGGATTTTTTGGAATCCTTTGTTTCTGGGGACAAGCTTATATTTGAATCCCTCTTAATAGCCGAAAAGAGTAACGGGACCATAAGGATAGCATATACCTTAAAAGATAACACCATGAAAAGAGAACTCAGAAACGAAAGGGTGATTTTAATACCCCTCGTTGAAATTGAAGACTTCAAAAACCTTGAGAAGGAATATAGGGAAATTGGAGGACAAAAAGTCATTGTATATCAGGGAAATGGAAGTTTCTGGGTGAAGTTTAAATTTTCGAGCTTTCCATTTGCTTATGTTGCTATTTTCCTAGCTTCTTCAGCAGTCTTCTTGGTCTTCTTCACGAATCGTGGTGGATGGGATGAGAAAGATAGAAGATCTTGATAAAGCATTAGACAGATTGAGGATAAAGGAAATCGGCGAAGAAGACAGAAAGATTTACGCAGAGGTTCTCGATCAAAGAACTCTGAAAGTTCTCTACAAGCTCTCTACGAAATACATAAAAGCAATGGGAGGGGTGATAAGCACGGGTAAAGAAGCGAATGTTTTCTATGCAGACGGAGTTTTCGAAGGAAAAGACGTTCCGATGGCTGTTAAAATTTACAGAATAGAGACCAGTTCTTTCGACAAAATGGATGAATACATCTTTGGCGATCGAAGATTTGATTATAGGATCTCCGCGAAAGAGAAAATATATGTCTGGACAGAAAAGGAGTTCAGAAACCTTGAAAGAGCCTACGATAACGGCGTAAGAGTTCCCAGACCGTATGATTACCTGAAAAACGTTCTCTTGATGGAATTCATTGGCGAAAACGAAGTTCCCGCACCTAGCTTGGTTGAAATTGGAAAGGAACTTGCTGAATTGGATGTTGAATGGATCTTTGAAAGGGTCGTTGATAATATGGTGAAGCTTTACAGAAAGGCCGAGTTAGTTCATGCGGATCTTAGTGAGTACAATATCCTTCTGCTCGAGGAACCGGTGATAATAGACTTGAGCCAGGCAGTACTTATTGATCACCCCAAAGCCATTCTGTATTTGAAAAGAGATGTTAGAAATATAGCAAGATTCTTCAACAAGTTTGGACTTGGAATTTCTGAGGAAGAGCTGTTCGAAGAAATCACGGGTGGGGAGAATGAGAATGGAGATTGAGATACCCGAAGACAGGGTGGGAGTGCTAATAGGGAAAGATGGTGAAATAAAGAAAATAATAGAGCAAAAGTGTAACTGCAAGCTCAGTTTTGGGAAAAATACTGTGATAGTTGATTACGAGGACACCCTGAGTTTCATGAAGGCTAAAAACGTAATTCTAGCAATTGCAAGAGGTTTCAGTGCAGATATCGCTATGAAATTGCTTGACGACGAAAACCTTGTATTTGAGTCGATCGATCTTTCCCAGCTTGTTTCTGAGAAGGCTATAAAAAGAATACTTGGAAGGATAATTGGAAAGGAAGGGAAGATAAAAAAACAAATAGAAGATTTGCTTAACGTTAATATAAGCATTTACGATAAGTACGTATCCATTATCGGCGAATTTGAAAATCTAAGCATAGCGAGAGAAGCGATAAATATGCTAATTGAAGGCTCCCAGCATTCAACTGTTTTGAAGTTTGTGGAGAGGAGGAGAAGAGATTTGAAAGCGAGGAGTCTCGACTGGGTATGAGTTGGTTAATCATAACCGAGAAACAGAAGGCAGCAGAAAGAATTGCAAATATATTATTTAATGATATTAAAAGATTAAAAAAAGGAAATATAGTCTTTTTTTATTCCCCTTCATCTAATGCGTATGTAATCGGGCTGAAGGGACATATAGTTGAACTAGATTTTCCAAAAGAGTACAGCAATTGGATTAAAACTGATTTAAATGAGCTGATAAATGCAAAACCTATCAGAGTTGAGAAAGAAAAGGAAATAATAACCCTTCTAAAGGAAATCGCAAAAAAAGTAGAGAAAGTTACAATTGCAACTGATTACGACAGGGAAGGAGAGTTAATCGGTTTAGAAGCCCTTGAAGTTCTTAGAGGAGTTAACAGGAATATTAAGTTTGATAGAGCACGATTTAGCGCGATAACTAGGGAAGAAATACTTAAAGCCTTTTCAAACCTTGAGAAAGTCGATTTTAATCTTGCTTTTTCCGCTCTTGCTAGGCATGAGATAGATCTTGTATGGGGCGCAGTTTTAACAAGGTTAGTTTCCTTAAGCTCGGGAAGACTTGGTAAAGATTTTCTAAGTGTTGGTAGGGTTCAGACTCCCACTTTAAGGCTTATAGTTGAGAGGGAGAGAGAAATAGAAAATTTTAAGCCCGAAAAATACTATGAGATATTCATAGATCTGGGTTTCCTTGCAAGGCATCCCTCGAGGTACAAGGATCTGGAATCGGCAAAGAAGGTTTTATCCCAGATAGGGGATTTTGCAACTGTAAAGGAATTCGAAGTGAAAAGAAAAATCGAGTCGAAGCCAATACCATTCAACACAACCGAATTTCTGCGAGAGGCTTCCAGGATCATGTCCCCGCATAGAGCAATGGAAATAGCTGAGAACCTGTATATCAACGGGTACATCAGCTATCCAAGGACTGATAACACAGTTTATCCGGAAACCCTTGACTTGATCGGAATTGTAAGGAGTTTTTTGAACAGTTATTTTTCAAAGGAAGCGAAATATGTTTTGGGTCAGAAGAAAATCGAACCCTCTAGAGGTAAAAAGAAGACAACAGATCATCCGCCGATACATCCAACTGCTGTTGCGGATAAAGGCAATCTTACAAGGGAGGAATGGGCTATTTATGAGCTCATTGTTCGTAGGTTTTTTGCGACTCTGGCAAGTGATGCGATTTGGGAAATAAGAGTTGCAGAGCTGGAGAGCAATGGAATAAAATTCATATCTGTCGGAAGAAAGTTAGTCGAGTTGGGTTGGAGAAAAGTCTATCCGTACTCGAATGTCGAGGAAGTGGAGATACCCGTACTTAAGATTGGGGATAAATTGAGAATAAGGGAGAAAAAAATCGAAGAAAAGAAGACAAAACCCCCTCCAAGATTCACACCTTCTGCCTTGATAAAGCTAATGGAGAGATTGAATCTTGGGACTAAATCCACAAGACATGAGATAATAAAGAAGCTGATCAGCAGAGGATATATAAAAGGAAATCCGTACAGAGCTACTCCTTTGGCCTTTGCAGTTATAGATGTCTTAAAGGAAAAAGTTGAGACAATTACGCTTCCAGAGATGACAGCAAAGCTTGAGAAGGAATTGGATGAGATTGCTGAGGGGAAAAAAACAAAATCTGAGGTAGTTTTAGGATCTAGAAAAATTCTGGCAGAAATAATAGGCAGGATGGGTAACTTGGAGAAACTTAAGGCACTCAAAACACTTAAAAGCTTGGAGCCCGGGAAGAATGAGAAAGTTATTGGAAAATGTCCGGTCTGCGGAAAAGAAATAGCTATAAAAAGAGCGAGAAAAAGGTTTGTTGGATGTACGAATTATCCAAATTGCAGGTTTTCTGTTCCTTTACCTCAAAAAGGAACGATTTACATAACCTCGAGGACTTGTGAAAAACATGGTGTCAGAATTCTGAAAATCAGGGGGAGTAAGTGGGCTTTTTGTCCAATCTGCAACTATGAAAATTTGAGTGGAGGTATTCAGGCCCAATAAACCAAAAGTGCTTAAGTGAGCTGCTCCATGGCTAAAGCCGGGAGCTTCCAGCGTTTAGCTGGGGCTTTACGCCTCCAGCCTCATCTGCTATTTAAGTTTTGCCCATTCATCCAGAGCTAAAGCTCTGGGTTTTCTGTGCACCTATTCTTATAAAACGCTCAACGAGTACTTCGAACTTTTAAATGGTATGAGCTACAATTCGAAATCAAAAACTTTTCTCCACAAAAAATGCTAGGAAGTTCTTCAATCTGAACAGCCTTAATCCAGACAGCAAGGAATAAGCAGTCAAGATTCTGAAGAACTTTGAAGGAAAACAAGAAAGAGATTGTGAAACAAACTCACTTTTCATAGATTAGAGCCTAGAACTTTTATGGCCTCTTTAACAATTTCAACACAATTCTTTGCACTTTCTTTTGCCCTCTTTATTATTTCTTCGTAGTCCACGCTTGCGCTCCTTACTCCATGGGCGTAATTGTCGATTGTGCAAATTATGGCGTATTTAATTCCCAACTCTTTTGCGACAGTTGCCTCACTTCCCGCAGTCATCCCAACGCAGTCTGCAAAATTCTTTATCATCGCTATCTCTGCCCTAGTCTCAAGCCTTGGTCCCCTTGTCTGGAAGTAGACCCCTCTGTCAATAACCGGGAGCTTTGAAATTCTTTTGGCGATGTCTATTAGGGTTCTCCTTATCTCTTCGTCAAACCCGGGTGTTATGTAAACGAGGGAGTTATTGAAAACGGTTACACCGCTAAAAAAGTCAATGTAATCGTGTGGAATCATTACGGCTGGAATTTCTATGTCTTCTCTCAGACTGCCAGCGGAACCCATAGCAACGACTTTCCTTACGCCGAGGGACTTTAGGGCATAGAAATTGGCCTGATGGTTTATTCTGTGCGGCGGTCTATCTTTTTTTCTTCCATGTCTCTGAATCAACGCTACTTTTATACCGTTCAAAATTCCCACATCGATTTCCGCTAGACCAAAAGGGGTCTGAACCTCAAGCTCTTTTTTGTCTTCTAGTAGGTTTGCCTCTAATAGATGGGTACCCCCTATTACTCCTATCATCTTCTCAGCCTCCTGTCAGAGTCTTGACATCTTTCTGCAACCTTTTTCATCTCGAGAATTCTCGAAATTTAGCACTAGCGCTGATATGTTTCCCACGAGGTTCCACAGTGCAATTATTTTTTTGGATCGAAAGCTGTCTTCGAGTACCTGCATTGCAACTTTTCTGCCAAGTCTTTCTGCGTAATTCCAATCCATTACTGCAAATTTCATTCAACCACCGCCGAAATTTATCCTGTAAACTTTATCTCCAAAGTAAACTGCAACATTGCAAGGTATCGGGTTCAGATTTATCTTTTTTTGAAACTCTGTTTGCGCCTGCCAAGTGGAAGAGTTCACCAAAAAGACACCCCTATAAAATCCCGTGCCATAAGTGTGGACGTGTCCACTATGCAAAACGTCGGGAAGTTCATCAATAACGAGCAAGTCTTCTTTTGAGGGAGCTATTGGGCTTCTTCCGCCGTATAGTGGACAGAGATGCCTCCTCTTAAGGAGTTCTTCCATTGCTTTATGCGGATATTCATAACTGAGCCTTGGTATTTTGGTGACCAAATCATCAAGACTTCTTCCATGGTAGATCAAAACCCTTAAACCCTCAAGTTCGACGAAGGCTGGATTGCCTAGATTTTTCACATTACTCGGGAAAAGGTTTGAGAACTCTTTTGGCAGACACGGTTGCGGTTCGGCCTGTCTGACAGCATCGTGATTTCCTGGAGAGATTAGGACTGTTATATCTTTTCTTATATCGTCTAAATGCATTGCAGCAACTTCGTACTGTTCGTAAACATCGATTATGGCCAACTCTTTTTCCTGATCGGGATAAACGCCCACACCATCAACTATGTCTCCGGCAACTATCAAATACTTCACTTTTTCTGCTATTTTGTTAAGTTCAGCATTCTCACTTTCGCAGTTGAGCCATTCTATAAAGTTTTTCCAGCTATCTTCTAGAAAGCCTTTGCTACCGAAGTGCGTATCGGAAATAAAGACTACTCCAAAATCGATGGGTTTTATCTCTCCATTTGTTGGACAATCAGGGAAAACTATTCTGTCTACGATCATTGAACTTCCTTTCAAAGTACCCGTTACTGCTATCACTTCGTCTCCTAGCAGTTCTCTCGCTACCTCTGCACATTTTCCAGAAGCAATACAGTTTATAGTACCTGTCTGGTCCTCCAGTTCAATCACAACGCTTTCTTTCTTGTCAAAAACGTTATTGACCATTCCAATTACACTAACATTTTCTCCGCGGATTCTGCCAAGGTCTTTTATTTTAACTGAGTGAACTCTTCCTCTAAAGATTCTGCCAATCTTTTCCAGCCGTGAGTTAAAATAAGCAACAAAGTCTTCGATTGTTCCTTGCACGAAACTATTGTTTACATCTTTCAAAATCTTCACTCTCTCTATTTTTTCCTCTTTTTTATCCTCTTTAGTTACCTCTCTTTTCTTTGGGGCTTTTTCTAAATTTTTCAAGGCCATTAGGACGTCTTCTTCACATATTATGAACTTGTTTTTTGAAATCTTGCATATTTCGGCTATTAGTAGATCCGGATCACTAAAGGAGACTACCATTTTTGCCGCTTCTGGGCTAACGTTGAAACCACGGACCAAGAATTTTTTAACAACCATCGTTGTATCGATACCTTTAACAGTCTTTTGCAAGCTTTCGTTCATGTCAAGCAACTCTAAAGCTTTCAGGTTCATAAAGGATTTGGTCTCCACAGTTTTAATGTTGGTAGCTGTAATCGCCATTGGAATAGCAATAACCGGTTGTTGGCCTTTTATGGTAGCCGTGGAATCGGGAAGTATGCAGCCAAATCTAATGCCGGGTGACGTTGTCATTTTGATGCATCCGAGTAGGGTTGGATTAGTTACTTGGGAGGAAGGGAAAGAAAAAGGTTACAAAAGTTTTGGGGACTATGGTGATGTAATTGTTTATTACCCAAATGGAAACGGAAAGCCGGTGATACACAGAGCGATTGCATATGTTGAGAAGGGAGAGAAAATTCCGATTCTTTCTAAAGGAGAACTAGTTTACTCCGAAAATGTGGCAATTATCTCCGGATATATAACACAGGGGGATGCAAATAGAATTCCGGATCAGCTCGCTTTGGTTAAAATTTCTGGGAAAACTGAACAGTTGATGCCCGTTCAGAAGGATTGGATCATAGGAGTTGCAAAATTTAGGATACCCCTGATAGGGTATTTCAGACTTCTCATTCCCATATAGCCCTAACTTTCACAAACATTGGACCGCGGATATCTATTTTACCTCCTTTCCATACTATGTATCTCCTAACATTTTCCTGAATCTGCAGGTTTATGCTTGACAGCCCCTCAACGTTCCTCACTCTTATTACTACCTCTCCTTCCCCTTTAATAGCTGAATCCTCTATTCTCTTTGAAGCTAGGAAAGCAAAGGAATCTATATACCTGATCCCGCAGTTTACACCCTCATCGAAGATTTTTTTAAATTCCTCAGATCTTGGAATACCATATACACTGCCGTTGTATACTACAATTTCGTTTGCGAATGCCGGACCGCATAGATTGGCACCCTCTTCATTCTCTTCAACGAAAACCCTCAATTTTTTACCGTAAATCTCCCCTTCAAATGCTAGGAAACTGCAGGGTCCTTTAGCGTTGGCGTTCTCTTCAGCTATTTTTGCTATCCTTTTGGCAATTTCATAACCAACATCTGTCTTTGGGACTTCTTTTATTTTTATGGATCTGGCTATATCCAAATCGCTGAGCTTAATTTCTCCGTAAAGCTGTGGATAAACCAGCTTTCTTATATCGTCGTATCCAAATAGAATCATTGCAAGTCTCTCTACACCCAGTCCAAGGTTCATGACTGGATATTCTATTCCATATTCAGCTAAAGCTGTAGGAGAATAAATTCCAAAAGTTGCAATTTCAACCCAACCATCACTGTATTTTGTTTTTGACCCAACAAGTTTTGGATGAAAGGCGTAAACTTCTGTTTGTGTGAAAGGAATGTAATATTTACTTCTTTTTTCATCTAGCCTGAACCTGAATTTCTCGAATCCAAATTGTTTAAGCAAAGATTCTGCTACGGCTTTTCCATCGTCGACGTTTACATCTTCATCAACGACAACGCAGCTTGCGGAAAAGTAGCTGTAGAGCCTTGTAGCATCCTCTCCCTGTTCTTTTCTAAAACATCTGTCAATGCTGAAGAGTTTTATCGGTAAAGGAAGCTTGTCTGCCAGTTCACTTAAAGTTATAAACCACCCGGTGGTCATATGGCTTCTAAGCGTAAGCTTGCTCGGTTCTGGTTTGAGTTCCTTGAATTCTGGAAACACTTCATCAAGAATCCTGATAGCTGTCAGGTCATCCGTTCCCAGTTTTTTTGCGATTTCGTAACTTAGATCATCTCCGTCTATCTTTCCCTTTTTGTATAGGTGGAAAATTCTCCTAAGCTCCTCTTCGCTGAAATCTTTGCCTATAATATCCCTTATTTTCTGCACTTTTTCGGCAGAAATTCCGATATTTGGTTTTGGAAGAGATGCAAGATAAAAGCAGCGATCCAAAACGGCCAAAGCCTCTTTTCCAAACTGCTTTTTAACGTGAACATCTTCAACTATTATTGGATTGACAACTTCTCTGAAGCCCATGGATATATATGCTCTCCTGAGCATTTCTATGGTTTTGAAAACTGGATGCTCTTCTCCGTAATGGTAGCCGATTCTTGGGTAGAGCTTGTTTGGATCCCTAGTTGAGATTATTTCTTGGCCTGCAAGCCAAGCCTTCTCGAAGTCTCTCTCTGCAAGCTCCTTGAACTTTCTCGCATCAAATCTCATATCACTCCTTACTCGGATAGTTATTTATTCTTGTCGTATTTTCTATATGCTCAAGAGGGAGAGAGAAAAAGAGAGGCAGATTGCAATGGAGAGGATAATTTACTTAATAGAAAGAGCTCAGAAATTCAAAAACATCGATTATGAGCTCGCTCGAAGATACATCGAGCTTGCAAGGAATATTTCTATGAAATATCGTATTAGAATTCCAAAGAAATACAAACTTTTATTCTGCAAAAAATGTCTTTATCCTTATCGTTCGGATCGTTTCAGGGTTAGAATTCACAAATCTTCTGTGATAATAACCTGTTTGAACTGCTCAAATGTGAGGAGATTCCAACTGAGGGGATGAGATGGATTTAGGAGAATTTGAGGTTTACAGGATAGACAGCTATGGATACGACGAAACCCCTAAGACAATCGCCCCAAAGAGCAGGAATTTCATTGTTTTTAAGCCAAGAAATGCGATTGAAGTATCAAAAATACTGAAATTTGCAAATGAGAGAAAAATTCCGGTTTTTGTTAGGGGAGGAGGTACGGGGCTAAGTGCAGGAGCTGTTCCGACGCTAGATGGAATTCTTATCTCGACCGAGAGGATGAAAGAAATAGAAATCGATGTTCGGAACAGATTAGCCATATGTGAGGCAGGCGTCACTCTCGATGAGCTTACGAAAGCAGCAGAAAAGCATGGGCTCAGTTTTCCGCCAAAACCGGGAGCCGAAAATGCTACAGTGGGAGGCATGATAGCAACAAATGCCGGGGGAGTTAGGGCGATGAAATTTGGAGTTATTAGGAACTACGTTCTTGGACTTGAAATCGTCTTGCCGGATGGTAGGATTATGAAGTTTGGCGGAAAGACAATTAAAAATTCCGCTGGTTATCCTTTACTCCAGCTTTTTATCGGCAGTGAGGGGACTCTTGGAGTTATAACTAAGGCAATAATCCGCCTTTTTCCTCAGTTAAGGGATATGAGCATGCTGGCTATTCCTTTCAGAAACATCGAGGATGCGATGGAATATTCAATTGAGACTTGTAGAAAATTGACCCCACTTGGACTTGAATACATGGAAAAAAGGGCTGTAGAAATCGGAGAAAGTGTTAGCGGGAAAAGATGGGTTAGCAAGGAGGGTGAAGCTCATATTCTTTCCATATTTGAACACAAATGGGAAGCCGAGGAAAGTGCTGAAATAGCATACAGCTGTAATGCCGTAGATGTTTTTCTGGCCAGTCCAAAGGAGCAGAGGGATCTATTAGACATAAGAAGCAAGATTTACCTTGGAATTAAAAATAGGATCATCGAAATCCTGGATATCTGCGTTCCACCGGCATCAATATTAGAATACCTTCGAAAAAGCGACGAAATTGCAAGAAAGTATGGTATAGATGTTATAACCTACGGCCACGTTGGTGACGGTAATTTGCATCAGCATCCGTTAATCTTTGAAGGCTGGGAAAGGGTTTACTGGAATTTTAGGAGAGAAATAATGAGACTTGCAGTTGAAATGGACGGAACCATAAGCGGAGAACATGGAATCGGAGAAATAAAGAGAGATGAGCTCGCAGAGCTTTTTCCTGAGCAGTACAGTATAATGAGAAAAATAAAAGAAATCTTTGATCCTAACGGTATTCTGAATCCTGGAAAGATATTTAAATGACTAAGGTTCCGATTTTTTCCCCATTGACGATTCTCTTTATGTTTTCAGGCTCTCCTCTGAATACTACTGCTTTAATCTTACTTCTTTCTAAAATCTTCACAGCAAGAATATCCATCACAACATTAACGCCGGCCTTTGCCTGCTCTTTAGCAACGAGCATCAGCAATTCTCTTGGGCTTATCTTTTCGAACTTATAAGCATTGGGATTTTTTCTTGGATCTTCGGAATATATTCCGTCAACAGAAGTAGCGTTTAAGAACAAATCAGCTCCGACGAATTCGGCAAGCAACGCTGCAGTGGCGTCAGTCGTGTGCCCCGGAAAAGTTCCACCCATCACAACAGCTTTGTAATTTTTACTTAATTCTTCAGCTTCTATAAAATTTTCTGGTATCCTTTTTGCCGAATTCTTCATTGCAAATGCCAAAAGCATCGCATTTATTCTTGTAACTGCAATTCCTAAATAATCGCACATAACTTCATTTGCTCCCAGATTTCTGGCTTTCTCTATTAGTTCTCTTGCCATTTTACCCCCGCCGACTACGACGAATAGTTTGTTCTCTTCGGCTATTTCATCTAGGACGTTTGCAAACTCTCTAATTCTCTCAACCCCTTCAAAAACTGAACCGCCTAATGACAACACGATTTTCATACTCTCAACCTATCCAAGGCCTTTTCCTTTTCAAAACTGCTTAGCTGTGTCTGCTTTAAAACATCGCTCAAAAACCGGATTACCTCATCGTAAACTTCTCTTCTAATCGGAAACGGGACTCCATCTTTTCCTCCGACAGCGAAGCAGTATTTTGCGGGATCTTGCTTGTCGTATTCAACGTTGTAAATTAAGTCAGATATCAATGCCAACGCTCTTATGGTCTCTCTCCCGATTCCCCTTATAAGAAGCAGATCTTCGAAGTTCTCCACTTGTAAGTTATACGCTTTTTCTA
Source organism: Archaeoglobales archaeon (assembly GCA_011605865.1). Taxonomy (GTDB): domain Archaea; phylum Halobacteriota; class Archaeoglobi; order Archaeoglobales; family Archaeoglobaceae; genus WYZ-LMO2. The sequence goes on from JAAOZI010000031.1 coordinate 20,618, forward strand.
CGGCTTTCCAGTCTATTTTTCTGGGTACGTAGAAGGCATTTCCTTTTCTGGAGATTGAAATTAGTTTTTCATAGTCCTTTCTAAATGTTCCATCTCGCACTAAATCGACTATTAACTTTCTGGATTCTTTGCTTCTTTTTGAAACCATGTTTATTACTCTTTCTTCGAATCTCTCAGTTATTATTCCGCTGTGCACATCATCGAGTTCTGGAATTTTGGTATACACTTCCCAGTGATATCTCCTAGCCATCTTTTCTTCGGGATTCATCCCTTGCTGGACAACGGTGAAATGTTTTTTTGTGAAAAAGACGGCGTGATGGTAAAGGGTATATCCGTCTATCAATGCAGAATTGTCGGCTTTGGCAGCTAATCTGCTGAACTTGATTAGCATTTCCGCATCCGCACCAACTTCTTCGGACATTTTCATTATTTCTTCGGGCGTTTTTAAACTGTTCTCTCCTTTCCCACCAGCGACTCTTATTTCGAATTCGGGATTATTGAGCACAGCCTTTAGAACTCCTGTCAGAACAGTTGTAGAGCCGCTAGAATTCCAGTCAAAGCCGAGAACATTTGAAAAAGATTGGAAGAATATCGGATCTGAAATTCTTTTTAAGAACTCAAGTTCCCCATATTCTATAATTATTATTTTTACAATTTGATTCGCAAGCTTTTTCATTTTGCTCAGAAGCCAGTAAGGAGCTTTGCCGTCGTGGAGAGGCAGATAAATCTCCTTCATATATCAACGACTATGAAAGCTGCGAGTTTTCCGTTCTCTCTTCTTATGCCGAACTTGTGCATTGTTATGGCTTTTGGCTCTACTTTCACAGCTTCTCTGCCAAATTTGCTGCCAACTATTGTCCCTTCAGCTTTCATGTTCTTGATCCTGACTTTTACTTTTTTTCCAGCAAAGAATTGAGTTTCAAAAAGGAAGAGAAGCTCGTTAAGCCATCTGTAGAGAAGCAAATCTTCTTCATCAGCTTCAACTTCTACAGTTCGCGTTTCAGCTTCTTTTATTGCATCAACCTTTACAAAAGCTTCATAGAAAGCATAGGCTGAGTTTTCAAGAAGCTCTTCTAAGCTATTACCGTATACCTCAAAAGCTATGTCTGCTGTATGGTCAATAAAGCGGTATTTCATGATGTTAAATTTTCCTCTTTGGATTTTTCTTTTTCGGTCCTGAGTTTCTTTATGAATGATATCGTTTTTGTAAAAATTCCCATAAGGCTTTCGAATTCGTAGTCTCTCATCCTGGCCCTACCGAGAACCCTTCTTAGTGTTACTATCTCTCTTTCTCCTTACAGCTGGGAAATCTATCAGCTCCATCAGTTCCGAAACTTTGCTTATCATTATTTCTATATCTCCCGCTGTGGCAAGCTTTTCTTCGCTGGTTTTTTTGCTACTCAGTTCGTATAATATAACGGCAACTGCATGACTAACGTTCATCACAGGATAAATATCACTGGTTGGTATTTTCACCAATACGTGGCACATTTCAAGTTCTTCGTTCAGCAGTCCATAGTCTTCCCTGCCAAAAAGAATTGCAACTTCTCCTTCTATAAACTCCTTTAATTCATTGGGGGTTAACATTGGTTTTCTGAAGTACCTGTACTCTCCTCCTGAGATACCAGTTGTTCCAACAACCAGATTGAACTTTGAAAGGAAAGAATTTAGATCCTCAATTTTCCTAGCCTTTTCGAGCAATTCTCTGGCATTTGCGGCAGTTTTGAAACTTTCTTCGGTCACCTTGCATTTATAAAGCCAGAGGTTTTCATACCCGAAATTCTTTAAAACTCTGGCTATAAACCCAACGTTTTCCGGGATTTTTAGCTCCACTAGTACAACATGGATCATCTATGTGGATCATGACAGTAAGTGCATATAACTCCGCTTCCATGGCCTTCATCAACGACTTTTATTGCGGTTCTTCCCGCAATTTCTTTGTGACAGATGAGGCAACTATCTCTGCTTTTTTCGACGATCACGCTTTCTTTGGTTCTGAGCTTTACGTGTTCAGCCCCGTATCCGTGACAGACTTCACACTCTACGCTTGAATGATTCCCGGAGATCCAAGTTCTGTAGACCTTCAAATGACACTCCCTGCAAACTTCGCTTTGTACAAAACTGACTTTTCTCTCTTTTTCCTTTTCTACCCAGTTTTCTACGCTTCTCTCTTTCACTACGGGGGACAAATGGAAAGTGTACACATATAGTGCTCCGTAAACGAGAATTGCAAAGATTAAAACAATTTGCCAGGCTTTCATTCAACCACCGTATCCAAGTTTAGGTAGAAAACTCTCGGATTAGTTCCGGCTTCAGGTTTCAGGACGCTGAATCTTTTAGATTTTAGAATTTCATAAACTTCACTCCCCTCTTTGAATTCTCCGAATTTTCTCGCACCAGTTGGACAAACTAGCACACAGGCAGGCTTTAAACCCCTTCTTATTCTGTGGTAACAGAATGTGCATTTGTCCGTGACCTTTTCTTCGGGATGTACAAAAGTAGCACCATATGGACAGGCTATAATGCAGTACTTGCAACCTATGCATACGTCTTTATCCACTAAAACGATGCCATCAACGTGGAATCTTGCTGATACTGGGCAAACATTTACGCATGGAGCATTTGAGCAGTGATTGCAGAGTTTCGGAACGAAAAATCCATTTTTGGCTTTTATCTTTATGAATGGGTTATCTTTTGTGTTCATTACGATCTTTTTCCCATCTAAATAACTCTCGATCCAGGTTCTGGATATCGGTAACTCTAGGGGGACTCCATTTTCTATTTTGCAGGCAATTACGCACTTACCGCAGCCTATACACTTCTCAACATCGATTATCATCGCATAACCCTTGCTACTTTTCAGAGAAGCGATTGAAACCGATGCTAAGGGAAGTGAAAGGATTAACTTCAGAAAGTCTCTACGATTCATGTTCCACCTCCATTGGAAGGAGCTTGTATAGGATGTAGTACAGCAGCAAAGCAAGAGAAATCGCCCCAACGGCGAAAATGGCTTCCAACGGATGTACGGGAGGTGTTACGCTCATTCCTGAAATCTGCTTGGACGTCTGTCCTGCATAGACGAAATCGAATCTGAATGCAAAGATACCAACAAGCGATAGGAATGATGCTACAAAGAGGGCATCTAAGTTCTTTCTACCAGCGATTATGGCTAGGATGGGTGCTATTATTCCGACGAAAATTTCCAGGAACCAGAAATTCAATGCAAACTTTCCGAAAATCAAATTATTAACAGAATAGCTCGCCAAATAGGACACAGCCGGATATCCGATTATCACTGTCCTCCATAGGATGAAGATTGAAGATGCGAAAAGGGAATAGAGAAGCAGTTTTCCTAGAAGGAAGACCGCTTTCATTTTTCTTTCATCTGACTTTCCGGTTGTCCAAGATGTGATTATCGTCGAAAAGATTAGGACGGCTGAACCGGCAGTAATTGCTGTTAATACAAAGTAAACTGGATTTGAAGCATCATTCCATAAGGGAATGTAACTCGCAGAGAAAAGAGCACCAAGATTGCTGTATGCAAGAATAGCCGTGATTAAGGCTAGAAAACCGATTGATTTTGCAAAGCTCATGTCTAAATCCCTGTTTTGTTTGGAAAAGAAACCTCCAAGGAATTTAAGGGAAAGAAGTTTTGAAATGAATGCCTTAAATCCTCTCTTTTCGGATTGTTTAAGCAGATCTGCTCTGAAATAAAACCAGCCCTCAAGAATCAGAAAGAGCAGTTCCAGAACATAGAAAATTATCATCCAGTACATAACACTCATCGGATTTGCGTAGCCGAGCAACGCATTGCCCGCCCGCTCGATTCTCTCTAGATCTACGGCGATCGTTATCAGTCCAACCGAAATCGTAACTATTGATATTAAAATTGCTTCTTTGATAATTGGCTCGAGCTCCTTTATTCCCAGTATTTCCCCAGCTGAGGCGATCGCTCCGGTGCCTATGAGAACCAAAAAGACGTATAGGGCAACCAGAAGACGCCAGGGATTTCCAACCGCAGATTCGTATGGTTCTATCGGAATTACGGTACCAAAGTGCATCTGATAGGCCGCAAGAAGACCAGAAGCAACTAAGACTAGCAGAGCTGAAATTAAAATAAATTCTCTGGTCTTCAAACTCTCACCTCTGCAAAGATCTTTTAACGCTTTTTAAGTTTTTCCAAACTTAAATAGGAAAGGTTAAATAGTAGTTAAAAGATTCATCATACATGAGCAAAGTTAAAGTTGGAGTTTTGAAAATGGGTGCAATTGGGACAGCCGTAATTCTTGAATACCTTTTCGACGAGAGAGCGGATAGGGAAGATATTGAGGTTAGAGTTGTAACAAGTGGAGCGAAAATGCAACCCGAAGAGGCTGTTGTTGCAGAGAAATTAAAAGAATTTAATCCAGATCTAATAATAGTAGCATCACCAAACGCAGCCCTTCCAGGTCCTAAAGCAGCTAGAGAGGCTTTTGCTGGAAAACCTGTTATTGTGATCAGCGATGCTCCGGCTAAAAAAGCGAAGGATGAACTGAAAGAGAAGGGCTTTGGATACATATTCATAAACGCGGATTCGATGATAGGAGCAAGAAGAGAATTCTTGGATCCAACAGAAATGGCTTTGTTTAATGCAGATGTTTTGAAAGTTCTGGCGGCAACAGGGGCTTTAAGAGCCGTACAGGAAGCCATCGACAAGGTTATAGAAGACATAAAGGCTGGAAAGAAGCCTGAGTTGCCTCAGCTAATAATAACGGCTGAAAAGGCGGTAGAAGCAGGAAAATTCAGCAACCCATATGCAAGGGCAAAAGCAATAGCCGCTTATTATATTGCTGAAAAAGTTTCAGATCTGACGACGCGTGGCTGCTTTGTGGAGAAAGACTACAATGTATACGTCCCATTGATAGCTGCTGCACATGAAATGATGAGGGTTGCGGCAATATTGGCCGATGAGGCCAGAGAAATAGAGAAGTATGGAGACAAAGTCTACAGAAATCCACACGCAAGGGATGGAAAGGTTCTTTCGAAAGTTGAACTTATAAGTAAGCCTCAGTAATTTTTACTATTTTTTCCATGGAAGTCGAAGCGAAGTTTAGGTTGAAAGAAGGGGTTTTTGAGAAAGTTGAAAAATTTGCTAGGTTTTTGGAGGAGAAGGAAGAATTTGATTTATACTTTAATCATCCTTGTAGAGACTTTGCAAAGACGGATGAGGCACTAAGACTTAGAGTTGAAAAGAAAATAAAGATGACTTACAAGGGTCCTAAAATCGACAAAGATACGAAATCTAGAGAGGAAGTGAATTTAGTTGTTGACAGCTTTGAAAATGCATTGGAGCTTTTGGAGAAGTTGGGTTTCAGAAAATTTGGAACTGTTAGAAAAAGAAGAAGGATTTACGAAATGAATGGAGCTCTCATTTGTGTTGACTTTGTGGAAGGTCTTGGAAACTTTTTGGAAATCGAAGTAAAAGAATTGGATGAGAAGGAAAAAATATTTGAAATAGCTGCTTTTTTAGGCTATTCCAGAGAGGAAAGTATAAGGCTGTCCTATCTGGAAATGTTGTTAAATAGGAAAGTATAGGGCCATAGTTGGGCAAACTTTTATACAAGCACTGCAGTGAATGCATTTTTCAGTTCTAATCTCTACTTTCATTTCTTCATTCAGTCTGAAGACTTCTGTTGGGCAAATGCTTACACAAAGCCCGCAGTGAACGCAGTTATCGTTTCTTGCTATCGTTCTCGTAACTTCATGGACTTCAACACCCATCTCATTAAAGAGTCTCTCTATTTCCTTAGATTTTTCATCTGGGATTTCTACTATGATCTCCCCCTTTCTTGCTCCAACGTCTGCTCTGAGAATATTTATTGGAACCCCAGTTTTTATGGCAACTCTAGATATTATAGGTTCTCTAACTGTTTTTGAATCGAAAAGAAGCTGCAGGAGCATTTTTACACCCCCAGCATTTTGCTTATGGTCTCACTTGTCACTATCCCTAAAACCCTCTTCTTGGAATCTATAACTGGCAGGGCAGAGATGTCGTATTTCTCGAGTTTTGAAATCGCTATTGCTATTGGTTCTTCTGGAAATACGGTTATGACTTCTCTCGTCATAACTTCTTTTACTGTCTTTGCTCCCTTTGTGACAGCTTTTGCTATATCCCAGGAAGTCACGATTCCTTTCAGAATTCCTTCATCATCAACGACCGGCAGATGATTCACGTTTTTGTTTATCATTAGCATTGCAGCATCTTCAATCCTTGAATCTTCTCTTATTGTTATAGCCTTGGTCATAAACTCTCTCACGATCCTTATCTCCTTCTGTTTCATTGGCTTGAATAGTTCCTTACCTTTTAGCCTCTCAACTGGCAAGCTGAGTAGAAATTCCCCTTTCTCTATCATCCTCTTTAGTTCTTTCATGACCTTTTCTGCCATATAAAAGCTCGAAAGTGGTGAAACTCGTACCTCCTCTCTGTTTATCTCAACTTTACCACTTTTCAGTTCAGCATACGTGACTTCCCTGACAACCGGTCGATCCCTCCTCGGAACCCCGAAGTCGATTATCGTCGTCTTTATTTCCCAATCTCTAATAGCAGTTGACTTTGCAATTTCAGCATCCAGAATTGGGATTGGAATTCCGATGCCCAGAAAAATTGATGGAGCATAGCCGGGGAAATAACAAGCTTTTAGAAATTCTGCCTTCATGTCCTTCAAGTTCCCCTTAACCATAAGCGTTCCGAAAGGCGGAGAGTGCTGGGTCCCTTCACCGATAATATAGCCTTTTGCACCGCACAGAAATATCCTAGTTCCAACACCTATTGTTCTAAACTCGGGATCGTTGTTCAGTGGAGAAATCTCCCCTGTTCCCGCAAAAGTCACGTTGCCGTAGTTTGGAAGCAGAGTTCCCATATATGTCCTTAAGACTTTATCAGAAGAATTTGTCGCAGCTCTGTATCTCTGATATGCGTTTCTGGGATTTACCATCACTGCTTGGTTTACATCTTCAAGAGAGACTGCAGTTTCTATTTCTTTTCTGGGATAGCAATCTGTTCCAAAACCAATAGCTCTGAGCTCAACTTCTCTTCCAAAGACAAGTTCTTCGATAACATGCGCTCCTCCATAATTTTCTCTCGTTTCTGAGGGCTTGGTTGCACCCAAAAAAGCGTCTACTGCTGCTAATCCTGTGTAAACTTCGACGTCGTTAAGCCAAGCTCTTCTGAATTTTATGGGAGGGTCGGAATGTCCAAAGTTGATGAAAACACCCGTAGAACACATTGCCCCGAATGTTCCTGTTGTAACCACGTCAACTTCTTTAGCAGCTTTTTCGGGGCCAAGTTCTGAAACTATGTCCTTCATTTCCTTGGCAGTAACAACGCAGACACTACCTTCTCTTATCTTCTCATTTATTTGCTCTATAGTTTTCATGAACTATGTGAGCTACCAGGATATATAAATATTTGGAAACTTTAACATTGTAAATATTCCTACTGTTAATAAGATAGAAAATCGAAACCGATTGTTTCTAAAGCGATAACGAAGAAAGTAACATCAAAAACAAAATACTGGACTCGCCGGGATTTGAACCCGGGGCCTCCGCCTCGCGAAGGCGGCGCTCTACCGCTGAGCTACGAGCCCTTAAGTGAGTACCCCGCCTTTAAAGGCGAGGCTTCCGGCGTTAAGGGAGGGCTTTATGCCCTTCCCTCATCTGCCGGTTCAAAAGCCAAGCTCCCCTATCCCATGCCCCTCGCTAAGGCATGGGCTATGTTTATGCATGTTTGGACATTCTATTCAGACTTTCTATTTATTTAAGCTTTTTCATCCCCGCCCTGAAGGACGAGGTTTTCGGTTATAAAATCATTCTGGTTTTTTTAAACTTTCGTCTTTTTCAGCGCTGAAGATCTTTACTTTACCGTCGTCAAATACCTTATAAAAGCATTTTTCGAAGCGCTCGTCATCAATGGAGAAGAATTTCCTCTCCTCGTGGCCTATAAAAATGTAGGAGACGTTGTATTTCTTTACAATTCTTCTCATTTCCTCACAGTTGCTGAAAGAAAAGAAATTCCTGACATCTTTTGCTCTTTCGGATATGATCTCGTAATCCCTTCTCCACTGGAACTCGTGATTTGTCCATGCGATTACAGCAGGATTTCCCGTAAAAACCGCAACCCTTCCACCGTAACTGTATCCACACAAAATCCCGTGCGTGCATCCTTCTTCTATCACTACACCCTCCCTCTTTTTTAGCCATTCTAAGGCCCCATATTCCCCGAAAGTTTCGGTGAATTTCATACCATCAAAGCTGAATGTTGCGGAATGGTAACGGATAGGCGTGGCCGCTAGAGGGTAAGAAAGGCTGACGAAGAGCAGAGTAGCGATTAATATCTTCTTTTTTCCGTTTTGTATATCTTTAAGTTTTATTAGAGCTCCAATCGATATGAAAATCCAGGCAATTAAGTAAAACTTGAAAATGGTGTTCATTCTCGAGTCTATGGTTAGAAAATCGGGTATGAGAAATGCCAATGTTCCAGTAAAGATTAGCGCAGCACTTTTGTCTCTAGTGATTAGCGATGCTGCTGAAGGTGGGATGAGCACTGGCAGTATTGGGGATATAATATAGAATGGTATGGAAATAGGAACCAAATAAATAGCCTTTTTTCCCAAAGCGATGAATGCAAGTGCTAAAATTGTTGCGGAATAGTAAAGAAATTGGATTGGATCGGTTTTTTCTGTAGAAAGGAAAATATTTACTTTTGGTAGATTCATAGATTCATAATAAAACGCAATTGGGATCAGAGAGATGATGGAATAAATTATTGGGTCTTTCTCCCGATGGAATACTGAAAAAAGTACTGTTAAAAGGAAAGAAAATGGAAAATCCCATGGATTTGTGGCAAAAATAGCAAATAAAGCAATTGGCAGCAAGAAATAGATTTTTTCGAGTAGTAAAGCTATTAGAAAGACCTTCATCGGAATTGCAAATACATGTGCATGTAGGTCTGCGTGGATGAAGCTGAAGTATGGAAACTCAGTGATGGCCCCTTCTATGACTCTTGTGGAATTCCAGTAATAAAGATAATCCAGCGTGAGAGGGCGGGAAATTAAGTCAATGAAAGCATAAAGGTTTCCGGAGAAGATTGTTAAAACAACGGCAATCACTGCGAATCTTTTGTTTTCCCTGAAAATTCCATAGATGAGCGATGCTGTATAAGCGGGAAGAGAGGCGACAACTATGTTATATCCGATTTCCGGAGTAGATAGAGATAGAAGGACTATGGAAGCTCCCAGTGCGTGTCCGAAGTAGTAATAGCAGTCGAGTTTTGCGTTTGCAAGAAAAAGGTCGTTTGGCGGAAGTGAAGGAGATTTTAGGATGGAATTTATAATCGCCAAATCCATAAATTTCTCAGAATCAAATATGCTCGGATCTATGAATCTAAGAAGAGAAAAAAATGCAAATACGGTAGCAAATACTATCTCAGACTCATCAAGCTTTAGCTCGAATCTTTTGAACCCAAAAATGGGAAGTAACAGTACTAAAATGGCGAGTAAAAAAGCCATTTTAAAGCTCATAAAATGAGCTAGGAGGAAAGATATGGTTGTTAGGATAAGAAGGGATGCAAATCTTGAAATTGGAAATTTGAAGAACCTTGTAAGCGGGATGGATATTAGAAGAGAAAGAATGTAAAAGATAATGGGTTCAATCAACTCCTCACCTCTTTCAAAGTCAGATTCGTCGCTGAAAGTGAGAAGAAACCGAGAACAATTGTTGCAAGATTTTTGAGCGCATGATCAGCAAAGGCAATTGCAAACGCAGAGGAGGGGTTTTGAAGAGAAATAACAGCAGTTACCGCGAGCTCGTATGTCCCTATCCCACCGGGTGTTATCGGAATTGCCTTGACTATGTTTCCAATTGCAACCGCGAGCGCGACTAATGCAATGCTAATTCCAAAGCCTGCCGAAATTAGGTAGCATACAATAATATCGCAAAGCCAGATTAAAGTTGAAAGTAAAAAAACAGTAATGGAACTGGCCGGACTCAGAATAATCCGAGCCTTTTGCATGATTTTTCCCAGAAGGTTCTTCATTCTTGAGAGAAGTAGAATCAAGAAAAACATCAGAATCGCAAATGCGATTGCATAGTAAGTTTCTACATTTCTTGTTCCTAAGTATATAGAGAAGAGGAGAGCTATGAGGCCTATAGAAAGAATATCAAATGATCTCTCTGCCGCAATTCCCCCAAGGGATGCTGTGTATGGAATTCCGTATTTTTTGAATACATAAGCCCTTGCGAGATCTCCCAGTCTTACGGGAGTTATAACATTGACTGTTTGTCCAATGTTAACTGCCAATATTGCTTTTTTTAATGAGCTGTTTTCGCCAATTCTTTTCATTAGGTAATGAAATCTATATCCTCGAATTATAAAAGATAAAAAATATATTATAGATGCAGAGATCAAGAATTCTGGATTTATCAGAGAAAGACTTGTGAGGAAATTCGAGACTCCGGTTGTGAGAGCCAAAAAGATGAGCAATACTGTTGCGAGCAAAGTTGCAAAAGCGTAAAACTTTCTACTTCTTGCTATATCTTCTAGAAACATTCTAATAATTTGAGAGAACATGTAAAACACATCTTTTCCGAATCTGACTTTGGTATCCCTTCCTTGGACCCATCTAACTGGGATCTCCTTGACGCTATATCCAAGCCTTTGAGCGACTACGAGAGTTTCCGTATCCCAGAACCAGTGCGTATCCCTTACTTTTTCTGAAATCTTCAATATTGCATCCTTTTTGAAGGCCTTAAAGCCACATTGATGATCATGAATCTTCGAACGGAGAAGCAAGCGGACTAAGAAGTTGTAGCTCCTTGATGCTATATCCCTCTTTAGAGGTCTCTTTGTTTTGCTCCCCTTAACTAGTCTCGAACCTGTTGCTACATCATAGCCATCCAGAATCGCGTTAATCAATTCTTTTAAATGTTCCAAGTCTGTGGACAAATCGACGTCCATGTAAACAACTATATTCCCCTTTGCTTCTTTAAATGCCCTTGTTAAAGCTCTTCCTCTACCCAGCCTTTCATCGGAATGTATGTGTCTAATTCTGGGGTTATCTCTTGCTAAGCGTCTTGCAATTTCGTCAGTACCATCTGTTGACCCATCCTCGGCTATAATTATTTCGTAATCATACCCCAACTTCTTTAGATACTCCTCAACTTTTCTAACAGCATTTTCCAGTCTTTTTGCTTCATTGTAGGCTGGGAGAACGATACTAACTCTTTGGTCTGTAGATGCAGCAGGGTTCTTCTGCAAGATAATCACCTGTTAGGGCGTAGGCTCTAGCCCTACTACCTCCGCAAATGTATCTGAATTCGCAGATACCACACTTACCTTTTAAGTTGTTTGGGTCTTTTAGTTTGATGAAGATTTCAGATTTTCTGTAAATTTCTTCGATTTTTCCTTTTCTTACATTTCCAGCAGGAATTTGAAGAAATCCACTAGGATAGATCTCTCCCGTATGGCTTATAAAAAACATTCCCCTCCCGTCTGTAACATAAGCTCTTTTTTCAGAAAACTCAACTTTTTTCGGTTTCAGACCATCTATTTCTTTTAGGAGGTCATAGTATAGCTCGCTGACTTTTGGCATGATTCCTTCATTTCTCATTTTCTCTATTCTTCTGAAATGGACGGCTGCAGAGCTTTTGACATTCATAAGATGTTTCAGATCGTAAAGCCAGCAAAGAATGTCTTCAAATTCCTGAGCATCGGGCATCATATCAGCTTTTGCTCTTCCAGTTGGGACAAGGAAAAAAACATCCCACATCTCCGCTCCAAGGCTCATACAGAGCTTTGCAACTTCAGGAAGTTCTCTTATATTGTTTTTTGTTACTGTGGTGTTTATCTGAAACGGCAGGCCAATTTTCTTTGCGTTTTCAATAACTTCTAGACTTTTTTTAAATGTCCCCTTTATACCCCTTATTTCGTCATGCGTCTTTTCTAGGCCATCTATACTGACAGCTATTCTTGAAACTCCGGCATCCTTTAATTCCTTCAGTTTGTCTAGCGTTGCAAGCTCAGTCCCACTAAAAGCAATTGAAACTCTGAATTCCTGCGAGGCGTACGAGAGTATCTCAACCAAATCCTCCCTCATCAGGGGATCTCCACCGGTGAAAATTATTAGCGGTTTGGCAAATGAAGCTATTTCGTCGAGTATCTTAAAGCACTCTTGAGTTGTTAACTCTTCTGGATGCCTTTTTGTCACAGCTTTTGCTCTGCAATGTTTGCAAGCCAATTTGCAGGCTCTAGTGAGTTCCCAGAATACTATAAATGGGTCCATATTCTAGCACCTTTTCCGTGAAAGTTATTAATTTGGCGATAAAAGTTTTTCTGTGATAACTGTTGAAAAACTCGTTAAAGAATTCGGAAACTTCCGCGCGGTTGATGAAGTGAGCTTTGAAGTTAAAGAGGGGGAAATATTTGGGATACTTGGTCCTAATGGAGCTGGAAAGACGACACTTGTAATGATTTTGGCAACTCTTCTCAAACCAACAAAGGGGAAGGCGAGTGTTGCAGGTTATGACATCGTTAGAGAAGCTTCTAACGTTAGGAAAAAGATAGGAATCGTTTTTCAAGAAACAACGCTAGACCTTGAGCTGACAGCTAGAGAGAATTTGGACTTCCATGCAAGGCTTTATGGGATGGAGAAGAAGGAAAGAGGAAAAAGAATTGCAGAAGTTCTTGAACTTGTAGGATTGAGTGATAACGCTGATACCGTTGTAAAAAAATTCAGTGGGGGGATGAAAAGACGTCTCGAGATTGCAAGAGGTTTGATACATTCTCCGGAAGTTCTTTTTTTAGATGAGCCAACTTTAGGTTTGGATGCGATAACTAGGAGAAAAATATGGGATTATATAGCGGAAGCTAGGAAAGATACAACGATAGTTCTTAACACAAACTACATCGATGAAGCTGAAAGACTCTGTGACAGGGTTGCAATAATGAACAGAGGCAAGATAATTGCGTTAGAGGAACCTAAAAAGCTTATAAATCTGGCGGAGAGTGTTATAATACTCGAAGGAATAGGATTTGAGAAATTAAAAGATCTATTGGAAAATTATAGATATGTTCTCTCTGGAAACGCTCTCCGAATTTATACAAAGGAGGGAAATAGAATTCTTCCGGAGATAATCTCTTCGGCGATTAAAAAAGGTGTGGAGATAACTTCCGCCAGAATCGAAAAGCCAACTCTTGAAGACGTTTTCATTCAAATAACAAAGAAGTGGGCAGAGTAGAGCAAAATTTTTATATTCGTTTTAGGTTTAAAAAGTTAGAGGGATGGAGATGAGAATACCGGTAAGAAGTCTTTCTAGGAAAACAGTTGTTTTGACAGATGGGACAGTAGTGGGTGCTCTCTACAACATAACGGTCGACTTCAAAACAGGAGCTTTGGTTAACTTGATAGTTAAACCGCTGAATGAAATCCCAGAACTTAGAAAAGAAGAAAATATGTATATAATACCGTTTACCGCTGTGACATCACTTAAGGATTATATAGTGGTTGACAAGGGGAAGCTGAGAATGTGAGGGATTACGTTTTTCCCCCAATAATTTTTCCCCTGTTTTTGATACTGGTAGTCTTACCTTTTCTAATTCTTTTTTTGGTTTTTGCGGGCTCAGCTGTTTTTGAGATCATTTTTGGAATTGAGAGCGAAAAAGCTCTGATTATTTTCGCTATGATCGTGATAGGAAGTCTTGTAAATATCCCTCTATTTGAAAAAAAAGGGTCGAGGTTGTAAGGAGATATGAGATTTTTGGTGTTATCTATGCTATAAGAAGTAGGAAAAATCTAACTATCGCGGTAAACTTGGGTGGTTGTGTAATCCCAGCCATTTTGGCCTTTAAAGTACTTTACGATATAATTAGTTTGATACCTTTCATCGTCTTTCTTGGTTCATTTTTGCTTTCATCAATTGGTAATCTATGCTTTCTCTAGGCCCATCCCCGGGGTTGGAATTGTCGTACCCATGTTTTTGCCACCATTGGTAGCTACATTAGCTGCTTTCTTGGCATTAGCAATTTCAAATGCCTCAACAATTTTGTTACCGAAAGTATCTTTCGCAATAGGCGTTTTATCTGCTCTTTTTGGGGCGGATATATTGCATCTCAAGGACATAGAAAAAGTTGGTTATGGTATCGTTAGCATAGGTGGAGCCGGGACTTTTGACGGAATATTTCTGACCGGAATTTTTGCTGTTCTTTTCTCAGTACTTTTCATCTAGTAAATCTCTGACGGCCCTTCTTACTGCTTCCTCACTTCTGTATTTCGGTTTCCATCCCAATTTTTTCAACTTTTCTATCGAGAGAAGCATTACTGGTATATCCCCTATCCAACCTCTGTCTCCTCCTGTGAATTTAAAAACAGGATTCAATTTCATCTCTTCGCAGACAATTTCGGCAATTCTTTTGACTTTTATTTGATCTTCGCTGCCAATGTTAAAGATATTTATGGGCTCATTGGCTTTTAATCCGGTGAACATAGCGTTTATGCAGTCATCTATGTATATGTAAGACTTGTTTTGTTCTCCGTTTCCAAGAATCTCCAGCTCGTTTGGATTTGATTTTAGCTTTCTTATAAAGTCGTAGATCACTCCGTGAGTACTCCTTTTTCCTATTACATTAGCAAACCTGTAAATGTAGGCGGTAATTCCGAATGTGTGGCAGTAAGATTCTATTAAGGCTTCGCATGCAAGCTTTGAAGCGCCATAAATGCTTATAGGATGTGGCGGATATTCTTCAGGAGTTGGGATAATTTTTGCCTCTCCGTATACAGTCGAAGTAGAAGTGAAAATGATTTTATTAACCCCAAACTTTCTCATCGCCTCTAAAAGTCTAAAAGTTGCGAGAATGTTATTTCTATAAATTTCCTCGGGTTTTTCAAAACCGATTCTGACGTCTGGATTTGCCGCTAGATGCCATACTTCGTCGGCTTTTTTTAGATAATCTGAGAGATCATCCTTTGCTAAATCTACCAGAAAAAATTCGGCTTCTTTGTTTAGAAACTCTCTCTTTCCACTTGAAAGATTGTCCAGAACGATCACTCTGTCCATCTCGACGAGTCTGTCGACTAAATGGCTACCTATGAAACCAGCACCACCAGTTACAAGGATCATTAGCAAAGCTTTTATATGTTTGTTGATATACTTTTTTCCACTTCGGAGGTGTAAGAGATGCTTCCGAATCAAATGGTAAAATCATTGCTCGGAAAAACGATCAGGGTTGAAATGAAAGGCGAGGAAAACGAGTTGGTTGGAAGACTGGAGGGAGTGGATGAGTACATGAACCTTTTTCTCACAAACGCGACTGAATGCAAAGGCGATAAAAAAATAAGGAACCTTGGAAATATAATCCTTAGAGGAAACAATGTAGTTTTAATAAGACCTGAATGACAGACTTTCAGATTGTTGATACCCGTGAAGAAATTTTGAGAATACTTGAGGAGAAAGGAGAAATTTTGCAGAAAGATCTCTGGAAAGAGCTGAAAATAGACAGCAGCAAGTGTTCTAGGATTCTCAGAAAACTGGAGAAGGAGGGTCTGATAAGAAGGGTGGAAGTTGTAGTAGACGGTGTAAAGACATTTAAGATAGTATCGGCAAAGTTTGAAGAGAGGAAAGCAGAGGAGGAGAAGCTGGATTTAAAGACGATAATGGATAGAATGGAGCAAGTCACAAAGCTTCCGCCTTGCTATGGTTGCTTGGACTTGGAATGTGAAGCTGAGAGGTGTTTAAAACTTGAGGTATGGTTTTTGAAGTTGTGTAAAGTGAGATAAATATTTAAGGAGTAATGTGTATTTATATTTCAAAAATGGAAGACGTAAGGGCGTTGCTAGGAGGATTGGATTTTGAGGACACGAGTCAGATAAAGGTCCCCGAGAGACTGATAGATCAAGTTATAGGCCAGGATCATGCAGTTGAGGCAATAAAAAAGGCTGCGGTACAGAAAAGACACGTGATGCTCATAGGTTCCCCGGGAACGGGAAAGTCGATGCTAGCAAAGGCCATGGCAGAACTTCTTCCAAAGGAAGAACTGGAAGATATACTTGTCTATCCAAATCCGCAGGATCCAAATCAACCAAAAATAAAGGTTGTTCCGGCTGGGAAAGGGAAGGAAATAGTCGAAGCCTATAAGCAGGAAGCGATGAAAAAAGCCCAAGCTAGGAATTTCATGATCTTTTCGTTGGTGATGCTTGTAATACTGTATACAATTATAACAAATCCTGCGAACTTCATTTGGGGACTAATAGCTGCCATTCTCCTTCTAATGGTTGCAAGGTATTTTGTGCCAAGAGAGGAAAGAAATGTTCCGAAACTTCTTGTTGATAACTCCGAGAGAAAAACAGCCCCATTTGAGGATGCAACGGGTGCACATGCAGGTGCTTTGTTTGGCGATGTTAGGCATGATCCTTTCCAGAGCGGCGGTCTTGAAACTCCTGCTCATGAAAGAGTTGAAGCAGGTGCGATTCACAGGGCCCATAAAGGAGTCCTCTACATCGATGAAATAAACACTCTTACGATAGAGTCGCAGCAAAAACTTCTGACTGCTTTACAGGATAAAAAGTTCCCAATAACCGGGCAGAGTGAAAGAAGTAGTGGAGCAATGGTGAGAACGGAACCGGTTCCATGTGATTTTATACTGGTCGCTGCAGGAAATCTCGATGCTTTGATGGGCATGCATCCCGCATTGAGGAGCAGGATTGAAGGTTACGGTTACGAAATTTACATGAACGATACGATGCCAGACACACCTGAGAACAGACAAAAGCTCGTAAGATTTGTAGCACAGGAAGTGGTAAAGGATGGCAAGATTCCGCATTTTGACAAATATGCTGTTGCTGAAATTATAAGGGAAGCGATGAGAAGGGCTGGGAGAAGAAACCATCTTACTTTGAGATTAAGAGAGCTTGGGGGGTTGATAAGAACAGCTGGAGACATAGCAAAGAGCGAAGGATCGAATCTTGTAAGGCTTGAGCATGTTTTAAAGGCAAAAAAGATTGCAAAAACGATCGAAGAGCAACTTGCTGATAAATATATAGAAAGAAGAAAAGATTACAGACTTTTCTTAACCGAGGGATACGAAATTGGGAGAGTAAATGGTCTGGCTGTCATCGGAGAAACTGCTGGAATAGTTTTGCCGATAATAGCTGAAGTGACTCCGGCGATGAGTAAGTCAGAGGGAAAGGTTATTGCAACCGGCAGACTGCAAGAAATTGCTAGAGAGGCTGTAATGAATGTATCTGCGATAATAAAGAGGATTATAGGAAAAGATACCTCGAACTACGACATACACATTCAGTTTGTTGGAACCTATGAGGGGGTTGAGGGAGATTCCGCAAGCATAAGCATAGCTACCGCTGTAATTTCAGCAATAGAGGGGATTCCGGTAGATCAATCGGTTGCGATGACTGGAAGCCTCTCGGTTCGTGGTGACGTTTTACCGGTTGGAGGAGTGACACAAAAAATCGAGGCAGCAATTCAGGCCGGACTTAGAAAGGTGATAATTCCGAAGGGAAACATAGATGACGTCCTACTCGACGCTGAACATGAGGGGAGAATTGAGATAATTCCAGTTTCAAGGATAGAAGAAGTCCTAGAACACGCTTTAGCAGACAGCGAAAAGAAGTTAAAACTGATTGCAAAATTCAGGGAGCAGGCTTACGCTTTGGCAAGTTGAAGGAACCACTTTTTAAGTATCTGGAACTGTTCATGGGTGTTCATAGTTTCGCACTCCATTGGACTCTTGAAGAAGAAGGCAAGTTCTTTAACTACCCCTCCAACTTCTTTTTTCTTTGCCAAGAGCAGAAACCTTGCTATGTCAAGTATGAGAGGTGACGCTACTATTGCATCTATAGCATCCCAGATGAAGTAGAATTTCATAAGTTTCCCAAGAAATCCTTTGAAGTGAACGAAATCAAAAGCCGTCTTATTATCAACTAGGCTTGGGAAAAATGCAATATCTGTTATGCTAAACGGAGAATAGCCGAGAATTTTTTCTAAAACTTTATCCTTGCTTATTATTTTGCTTTCTTTATTCTCTTTTGCAGATAAAACTTTTCCATCAAAATCACCCAATATGTTATAGCTCATCCATCCAACAACCTTCAAATTTCTGTATACAAACATCGGAGCGATGGTAGTTTTAACTAAGGTCTCACCAGTCTTTCCATCGTTTCCCGCATGGGGTACGTTCTTGTCTTCAGCAAGTTTCTTTAAAGCGGGAATTGAAGATCCTACACTCGGTGTGAAGTTTGCGTATGGCAATCCCAGTTTAATTGCTGAATAGGCGTATAGCATGCTGGCTGTTGCAAACTCCTTGGCATCTCTGTCTATCATTTCTTCAAATCCTTCTACGCTGTAGTGGAATTTCTCATTAAGCTTCGGTAGCGGTTCTGTTGATGCTACATTTATTACAACCGTCTCGTCGTCAGCGAAGCTCTTCATGTCCTTCATCAGTCTTTCAACTATCTCCTTGAGACTCAGCTCCTCATCTTCTAGTGTGTGAATTTTGCCCAGTTCTTTTATCCCTGGGCCACAGTTCAGGGCAGTTCCTTTGGAAGCTGAGATCTTCTCAAGATCATCTTTTACGGCGTTCAGCAGTTCAAAATCAAAATGTCTGTTTAGCTCCCAGTGCTCTTTGCAGGCAACAAAAGCATTCGGTAACAGTCTTATCTCATGCCCTCCAAAATCGAATCTGAAAGGAATTATTCTCTCTATTTCGTTAAAAGGTTCCATTGCAGTTATTAGTCCAGTATTTTCTACCAGCCCCCTCTCTATCGCTTTTGCACCTACCATTGCCGTTGTTGAAACTATACCGTATGCGCCAATAATCCAGATCTTCATTCCTCCACCCTGAAGTAATCTCCCACACTCTCGATGGATTTCGTTACCAATTTAACGGCCCAGTTGACGTCGTTCAGATCCACGATTTCTACAGGGCTGTGGATGTATCTTGCCGGAATGCTTATAACGCCCGAAGGAATTCCCTCCTTTGTCAAACTTATAGCCGTGGCATCAGTAGTACCACCTTCTGCAACTTCCAGCTGGTATTGTATCCCATTTTTTTCTGCTGTCTCCTTCAGCCATGTCAGTACCCTTTGTGAGACTATTAAACCTCTGCCAGATGCGTCTACGATGGTTATTACAGGTCCTTTTCCGAGAGCAACATCCATATGAACTGCTTCGCTTCCAGGAAAATCCGTGGCGGGACATGAATCGACCGCAATCGCAACATTTGGTTCCAATTTGTACGCTGAAACCTTAGCACCTTTCAATCCAACTTCTTCTTGAGAAGTTGCAACTAGATGGACAGTTGCTGAATTCTTACAGTTCTTGAAGCTCTCTATAGCAACTGCCAATCCCACACGATTATCGAAGGCTTTTCCGGATATTCTATCGTTTGCAAGCACGATGACTTCCCTGTCTATCGCAATTGGAGTTCCAACGTTTATTCCAAGGTTCAAAACCTCCTCCCTGTTTCTGGCCCCAACATCTATGAACATGTCGCTGATTTCGATGGCTTTCTTTCTTTCTTCCTCCTTCATGACATGCGGCGGTTTGCAGCCTATTACACCGTAGATTTTCTTTTTCCCATAAAGGACAACTCTCTGGGCTAAAGCAATTTGCGAGAACCAGCCACCAATGGGTGCAAATCTTATGAAACCTTTTTCATCTATTTTTTTAACCACAAATCCGATCTCATCCATGTGGGCAGATACCATTAGGCTCAAATCCTTTCCGTTTTTGGTTGCTATGAGATTTCCGAAATTGTCAATCTTTATTTCGTCCGCAAAGTCTTCAATTTCCGCTTTTATAACTTCTCTTATCTCGTCTTCAAATCCGCTGACCCCATGAGCATTACTGAGCTTTTTTATCAATTCTATCATAGTCCCACCTCGTTTTCTATGCTATGTCTTCTTGCTAGTTTGTCTTCACTGATATTCTTTTTTTCCATTATCTCAGCCACAATGCCATCTAAAAAGATTAACGCCGTTATCTCAAAAAGCGTTCCAAGGGGTGCAAATTTCGATATTTCTTTGCCAAACTTGCTTTTCAGCACTATTGTCAAATCTGCGATCTTTGCAATGCTCGAATCCGCTTTAGAAGTCACAGCAACTACCTTTGCCCCTATTTCTTTTGTCTTCTTTGCAAAGGCAACTATTATCGGCGTCTCACCGCTACCAGATACTGCAATTAAAAGATCTCCAAGTTCAATTCTTGGTGTTATGGTTTCTCCGATAACATAGGCTTCATATCCAAGGTGCATCAGACGCATCGCAAAGGCCCTAGCAACAAGCCCACTTCGTCCGATTCCTGAACAGAATATCCTTTTAGATCCCTCTATAGCATCGATGAACTTTTCAACTTTTTTTTGATCGTAAAGATCCTTCAGACTTTCACTTATTACGGCAAATAACTTTTGCATGAAACGAGAAATCAAAAAGTTTTATAAGTGTATTTCTTCTTATTTTATGGATCCTACTATAATTTTTGCGCTCATCGTATCTTTTTATGTAGCATGGAACATAGGTGCAAATGATGCAGCAAATTCAATAGCAACATCATACGGTAGCAGGGCGCTTACTTTGAGGCAATTAGTAATTCTCTGCGCAATACTGGAATTCCTCGGAGCATCTCTTTTTGGCAAAAACGTCGTAAAAACGATAGCGAAGGGGATCGTACCTATCGAAATTCTTGAACCACACCTCGTTGTATATGGAATGATTGCAGCTTTGCTTTCTGCCGGTGTTTGGATAACAATTGCAACCTACATGCATTTGCCCATCTCCACAACCCATTCAATAGTTGGCGCGGTTCTCGGCTTTGGCATTGCGGCAGCATCACAGGGGCATTTGAAGGTTGAGATGATAAAATGGTCAGAAATATTTGGAATAATGCTAAGCTGGATTATTTCACCTATAGTGGGTGCAATTTTAGCTTTTTCTGTATTTTTACTTATAAGGTATATTCTTTTCTCAAAATTTGGATCAAAGAAGGTCGAAGGCGTTTTCAGATATCTCCAAGTTTTTACAGCTTGCTATGTTGCCTTTGCACACGGAAGCAATGATGTGGCGAATGCCGTAGCGCCTCTGGCGCCGATTTTCGGTTACAGTGCAGCTGGATACTATGAAATTCCGAGGGAAATTCTTATCTTTGGGGGAATCGGGATTGCAGTAGGTGTTGCCACGTGGGGTTATAGAGTGATAAAAATGGTGGGAGAAAGGATTACTGAGCTGACGTACACAAGAGGATTTTCAGCTGAGTTTGCGACTGCTACAACTGTACTGTCAGCATCAGCTCTTGGCTTGCCGATATCAACAACCCACACTCTTGTTGGAAGCGTCATTGGCGTTGGATTGGCTGGAGGCTTGGCAAGCATTAATTTAAGAGTTGTCTATAAAATCATACTCAGCTGGTTTTTAACATTGCCGGTGGCGATGTTTTTATCCATCGGACTTTATTCCATTATGGTGGTCTTCCTATGAAGTTCTTTAGGTCTGTCACTGAAGTCTTCGGATACTCACCGTTCAAACCACTAGTGCAGCATGCGATACTTTGCGGAAGAGCTCTCGGTTTGCTTCAAAAACAGTTCGAAGCTTATAGGAGGTGCGATTTTTCATCTGTTGAGAGGCTTAGAGATGAAATCGATGAACTTGAAAGCGAGGCGGATAATATAAAAGAAGAAATAAGGATGAAACTGAGTAGATCGCTAATTCTCCCCGTAGATAGACACGATTTGCTCGAATTTCTAAAGGTTCAAGATGAAATAATAAACAACTGTGAGCACGTTGGACACATGCTTACTTTCAGGAAAATGAAAATTAAAGATAAGATTATGTTCGAATTCGATGTCCTCCTTGCAAAGATAATGGAATGCATAAATGAGTACGAGGAGATGATAGCCCATTTTAGTAGTCTACTGGAATCCTCATTTGATAAGAAAGAGATAGAAAGGGCAATGGAGCACGTTAAAACAATTGAAAAAATTGAGCACGAATGCGATGAGATTCAAATTGGGCTTCACACTATTCTATTTAACTCTGAAGATCTTCATCCATTGGACGTTCATCTGATGGAGGAGTGGGTAGTTCATTTGGGATACATTGCAAACTCAGCGGCAAGAGCTGCAGACAGGTTCAGGATAATGATATTGGGCAGGTAGTTCTGGGAGACGTTGATTACTTTTTCTTCGCTCCTTTCCTTTAGCACCCTCCTCAGTATTTCTCCCACAGCGGATTTCGGAAGCTCATCCCTGAACTCTATTATCCTCGGCACCTTGTAAGCTGCGAGCCTTTCGCGGCAGAACTTAACTATCTCCTCAGCCGTAACCTTCCCCCTGTATTCGGGCTTTAGCACTATGAAGGCTTTCACGGTTTCTTCCCTGGAGGGATCGGGAACGCCTATAACAGCAGCCTCAAGCACAGCTGGATGCTCGTAGAGAACCTCTCCAACCTTGCTTTCCATCTTCCAGTAACTCTTCAGCTTCTCCTCAGTTTTGCTGTTAACTGAAAGTTCCAACGCTAGTCCATCCTGTTTTTTGTCCCGGAGGGCATAAGAGGCTTTCAGTTGTAACTTCTGAAAGGTCTCGAAATTTGCAGAAATCGATGCGTTTGCGTTTTCGGTTTTGTTAAATTCTAAAGTCGCGTAAGCGTTTGGGTCTTTCTAAAACAATTTTGCCACGCATTCTCTTTCAATTTCCTTTTTCCAGTAGTTGGCCGATAATGTTTGCGAGATCTGAATCGGATATTTCATGAAAAAATATGAGTCGATGATCTAATAGAAATTAAAAAAGATTGGAATTGTGGAATATATAGCTTGCAGTTAGGATAACAGTTATATTCCCATAAAGTTCTCAAAAAACATGAGAAGATCCTTGCTTGATATACTTGCATGTCCAAAGTGCAAGTCCGATCTTGAGCTGGAAGTTTTTCAGGAGGAAAATGAGGAAATAATATCTGGTAGGCTAATTTGCAAATCATGCAAGGCTGCTTATCCGATAGAAGAGGGAATTCCAAATTTCTTACCGGAGTTATGAAGTTTATAGTTGTTACGGGAGGAGTGATGAGTGGACTGGGAAAAGGAATAACGGCAGCCTCCATAGGTAGGCTTTTAATTGACCAAGGCTACAAAGTCGTTCCAATTAAAATAGATCCGTATATAAACATCGATGCAGGAACGATGAATCCGTTCCAGCATGGCGAAGTTTTCGTTCTTAAAGATGGAACCGAAGTTGATCTCGATCTCGGGCATTATGAGAGGTTCATGGGAGTGGAGCTGACTGGAGAGCATAACATAACAACTGGGAAAATATACAAGAGAGTGATTGAGAAGGAAAGGAAAGGGGAATATCTTGGACAAACTGTGCAGATAATTCCGCATGTTACGGACGAAATAAAGTCTTGGATAAGAGAGGTTGCTAGAAAAAACAACGCTGAGATCTGTCTTATAGAGATTGGCGGGACTGTTGGGGACATAGAAAGCATGCCGTTTCTCGAAGCTATAAGGCAAATGAGAATGGAGGAAAAAGAGGAGGACTTCTTGTTAGTTCATGTTACATTAGTTCCATTGGATGCTGGAGGGGAGCAGAAAACCAAGCCGACTCAGCACAGTGTGAAGGAATTGCGAGAGCTCGGGCTTTATCCCGATGTGATTGTGGGCAGATGCAAGGAAAAACTTAAGGATTCAACGAAGAGGAAAATAGCCCTTTTTTGCGATGTGGAAGTGGATGCTGTAATAAGCAATGAGGACTGTGATATATATGAAGTCCCAATTAAATTCAAAGAGGAAAAGCTTGACCAGGTCATTCTAGAAAAACTGAAGCTTGAAAAGAGGAGGGAAAGCGACGAATGGGAGAAGTTGGTAAAAAGAATGAGAGAGCTAAAGGAAGAAGTGGACATTGCAATTGTTGGAAAGTATGTAGACGTCAAGGATGCCTATTTGAGCATTAGAGAAGCTCTGAAACACGCGGGGATAAGCGTGGGTTGTAGGGTGAACTGCATCTGGATCGATGCTGAAAGGCTTGAAAGAGAGAGTGTTCCCTTGGATTATGATGGCATTTTAATACCCGGTGGATTTGGAAAAAGGGGAGCAGAAGGAAAAATTAGGGCCATTAAATACGCCAGGGAGAGAAATATTCCATTCCTTGGAATTTGTTTTGGATTTCAGCTTGCGGTGGTGGAATTTGCAAGGAATGTTTGCAAATTAAATGCTAGCAGTGCTGAGATAGATCAAAGCGAGCATTGTGTCATCGATTTACTACCGGAGCAGAAAAAAATTAGCGAACTCGGCGGAACAATGAGGTTGGGTGAGATTGAAGTTACTATAAAGCCAGGAACCATCCTTCATGAACTCTACGGAAAGGAAAAAGTTTACGAAAGACATAGGCATAGATTTGAAGTTAATCCAGAATACGTCCCGCTCTTCGAAAAAATGGGACTTGTTTTTAGCGCATTCTCTGATAATGGTAAGAGAATGGAGGCCTTGGAAATTTCCAAACACAGGTTTTTCATCGGAACACAATTCCATCCTGAATTCAAGTCGAGACCTCTTTCGCCATCCCCTCCATTTGTTGGATTCGTGAGAAGTGCTCTGCTATTTAGAAAGGAAAGGGTAAACCTTTGCTGAATAGCGAGAATTTGGTAATACTAAAAAACGAAAAGTTAATATGTTCTATATGAGATTTTCTGTGGGTGATACTATATGGTCTTCGAGGTCAAACCCGTTGGTATAGTAAGATTCCCTTATAAGAGAGATGGCGAAGCCCCGCATCAGGGAAGGTTTTCGGAGGAGATTTCAGAGATAGAAATCTTTCCGGAATTCGAACAAGGTCTTAAAGACATTGAAACCTGTACGCATTTAATCGTTCTATATTGGTTTGACAGAGCAAGGAGAGACAAGCTCATAGCAATTCCTCCCCACGACAGGCCGAATCGACCAAACCCCATAGGTTTTTCCGTTGTTAAGCTGCTTAAAAGAGAGGGGAGAGTATTGAGAGTTAAATGGCTTGACGCGTTAGATGGAACTCCTGTTTTGGATATCAAGCCGTACTCTTCACAGATAGACAGCATCGAAGATGCAAAAATAGGCTGGTTTGGGGAGAATAAGATGAGGAATCTTCTGATGAAGGCAAAGGAATTCCACGGGCATATCTGTCCCTTTTTAGCACTCGGGGTTAGAATTTCAATTTTGGCAATGGAAGAGCTCGGGATTAAAAAGGAAGAGTTTGCAAGTGTGACTGAAGACTTGCTTGCAATTGTGGAATGCAATAACTGCCTTACCGATGGTGTCCAAGTTGCTACCGGTTGTACTCTGGGAAACAATAGTCTTTTGTATCTTGACCTAGGAAAAAACGCTCTCACACTTGTTAGAAGGAAGGACTGGAAAGGTGTTAGAATTTATGTCGATGCTGAAAGTTTGAGGCAAAAGTATTTCGACAAGGAAGCTCTGGAACTCTTTAATAAAGTTATAGTAGAAAGACGGGGGGGCGAGGAAGATATAAGGAAATTGTCCGCATTGTGGGAAAATATAGGATGGAAAATGCTTGAATTGCCAAAAGAAGAGTTTAAAATAGATTTTGTTGAAATAGAACCGATTGAGAGGGCTCCAATTTTCGAAAACAGGAAGTGTAGTAGATGCGGCGAAATTGCAATGGTAACTAGAATCAAAGATGGCCTGTGCCTAAAATGCGCGGGTAGTTATTATGCTGTTGTTGGCAGGGGAATTGTTAAGTTTGAGAACGGGAAGTTTTTTGAGGTGATTTGATGAAGAGAGTGTTTATCATTTTAGCTTTGCTTTTTATAGTCTTTTTTAGCGGCTGCGTTCAGCAAACACAAGTTCAAAGTGCTGAGAAGATCAAAGTCAAGGATCTTGCAGGAAGAACCGTAGATGCGCCAAAAAATGTTAGCAAGGTAGTTGCAATAGGTCCGGGTGCTCTTAGGCTTGTTGTCTATTTGCAAGCCGTTGATAAGGTTGTTGGCATTGAAGATGCTGAGAAAAGATGGGAAGTTTACACTCGTCCTTATAGGCTCGCGAATCCCATGTTGGCAGAGTTGCCTACAATAGGTGTTGGCGGTCCGGACGACCCAAAGCCAAATGTAGAAGAAATTCTGAAACTCAAACCTGATGTCATTTTTGCAGTTGTGAGCGCGCAGTATGCCGAAAGTTTGCAAGAAAAGACCGGAATTCCCGTAATTGTTCTTGATTATGGCACTTTGGGCAACTTCAGAACTGCCCAGCTATTTGAATCCATAAGGTTAGTGGGAACAGTTCTTGGAAAAGAGAAGAGGGCTGAAGAGGTGATTTCTTACATACAGGAAGCGGTTAAAGACTTAGAAAACAGAACAAGAAATGCAGAGAAACCCTCAAAAGTTTACGTCGGAGCGCTTGGTTTTAAGGGACAGCACGGAATTACCTCTACCACCTGCAGATTTCCGCCGTTTGAAGTGAACAACATTTTTAGTGAGAACATAGCTTGCAAGGTTAACACAACGGCTAATATTTTCATCGACAAGGAGTTCTTGCTTAAGGAACAGCCCCAGATAATATTTCTCGATCTCGGAAATCTCTTCCTTGTAAGAGAAGATTACTCAAAAGATAGGAATTTCTATGAATCGCTAAATGCGTTTAAAGAAAGAAGAATCTATGGGATTTATTCGTTCAATTTCTACAACACCAACATAGAACAGGCTTTGGTTGACAGTTATTGGGTTGGAAAAGTGCTATATCCAGAAAAGTTCAAAGACATAGAGATTAAGGATAAAGCAAACGAAATATACAAGTTCTTTGTGGGAAAGCCGCTCTACGAAGAAATAGCCTCAAATTACGGAGAACTTGGAAAGATAGATGTCAGTAGCTGGTGAATACAAAAAACTGATTTGGAGAAGGACCTTTTTTGGTATTTTTTCTCTCTTTTTACTTCTCATACTCTCTCTAGTTGCCTTAACCCTTGGTTCATACAACATATCGTTCCAAGATATTCTGGGGGAGATTGTAGATGGGAATCCCGTTCTTTGGAATGTTAGAATTCCGAGAATTCTGACGTCAATTTTTGTTGGTTCAAGTTTGGCTTTGAGTGGAGCTGTTATGCAATGTGTTTTAAGGAATCCACTAGCTTCACCATTTACTCTGGGAATTTCTCAAGGAGCGGCATTTGGGGCAGCGATTGCGATAGTTTTTTTCGGTGCTGGGCAAGTGCACAGAATTGGCGAGTCTTTGACAATTTTTAACCCATATCTTGTTCTAATATTTGCTTTTTTAGGTTCATTGATCAGCGCCATCGTTATACTGATTCTGGCAAAACTTAGGGATTTGTCTCCGGAGGCAATAATTCTTGCTGGAGTTGCAATGTCAGCTCTTTTCCAAGCTGCTGTGATGCTTATTCAGTACTTTGCAACTGACGTTCAAGTTGCATCCATAGTTTTTTGGACTTTCGGCGATGTCGGAAGAGCTAGATGGATCGAAATTTACCTAATAGTAGCTTCATTTATAATTTGTTTTCTATACTTTTTATACCATAGATGGGACTACAACTCGCTTCTAGCTGGAGACGAAACAGCGATCTCTATGGGTGTAAACACCCAAAAAATTAGATTGGAGGGGATGATTGTATCTTCATTTCTGACTGCAGTTTGTATCTCTTTTACAGGGATAATAGGGTTTGTCGGCCTGATTGCTCCTCATGTTGTCAGGTTGCTCATAGGAGGAGATTATAGATTTCTAATTCCAAACTGCGCAGTTGTTGGGGCAGTCGTTTTGTTGATCTCAGATACGGTCGGCAGAATTGCTTTATCTCCGGTGATAATTCCCGTCGGTATAATAACGTCTATTCTCGGAGCACCGATGTTCATTTATTTATTATTGAGAGGTGGTAAGGGTGTTAGAGGTTGAGGGCCTTTCCTTTTCTTATGGAAATAGGGAAGTTCTGCGCAAGATAGCATTTTCTGTAAAAGAAGGTGAAATGCTTTTTATCCTCGGTCCCAACGGCAGTGGAAAGACAACCTTGCTAAAATGTCTAAACAGAATCTTAAAACCAAAGGGTGCAATTTATGTAGATAAGGTGGATTTAGGAAAGATTTCCAGTTTTGAGATAGCTAAAAAATTTGGTTATGTCCCACAGAGGGGAGAAATTAGTTTCTTGACAGTATTCGATGCGGTTTTGCTTGGTAGAAGGCCGTACATAAAATGGGAAGCTAAAAAAGAAGATTTAATGATAGTGGAGGAAACTATAAGGATGCTCGGAATAGAGCATTTAGCATTGAGAAAACTGAACGAATTGAGTGGTGGGGAATTGCAGTTAGTTCTTATTGCGAGGGCTTTCGCTCAGCGGCCCAAATATTTGCTTCTAGATGAGCCAACAAATAATCTAGATATAAAGAACCAAGTTGAAGTTATGAGAATTATAAGGAAAGCTGTTAAGGAAAAGGGTATTTCTGCAATTGTGAGCATGCACGACGTAAACATTGCGCTGAGTTATGCAGATAAAATGATGCTGCTAAAAGATGGAAAAATTTTCGCATTTGGTGGAGTTGAAATATTGGATGGAAAGATGCTGAAAGAGGTTTTTGGGATAGAAGCTGAAATAGTTAGGTATAATGGAAGGATGCTTGTCGTTCCGGAAGTTTAAAGAATTTTGACCAGGCATTTTTTCTATGATTTACTTAGGTGGAGAGGCTGAAGTGGTAATTGGGGAAGTCGTAGTAAAGAAGAGACGACCAAAAAGATACAGGATAAGGGAGATAGACGAAATTCTAAGGCTTAGAAGAACAAGAACTGAAGCAAAGCTGATCTCCCTCGCAAGGAGAATTGGAGTACCTACTCCAATAGTTCTGGATGTTGAGGGGGATACGATTGTCATGGAGAGAATTTATGGAACACCTGTAAAGGATTGCATGAGCGAGGAAATAAGCAGAGAAATTGGAAGACTGGTTGCAAAACTCCACAATGCAAACATCGTTCATGGGGATATAACGCCTATGAATATGATTTTAAGTGAAGGAAAAATATACTTTGTCGATTTTGGACTGGCTTTTGTAGATAATCGGGTTGAGGCTAAGGGTGTAGATGTGCATGTTTACTTCGAATCGCTAAAAGCTGGTTTTGAAAACTGGGAAAGCTTGAAGAAGGCTTTTGTCGAAGGATACCTTGAGCTTGGGAAAGAAGAGGTTATTAAAAGAGCTGAGGAGATTGAAGAAAGAGGCAGATATGTTGAGAGAAGGCTAAAGTGACTTTTTTACGGTTTCAAGGTACTCTATTATTCCATTTACAGCTTCTCTGAGGACTTCTTTGTTGTCGTATTCTTCTAGGATTTTCTTCAGTTCTTCTTTGCTAGTATTTTTCATCTCTCTTGCGATCTCCACCATTTTCGGAACGGCTCTTATAACGTTGTCGACTATTGTAATGTCGGCCATTCTCGCTGTCCTTGAAAGTGGGTTCAAATCAATTGCAATGACTTTCTTGCGGTGTTTTTTGAGTATCTCGCATCTGTCTCCATCCTCGAGTGGGACAAGTACTACGTCTGCAATCAGGATTCCTTTACTATCTACTATCCTTCTGGCCGAGCTGAGACCTTTAAGCTCTGCATCGCATGCGTGGAGAGCATTTATTCCAAAACTGGATAAGTATTCTGCAATTTTTTTAACCCTTTCTTTGCTAAAATGGAAAACGTTAATTTCTACCTTTGCGTTTACTTCTTCGGCTAATTCTTTTATCTCTTTCGGTACAAGAACTGCCACATTTCCGTTAACGCTGATTACTGGATGCTTTGCAAGTAAGAGTGCAGCTACAGCTGCTTTTTCAGCTTTTAAGGCGAATTCCCTTGTTTTTTCACCCAAAATATAATCAAATGCCTCACCCCTACCGTGGGCTATAAGGCCTTGTAATGCAGTTACCCCTAGCTTTACACCTTCTACAAGCTTTTCCCTAGTAACCAGCGATTCATATCTTGGATGGTCCTTCGGTATCATTCCTATCACCCAGAAATTCTGCGAATTCTTTTAATGAATAAAAAATGTAGTCAGCGTATGGTTTAAAGCTTTTTAGCATCCCCAAATTTCTGCTGTGAACTATTAGTGCTGTCCTTGCTCCTGCCTTTTTTCCGGCTAGTAAATCAAAAAGAAAATCTCCAACGACAAGAGTTTCATCACCTTTAACACCAAATCTGCTCATAAGTATTCTTATTGGTTCATCTGATGGCTTAGGTTTTGCGTCATCCCTTGAAACTATGAAATCGAACTTCAGATTGAACTTCTTTGCTATCACTTCAACGCTGCGTCTGCTATTCCTTGTAACGATCCCATGAATTATTCCCGATTTTCTTAGAAAATTTAGCAGTTCTAAAGCGTAAAATGCGAGTTTAGCATTTTTTGCGCTCTCTAACTCAAAATCCTCGAGAATTCTGAGCATTTCGAGTTTTTTCTTTTCGTCCCTTTCCTCCATAATTCTCTCAAGGATAAATCTCTCTTTTATACCTAGCTTTTCTCTTATCAATTCGAAGGGTATGTTGAATTCTACGAGCGTCCCGTCAAGGTCTAGTGCTATAAGTCTGAACAAGGTTCCTCAACTCCTTTGCAGTTTCTCTTGGATTATCTGCCATGTAAACGCTTCTTCCAACTATTATGCCGTCAGCAAATTTCAAGGCATCCAAACTACCACCCTGTGCGCCAATTCCTGGACAAAGAATCTTCATGTCCCCAATAGCCTCTCTTATCTCCTTCAGCTTTTCGATTCTTGTTGCCGGTGCTATTAGCCCATGACAACCGCTCTCTTTTGCCAATTTTGCTATTTCAACTGAAAATTTACCCATAAACTCTCTTCCTCCCTCGCTGCTAAGCTCTGTAACTGCATAAACTTCGCAATCATAGCGTTTTGCAACGTTTAATACAGCCCTCATCATATCGCTACCAGCGAATCCGTGGATTATTACAGCCTTTGCATCGTTTCTAAAGGCTATTTCTGCAATCTTTGTGGCGATGTGTGGGACATCTGCAATCTTCAAATCAGCGATGACAGGTTTTAGTTCGGAAATTTCGGAAATTATTCTTACACCGGCTGAGAGTATCAGCGGATAGTTCACCTTAAATTTGTCGACAATGTCTGAAAGGTTTTCGGCGATTTTCAGGGCATTCCTTCTATCTTCCAAATCCAAGGCAAGCACGAGTTCTTTCATGAAACTCCTAAACATGGAAGAAATAAAAATTTTCAATCCTAAAGAAGAAAGTTAAAAAATCAGATGATCGGAACAAACTTTGTTCCGTAATATATTATTCCAGCTTCACCGTCTTCCCCGTATCTCCTGAAGGCCTTTTTTACCCTGCTTCCGATCTCTATATCCCCACATACCTCTGCCAGCATTCTTGTGCCATTTTTAAACTCTATTAAAGCTATTTTTCTGCCATTAACGACCGTGTAGCTCAGAACTGTGCCCTCATCGTTTATCTCGACCTCTTTTACAATCCCTCTCCTTCTGCATTTTGGGCAGATCTCTCTTTGTGGATAGTAGTAGCTACCGCAACTCTCACAATAGCTTGCTATAACGTTGTATCTGTATCTTATCCTCCTCCAAATTCTCGGAACCATCAAATCACCTCGATAAAATGCTTACAACAGCTGTCGCTCCGCTTCCACCAATGTTCAGAGCAAGAGCGTTTTCCGCATTTACCTGTCTTTTTCCAGCTTCTCCGCGTAGCTGGATCACTAAGTCGACGATCTGTCTTATTCCTGTTGCACCAACCGCGTGCCCGCAAGCCTTCAAACCACCGGAAGTGTTTACGGGAATTCTTCCACCTATTTCTGTTTCTCCTTCCCTAATCAGTTTTGCCCCTTCTCCCTTCTTTGCAAAGCCCAGATCTTCATACGCAATGAGTTCGGCTATGGTGAAGGAATCGTGAACTTCGGCTATGTTTATATCCTTCGGCTCTATTTTTGAAATCTTGTAAGCTTTTCTCGAGGCTTTTACGACTGCCTCGAAAGTCAAAATGTCTCTTCTATTCTGGATTGAAAAGTAATCGCTGGCCTGAGTACAGGCCTTGACGTACACAGGTGTATCGCAAAGTCTTTTTGCAATCTCTTCATTTGCTAGTACTACGGCTGAGGCTCCATCACTCAGCGGAGCGCAGTCTAAGACCTTTAGAGGTTCCGCAACATACGGGGAACTCATCACGTCTTCTATGCTTATTTCTTTCCTGAACTGGGCTTTTGGGTTATGGACGGCGTTTTTGTGGTTCTTTACTGCTATCATGGCAAGATCTTCTTCTTTAGTACCGAATTTGTGCATGTGAAGCCGTGCTATTATTGCATAGATTGCCGGCAAATTTGCACCAACAAATCTCTCCCATTCCTGGTCTATTGCTGACGAGAGAACTTCCATGGGATCGCTTGCATCGCTCACCTTTTCAATTCCGGCTGCAATTACTATATCATGCATACCAGATGCTACTGCCATATAAGCCTGCCTGAAGGCAGATCCGCCACTGGCGTCAGCATTTTCGACTCTGATAGCTGGAATTCCAAATTCTGCTAGGCCGGCATGATCGGCTATTAATGCGGCAATATGTTCCTGGTCTACAAATTTTCCCGCGCTCATATTGCCAATGTAAATAGCTTCTATTTCTTTTCCACTTATTCCAGCATCTTCAAGTGCTGAAAGACCAGCAGAAAGGAAAAGACTTCGGAAGCTTTCGTCCCAGAGTTCCCCAAATTCGGTAGTTCCAACTCCTATAATTGCAACCTTCATTTTATCATCCTCCTATGTTTTAGATAGAGAGCATAATCTATGTAAACGCAGTTTTTCACTTTATCCCAGACTCTCCTGTTTCTTGGGTAATCAAGAATTTTTTCAGTTACACGAATTGCAAAGGCATCACTTCCAGCTCCGGAGCCAAAAGAGACAAGCAGAATTCTCTGATCTGGCATAGCTTTATCCAAGATTCCGCAAAGACCTAGAAGAGATGATGCAGAGTAGGTGTTACCAACGACTTTCACGAGCATACCGTCAGCTATTTTTTCTTCATTGAATCCCAACATGGAGGCAACTCTTTGCGGAAATTTCGCATTTGGCTGATGAAAAACTGCAAAATCGAAATCCTTTGCAGAGTAACCGAAATCTTCCATTAATTTCTTTGCAGCCGAAACTATGTGCCTAAAGTATGCCGGAGAGCCGGTAAATCTACCGCCATGGCTTGGATAGGGTTGTAGATCTCTTCTCCAAAAGTCAGGAGTATCGCTTGTGTACGAAACTGTGGCTTCTATCTCTGCAATAGGGTCCTTTCCAACCAATATTGCCACAGCTCCAGCCCCAGCAGTATATTCCAGCGCATCCCCCGGTCTTGCTTGTGCGACGTCAGAGCCAATAGAGAGACCGTACTCTATCATACCAGCTTTAACCATCGCGTAACATATCTGGATACCTGCTGTCGCTGCTTTGCATGCAAATTCCAGATCGGCGGAGAAATAGTAATTTCCAATTCCAAGGGCTTCTCCGACTATAGTGGCGGTTGGCTTTACAGCATATGGATGGCTTTCTGAACCAACAAAGACAGCACCTATTTTTTCCGGTCTTATCCTGACCCTTGAAATTGCCTCCCTTCCAGCTTCAACAGCCATAGTTGCTGTATCCTCATCCACATCGGGAACCGCTTTTTCGAAAACTCCGAGATTCTGTTTTATCGCATTTGCATCTTCGTTCCAGATTCTTGCTATCTCTTCTACTTTAATCCTGAACTTTGGTATGTAAGTTCCATAAGAGACGATTCCGATCATATAAAATTCCTCCTCAGATTTTCGACGATCTGGGACACTTCCAGATCCGTTTTGATAAGCGGGATCTTTTCTACGTTCGCAATTTTTAGGGCTATCTCATCAACTTTCGAAACCCCGTGTAAGACTACAGTTGAAGGCTTCAAGCTTGAAACCCTGACTGCCACCATTGGTGACCTTCCAGTAGTAACTTTTGTGAAAATCAGGGCCCTTTCAGTAGTAAGTCCGAATAATCGGTAAAAATCGTAGGAGCTAAACCTCATTATTGCACCTAGGCTATCTATTATTGTATGACCATTAACGTCTCTTTCAAACTCGTTCAGCCTAACACCGTCGATAGCCCTACAGAATTCGTCTATTTCAACGCTTCTTGAGTATTCTACTATATCAATGACGGCTGGAGGAAGATCCAGTAGATCAACAAACCTAGACAGAATTTTTTCCCCTCTTTCCTTATCTATATCTATTAACGCTTTCACGAATCTCCTCAAAAAAGAAACTCCGGGACTCCTCCTATTCGCCTCGTAATCGCTTATCACCGAAGGGGATATATCGAGTTTTTTTGCGAGTTCTGTTTGGGTAACAGAAAAAATATGTCTCCATTTTTTCATTGTCTCTCCGCTGTTTTCGGATAAAACGATCTCGCCGCAGATTTTCTCTGCAAACCTTCTTTCATCCATAGTAAAAGTATGCAGATTGTTTATAACTTTAACTGATTGTCTAAATTAAAATCGACATTTATCGAACCTTCTCCCATTTGTACAATTCAATGACGTCCGCTAGTGTTCTGCCCCTCTCTTCTATTTCCCCTCTAATTCTGTCCTCGGCTTTTTTCACTTCTAGAGCTCTTCTTGCAATCTCATAGGCCCTTTGTTTTGGAATAACCATTACCCCATTATCATCCGCGATTATCCAGTCACCGGGGTTGACTTCTATTCCTCCGCAGAAAATCCTGACATTTATTTCCCCAAATCCTTTCGGTTCTCCTGCATTTGGGACTTCTCTTCTAGCAAAAACCGGAAAACCGAGCGATCTGATGTCGTCAACATCTCTGACGGCTCCGTCGATGATCACTCCCGCTATCTTTCTGTTTATACAACTCCTCGTAGCCAGCTCACCCCATACGGCTGTAGTATCCCCGGAACACTTTATAACAATGACTTCTCCCTCCTTTGCAACGTTTATCGCTTCAACTGGTTTTGCCCAGTCTCCATCCATGGTGCTAACCGTTACAGCCTTTCCAACTACTTTTTTCCCGCGTACTAGAGGATATATACCTTCCATAGCCTTTGCTCTGTGCATTGCATCGCTAACGTTTGGAGTTGAAACTTTCATCAGAATTTCTCTTATTTCATCATCCATGCTCTTTCTGACATATTCTCCGATCTTCTTGTCTATGGCCTCTCTAACCTTTCTTGCCGACTCTGTTACATTCCTAGACTTTACTATGTTGCTCCCAACGATAACAATCTTTGCCCCTAAGGAAACGCAAATTGCAGCCCTTTCGGCATCCAGCCCCCCAGCTGTAGCAACAGGAATGCTAACACTATTGACAACCTCTTTCAGGACTTCTATCGGATCCTGTCCTATCATTTGCTGATCAACACCTACATGTACATTTATGTAATCTGCACCCATTCTTTCAATTTCCTTTGCCCTTTCAACGGGCTTGGGATGGTTTATTAGGTCTACCATTACTTGACAACCGTATTTTCTACCTGCTCTTATAGCTTCGGCAATTGTTGCATCATTCGAAAGCGCCAAAATTATTACAACATCAGCTCCACTTTTTGCGGCCATTTCAACCTCAACCGCTCCCGTATCTATGGTTTTCATATCTGCGACGATCTTATGATCTTTGAACTTCTTTTTTAATTCTCTGACGGCATTCATCCCTTCGCTCTTTATCAGCGGAGTGCCGGCTTCTATCCAATCGGCCCCTCCAATTATTGCCTCTTCAGCGATTTCCAAAGCCCTTTTCAGCTCCACAAGGTCGAGAGCGACTTGAAGGATTGGTTTTTCCATGGTTAACCCTCTGTGTTAGAGTTTTTATATTTAATTATAACCGAAAATCTGCCCCTCGGGATTGGATGAGAAAAAGCCTAAATAAATAAACATGTAGAAATTAACAGATGCCGGGCATGTTGCCCAAGTCAATGGAAGGGGGATTCAGATGCCCGAGATGCGGGCTTATATATAATAGGGATTTAAATGCGTGCATAAACATAGCCCATGCCTTAGCGAGAGGCATGGGGGGAGCTTGGCTTTGAACCGGCAGATGAGGGAAGGGCATAAAGCCCTCCCTTAACGCTGGAAGCCTCGCCTTTAAAGGCGGGGCAGCCCACTTTTTGGCATGAAGAGGAAAAATTTTTAAAAAGAGTAGAAACATGCTCTTATGGTAGTTGGAGTCACACTGGTAAACGTATTGGCCGGAAAAGAGAAGGAGGTTTATGTTAAAATGAAAGAAATAGAGAAAGTTAAGGATGTTTACCACGTTTTTGGAGAGTTCGATTTCGTCGTAATAATACACGCAAATTCTCTCTCTGAGCTTAACAAAACTGTCGACGAAATTCGAAAAATCCCGGGCGTAACCAAGACTCAGACAGTCGTGGGAGCAGAAATATGACTGATCTCAGGGAGATAAGTGTTGCAGAGTTTTTTGAAAAAAACAAACATATCTTGGGATACACTAATCCTGCGAAAGCACTCATCACTGTTGTTAAGGAAGCAGTTGACAACTCATTAGATGCCTGTGAGGAAGCGGGGATTCTGCCTGATATCTTTGTTAGGATAAACAATGTCGGCGAGAATTTTTACAGGGTAACCGTTGAGGACAATGGCCCGGGAATAAAGAAAGAGTTCGTATCGAGAGCATTCGGGAAGCTTTTGTATGGTTCAAGATTTCACCTGGTAAAGCAGAGCAGAGGTCAGCAGGGTATAGGAATATCCGGAGCAGTGCTATATGCTCAGTTAACTACTGGAAAGCCTGCGGTTATTTTGACAAAAACTAAAGATTCCCAGAAGGCTTACAGGGTTCAGATATATATAGATACGAAGAAAAACGAACCCATCGTCGAAAAAGAGGATGAAGAAGACTGGTATATGCCACATGGAACTAGAATAGAGCTTGAAATCTTGGGTAGCTATGTGAAAGACAAAAAGCAGAGCGTCTATGAGTATCTAAAAGAGACCTCTGTGATAAATCCCCATGCAAGGATAACCTTTGTAGATCCAGAAGGAAATGTTTTCGAATTTAAAAGAACTTCAAACGAGATACCCAGAATCCCGAAGGCAATTAAACCGCATCCACACGGAATAGAACTTGGAAAACTAATGTCAATGCTCAGGGAAACAAAGATGAACACCCTCAGAAAATTTCTTAAAGAGGAATTCGTAAGAATCGGGGATAAGATTGCTGAAGAAATATTAAAAATCGCAGATTTTTCAGGTGAGGAAGATCCTAAAACGCTTGGAAGAGCAGAAGCTCAGAGGCTATTGGACGCATTTAGGAGCATCGATCTTTTGCCTCCTCCGATGGACTGTCTTTCCCCCATCGGTGAAGAACTTTTGATGAGAAGCATAGTTCAGGAATATTCGCCGGAATTTGTTTATGCGATAACGAGAAAACCAAAAGTTTACAGCGGTCATCCATTCTTTGTAGAAGTCGCAATAGCTTATGGTGGTGAGATAAAGGGGGAAAAAGTCACTCTGCTTAGATTTGCAAATAAGGTTCCACTTCTCTATCAGCAGAGTGGTTGCGCTTTAACTAAGGCCGTAGAAAGCATAAATTGGAAGAATTACGGTCTCGAACAGGCTAAGGATGAGTTACCGATGGGAAATGCGATTATACTAATCCATTTGGGTTCGACAAATATACCCTACACATCCGAATCAAAGGAAGCAATAGCTCCCATACCTGAAATAGTGGAAGAAGTTAGACTAGCACTTCAGGAAGCTGGGAGAAAGTTAAAAGAATATATAGAAAAGAAGAACAGACAGCAAGCTAAAAAGAAAAAAGAGGAAGTGATGGAGAGGATTTTACCGCTAATCGCTCAAAAAGTTTGTGAGGTTCTTGAAAAGGATAAGATAGAGGTTGAAAGAATAGTCGCTAGGATAATGGGATATCTTCACTTTGAAAGGAGCATTAACGAGAAAGACGGCCTTAAAGACGTTACTTTGAGAGTTTGCAACTTTACAAAGACTAAAAAGGATTTTAGACTAATTGAGAGTTGCGAGGGGGAAGTTTTCGTGGAAAATGCTAGAGTAGTTCGTGGTAAATACGCCTCCATTACTTGGGATATATCTATTGCTCCAAACGAGGAATTGGAGCTGAGATATGCCGTTAAAGGCCGGATATTGAACAGAAATCCTATTGTGGAGGGAGTTGATCCCGCAATTCTTAGTGGGGCAATTTCAAGTTTTTCTTTTAAAGATGAAGCTTGAATTCAATGTGATAGCGAAAACGGAAATGCTAGATCTGGAATTGTTAGGGTTAGGGGGAAGAAATTTAAAACTCCGGCATTTTTGCCTGTAGCGACAGTTGGTAGTGTGAGAGCTTTGGATTATAGAGATCTTAAGGAAATTGGAGTTGAAATAATAATGGCCAACACTTTTCACCTCCATCTAAAGCCTGGTGACGAGTTAATAAAGAAACTCGGGGGGATTCACAAGTTTATGGGTTTTGACGGGGTGATAGCAACAGATTCTGGCGGTTTCCAGGTTTTTTCACTTGGTTTTGGAATGGAACATGGGATTGGTAAAATCGCTGATAACATTTTTCTCGAAAGGATGAAGTCTAACATCACAAAGAAGGGTGAGAAATGGATTGAAGTCGACGATGAGGGGATAACATTTCGAAACCCATTAGATGGATCGAAGATGCGTTTAACACCAAGAAAGTCGATGGAAATTCAATCGAATCTCGGCTCAGACATAGTTTTTGTATTCGATGAATGCACCTCTCCCCTTTCTGATAAAGAATATACTGCAAAAGCTCTTGAGAGAACGATGAAGTGGACTCTTGAATGCCTTGAAAGCTATGATAAAAATCAGGCTATTTTCGGAATTGTCCAGGGGGGTGAATACAGAGATCTGCGCATAAAATCTGCCGAATTCGTCTCGTCTCTAGATTTCGACGGCTACGGAATTGGCGGGTCTCTTGGAAAAAGCAAGCAAGACATGCTTAATATAATAAGTTGGGTAATCCCAGTTTTGCCAGATGATAGACCAAGGCATTTACTTGGCATAGGAGCTGTCGAGGACATTTTTAACTGCGTCGAAAGGGGTATTGATATGTTCGACTGTGTTTCCCCGACCAGGTGGGCTAGGCGGGGCCATCTTTACGTGTCTCCGGAGTCGGGTGGGAGCAGAGAAAATAAGTTCAGAATTCATATAAAGAATTCCGAATTCAGGGAAGATGAATCACCAGTTGATGAATCCTGTGATTGCTTTGTTTGCAGGAAGTATTCGAGGGCCTATCTCCATCATCTTTTTGTGGCTAATGAGCTTACTTATTTCCGACTTTCTGCTTATCATAACGTTTACTTTATGATAAGGCTGATGGAGGGAATAAGAAAGGCGATCGAGAATAATTATTTTTCAGAATTGAAAGATGAGGGGCTTAAAAGCTAAAATTTGCTCTAAGTGTTTTTGATCATAACTCTTTCGAAAATCAACATAGCCCCCTTAACAGAGGCATGGGGGAGCGGGCTTTTGAACCGGCAGATAAAGGAAGCGTAAAGCCCTTAACGCTGAAGCCTTTCAAGGCAAAGCGCGGATAAACGCTTAAGAAGTGTTCAACTTCCTCTTCTAGTGCGTATCTTCTCTTGAACTCTTCCTTGCTTTCTATCGCTTTTGTATCCATTCATTCGCTAGAACTATCTTTGCACCGTTCATGGCTAAGGATATAGTTTGAGAAGGGGTATTTTCCTTTTTGTCTGCCGTAAAATTAAAAAATTTCATGAAAGTCTCATCACTTTTTGGGAGGCCAGTTCTTCTCCATCCAGCCCTTTATCCTTCCGGAATCTATAGGACCTACAAGAACCTTCCAGCCAGTTTCGTCTTCTATAGATCCCTGAAGCCTTGCTGCGAGTCCGGGAATAATAAGGTAGCGGTGTTTAACTTTTTCTGCGATCTTTGTTTCGTTTATTAGTTCTTTAACCTTGCTTGCAGTAAATTTTCCTCCAGCTACGCTTGCCTCGACGCAGATACCTTCTGTATTCAGTACAAGAAGCCAGGCTCTTATTTTTGCGCTGCCCAAGTCATTCTCCACGGTGTAATAAGTTAGGGCAAAGTTCGTCGTAATCATGACCGGGTCGTCTGGGGTTGGATTGTTGATCTCTCTCAATCCCGGGGCTACTTGTACAGGTGTTCTGGGATCGGTGTAGATATTAAAGCGAAGCGTTAGCGTTGGCATTACCACATGTTGATCTAAGCTGTGGAAAATCATTGCGTCTGCGTACTTTACGATGAATATTCCTGCTATTACAGCTTCCCAGTAGGACTTTGTGACTTCGTCCCCTTCTATTAGCCACGCCGCTATTGGTGTGACCATTATCGGATAGGCTACATCTTTATCCCCATCGAGTATCGCTTTTCTCCTCAGCTGAATCACTCTCTCGAATGTGCCCTGCAAACCTTCTCCCAGTGGCTCAGTAACCGGATCAAGAACAATATCTTTTACCCCAGCTGACTTGAACGTTACTGCCAGACTTTTAAGAAGGTTCAAGTCTTTCGCTCTTAGTACTACTGGTACTTTGTAATCTAGCGCAAGTTTGAGAAATTCCTTCCAGTTTCCTTCGGTGGCAGCATAGATCAAAGGTCTCTGCTCCGCACAAACATCGAGGGCAGCTTTCATGCATTCTGGATTGAGTGCAATGAGAACCATTGGCTTTCCGTATCCGGCGACTTTTTTAACAACCTCTGCATACCTTTTTGGATCATTTGATGTGCATCGAACAGCAAATCCATCTAAAGTTAGATATTTACCCACATAGAATTTCTTGTAGCTTACAACTCTGTCGCAGCGTTCATCTATTTTCTTATCGTCCAGCGAATCCCAAACATCGTAGAAGAAAGCTGTTGGATTGAAAAACGTCAGCTCATGGCGGTGCAAGACTTCTTCCCCGCCTATTTTTATGGCTGAACTCCCAACACCTATAACCACTTCTGCAAT
The DNA here is from genome assembly GCA_011605865.1 of Archaeoglobales archaeon. Taxonomy (GTDB): domain Archaea; phylum Halobacteriota; class Archaeoglobi; order Archaeoglobales; family Archaeoglobaceae; genus WYZ-LMO2. The sequence goes on from JAAOZI010000031.1 coordinate 61,572, forward strand.
TTCTGGTGCGGTTAGTTCTAGGAGCTTTTCTAGCTTTTCTTTTGCTTTACTGTCCTTTTCCGCATCTCTTACCAAAGGTTTGCAGTCCGTAACTTTTGCGGATCTATCGAGGATGTGTGAAGCGAAGCTCATGCAAGTCTCATAGCCGCACTCTTTGCAGTTTGTTCTCGGTAGGAAATTGTAGATTTCGAGGGGGCTTTTTACTTTCATTTTCACACCTCCGCAAAAATCCATTTGCCAGGATCTGCAACTCCCCCCTTCACCTTTCCTCCAAGTGTGTTGAAAACTTCTTTGAGCACAGCAACGGCGAGCGGATGCATCATCATGAAAACATCGACTCCCGCCAGCGAAAGCGTCAGTCCAGTTATTATCTCCCAAATCGGGCCGCGAAGTTCCCTCGGACCCCATGGTGTATCTCCCTCGATTGGCGATTCGGTCATCCAAGCCTCTCTGGCACCCCAGGCATTGGTTGTTCCGCTGGAAATTGGGAAGTTCAGCTCTTCATCCCCTTTGAGCCCACTTATCCTTATTCTCTCCATGTTTGTGAATGCGTAGTCAAGACCATAGCCGAGAGCGGCAGTCGTTGGATCCATTACGATACTATTTCTTGGCATGTTTGCCCTTTTTAGAAGATATCTATTTAGCATCTTCTGGTTGTTTATATCTAACTGGGTCCAGCTTAGAACCACGTGCCCGTATTTTTTAGCTGCTTCGCAAATTCTTTGCCAGTCTGTGTCCAGCGTCGCGCTTGCAAGCATGACTCTTTCTCCTTCGGCTACTTCAGCTGCCTTTTCCAAAACTTCGGGATCTTTGTCTTTGTTTCCGCTTCCTCCAATGATGATTGGGCACTTTACCGCCTGCAGAACATCTTCGACAACTTTAGCGGCCTCGCTTGCTGGTGTGTTCTCGAGCAGGGGATCTGTGCTTACTAGGTGTATCGTTACCATATCGGCACCAAACTTTTTCACACACTTTTTCGCCCACTCGGCAGGGCTACCCACAACATCTTCGTAGTGAACTTTTACGGCTTTTGCCAAAGCTGGAGGACGATCAAAGACATCTATTGCTATTGCAGGTAAATTTGGTTGCGGTTTATCGAATATGTAAAATGGAAGACTTTTCTCACCTCCAAGCTTAATCACGTAATCTCTTGTACCTCCATCGGCTCTAGTTGCTCCGAGTACGACTTCCTCTATATAGCCTGTGTACTCAACCTTTGCAGGTTCGAATCTCGCTTCAATGAGTTTCTCTGGAATAGCTGGCTTTGCCGGAACTTCAACTTTGGCAACTGGGGCTGCTATCTGTGTTGGAACTTGTAACTGGAAGGGCATCTGTATTCCCAGCATTGAGGACAACCTCTGCATGTATGTTAGGGCCATGTTTGCATGGTATAGGAAATTTCCCAGCTCGCTCAAAAGCGAATAAAGTGCTGTAAATGCTGTTAGGTCTACTGCAGAACCTTCAAGCTCGATCTCGAGGTCTCCATCTATTTTTACGTCCTCTATAACTTCTACGTCGTATTTCTTGAGCAAAGCCAAAAAATCTTCAAGCGTGAATCTTTTCGCCAATATCTCACCCCTTCAAAAATACTTCAGCAACCTTACGCATCCTCCTATAAACTTCCGAACTTTCATCAAGATTAACTACAGGTAAACCTTTCAGGTCAAGTTCTACAACTCTCTCATCATAGGGCAAAACTTCCAGAAGCTTCATTTTCTCTCTTTCAGAAAACTCCCTAATTCTTTTTTCGGCTTCTTCGCTTGAAATTCTATTCGCTATGAGCATTATATCTTTAAAGTTCAGCTTCAATTCCTTCACCAGTTGTTTAATTCTGCTTGCAGTGGCTAAGCCTTTCTTTGACATGTCAGTTACAACTATGACGTAGTCTGCACTGTCTATTGTCTTTCTGCTAAAATGCTCAAGCCCCGCTTCACTGTCTATTATAACGAATTCATAGTGCCTGGTTAGCTTTCTGAGGATTCCTCTGAGTAAAGAATTTGCAAAGCAGTAGCAACCTTCTCCTTCGGGACGACCCATAACAAGCAAATCAAAGCCGTTGCACTCACAAATAGTTTCATAGATTTTTCCTTCGAGCCACTGCTCCTTGTTCATGGTTCCCATTTCGTCTCGGCTCACTTGAAATATTTCTCTAACATCACCCAGTGTTCTCTCAACTTCAACACCCAGTGCATCGCTCAGATTGCTGTCCGGGTCTGCATCAACCGCTAGAACCTTTCTCGATTTTTTTGAAATAAAATGGATGAGCAGAGCTGATACCAACGTTTTTCCTGTTCCTCCTTTGCCAGTTACAGCAATTGCTGTCATTCCTCTTCCTCAATTATCAGCTCAGGGATTTTTATTTCAGCCCCGACTAGGATAAGCTTAATTTTCTTGATTTCCTTCTCCATCACTTCTCCCCCTTCTTTTTCAGCACTATCTTACCGATAGTAATCTTTGCATCTTTGATAATAAGTTTTATGCCAGCAGGAGCTGCTTGTTGTGATGGCATTGGCATGGGTAGCTGGAATGCCGGCATGGCTGGAATTGGCATTGGAGCCGTTGGAACCGCCTGAACGGCCGGTTGAACAGCAGCTGTAGGAGCCTGAGCAGGAGCAGCAACTTCTGGTTTTGCTTCAACTTTTTCTTCCTTTACTTCCACCACTTCGGGCCATCCCTCTGTTATTTTCTTTCCGTCAACCTTTCTGACAACTCCTTTTACGACTGGGTGGTCAACTTTTTTGAGGAACTCTTTCAGCTCTTCAATTGTTTTTGCGTTCTCCTCTGTTGCTATCTTATCCCTAATGTCTTCTGGGATATACTTTGCAACTCTTTCCTTCAGTTCTTTTGGCATCCAGACTACTCTGTACCATCCTCCATCCGCTTGGATGAATTTCTTACTCCTGAAGTAAGCAATGCCAACTCCTAGGAATCCCTTTACCTGTTTTCCACCGCCTGTTTGCCCCGCCATCGTGGAGAAGGTAAGTCCGTTAGGTGCGGGATGCGGATAGCCACGATGTACCCACCCGATTCCATCCACTTCGGGCATATAGAAGCCTATTACTTCGAAACAACCGCAGCTTGTGTGCGGGAATTCGAAGAAGCTGTGCAGTTTTATCCTATCGTATTCTCCACCGCTCTCTCTTTTTGCGAACTCATTAACGCCCGAATATTCTCCTCCTATTGGATCCAGAAGTTCTCCCTTTGGTACCGCCTTGTTTGGCCCTTCTGGATCCACTTTTGCGGCTGCTCTGCCATCAAACCAAGTTATAGCTCCGCAGAGCGATGGTCTGTCAGGACTGACTATGCAGACATTGGTAGGAGCGAAGCTCTGGCAGAGAGTGCAGGAATAGAATTCCTGTACGTCTTCATCATGTAGGGTTTCAACCCTTCGATCTCTCTCATCGTAGATCGGCATCGCAATTTCTTTAAGAATCTTTTCGACTAGGTTTTTGTCCGTTATGTATACTGCCTCTATTTTTTCTATGAACGGCAGTTCGTTCTTGTAAAGCATCATTGTAGCCTTTGCAATCTGTATAAGACTCTTAAGACCCTTCTTGACGGCATTTTTGCTAATTCTAACCCAAATGTCGTATCTCTGGTTTAGATGCATGTAACCCTCAATGTAATTCTGAAAGTCGTGGTTTCTTCGCTCTATTACTGGCTCGAGATCGGTTTCAACTTTGCTACCTGCGATGTAGTAAAGCATCCCGTATGGGTAGCTCTCTCCCTCCTTCATCTCATCTAGATCCGGGCCTACAAGTGTGACCTTCATGTCCTCAACTTGATCCATCGGCAGAGCCAACACGAGCTCGAATTTGACCTGCTTTGGGCCGCCTAGTTCAACGAACATGTCTTCCTTGCGTATCCTTTCACCCTCATACATCGGAGAAATGTCGAATGGGAATTTCTCTTCTGGTCCAACACTAACTTTAACCTTCGCATCTGCCGGGATTTCAATCTTTTTTCTTTCAACCATTTTCTCACCTCGAAATTCATTCAAATTTTTACCCCCTACCTCCTTCCGGGTTAATAATACATCCCGACAAAGAGGGGCTGGGAGCTACATTCCGGCTTTTGGCCAGTTCAGCTCCAAGGCCAGTATTAGGCCTTTCTCTTTCCCTTTTTTCGGGATTTGGGGCCATGTATTAGCGTTGAATATTTAGATAAGAGGACTTTATAAGTTTTTCTAATTTCTGTGGTAGGATGGCAGTCTAGGAACAAACTACTCAGTTTTAAACTGAAATTTTGAGATAATATTATTTTGAATAATTTTTTAATTATAAGTATCAGCTTGTATTAAATTAACTTAGACTGGTAACATCAAAAGCTTAAAATACTTTGTAACTGATTTTTCATATGGCCAAAGTTTCCAAAGTTAGAACTAGAAATCCGCCTTTGATGTCTTCAGCCGGAATAATGAGATACTTTGAAGAGGAGAAGACTAGAATAAAAATAAATCCAAAAACCGTTCTGATAACGGGAATTCTAACGGGCTTCATAGTGATATTTCTGAATGCCTTCTACGGTTTATGGCCTTGAATTGCTCTCTCTATCGCTTTTTTGTGGGCGTTTCCAGCCTTATGAATTCCGCCTTTGGGTCCTGTTGAAGCTGTGCAGGGGAAAATCTGAGCGTAATATCCTGCCTTCCAGGGAGCTTCATCTATCTTGGATCCCTTCAGCATTTCTGCCACAAAATAGCTTGCTCCGCAAAATGCCGATCTGATTACCCTCACATCCTTTATCCTGTCCCCCTCGATCTTTACCTCAAATTCAGGAGCTCCGAAGTATTTAAAGAACTCGTGCTCCCCAACTTTTGGAGTGGTGCAGCAGACTTCTTCCCAGATAACCTTCATTCCCAACTTCTCTCCTTCGGCTTTCAACTGTTTGTAGGATCCCGCCTTCGAACCGCCTGAGATTATTAGCAGTTTTCCTCCCTTTTGGGAAACTTGTCTTATAGCTTCTAGATTTATGTCAGGATGGTTTGCGAAGGATATAATCAGTTCAGGGACTTTTTGTGGAAGCTTGAGAAATTCAGATGGATTCTCAATTACCTCTGGCAAGTCTTTTGGCAAATAATAGCGTTCAACTTCGAAAAACTTTGAGAAAAGTTCCAGTTCTCTTCTTCTTTGCCCCTCACGCAGTATTACCCCTATTTTTTCCATAGACCACTTTCTCCAAGGCATTTTTTATATCGATAAATGGTTTTAGGTCACAGATCTTATACGGTGGAATGTTTTCTATGTCTGCCTTTATAAAGCACTCGCTGTATGGAATTATTCCGAGAATTGGATATTTTATCCTTGAGATTACGCTGCGCGACATTTCGTTGTCTATGAACTTGTTTACAACCACTGCAAGTTTTTCTATTCCAATATCTTCGGAAAGCTTTTTTATTCTTTCCAATGTCTCAATCGCTCTGCTACCGGGCTCAACTACGGCTATGAGTAAGTCAACCCCTCTTGCCGTCCCCCGACCCAAATGTTCTACTCCCGCTTCCATGTCGAGAATTAGTACATCCTTCTCTCTAAAGATAGCATGTCTGAGTATCGCTCTTAGAAAAGCATTTTCAGGACAAAAGCACCCTTCTCCACCCTTTTCTATTGTTCCGAGAACCAGAACCCTAACACCATCTTCGTTGTATGCGGAGTATAATTCGAATACGTCATCGACTTTTGGATTAAGCCTGTATGTTCCTAGAGGCATGACAACGCGTTCTTCTATTAAATCCTTCAGCTCGGATAGGGGTTTTATTTTAGTTTTTATACCAAGAGCAGAGGGCAGATTCATAGCAGCATCGCAATCGATTGCAGTCACCCTGTATCCATCCCTTGCGAAGAGATGCGCCAAGACCGACGCTAGGGTTGTCTTCCCAACCCCTCCTTTTCCCGAAATTGCCAGTTTCATCTCTTTCGGAAGTTTGCAAACAACAAAATTTAAATATTTTGCGGGCTTCATATAATCAATGTTTGATTTGAGAAAATTTCATTTGCAGACTAAACTTGGCGCATGTCTCATAAACCAAGGTAAAATTTCCGATTCTTACTTGATGAGCGAGGAGGAGATTTCAGTAATAGAAAAAATTCTCGGAATATTTTCGGAGCTGGGAGATGTAGAGTTGGGATATATTGAGAAAGACGGCTTCAGATTTGCATTCTTTAAATTTGGAGATGATTTTTTGGTCTTTCCAGTAAAATCGGAAAACATTGCTGAAATTCGGAGAATTAGAGGTGTCTTTCTTGGCTGAGAAATACATTTTAAGGGAGGGAAATAAGGTTCTAAAAGAGGGAGAGATAAACGAGAGATTGTTTGAAGAGTTGAATAGAGCCCAGATTAGGAAAGCAATCTTTATCGGTAAAGATGCCATATATTACGAATCTTCTGACGAAAAGTCTATAATGGTATCTGTGGACAGAAACCGTGCAGGATTTGCGAAGATAATAGCAAAGAAGTTATTCGGGAAGAAGCTAGTAGACCTCAGCTCTATTGAAGAAGCTTTTGAATTTGCAGAGAGGGTTAAAGACGCTAGTTTGGAGGATTTGGCTAAATTAAGGTGATTTATGCTTTACGATGTTCTCGCGATTTTATTTGGTTCTCTGTTGGGTTTTTTGGTAACTTGGAGATTTGTGGAGATTGGAGTTAAAAAGGAGGAGGAGAAAGTCCTAAGTTTGCTGGAGTTTCTCAACTTGTAGAAGAAAAGCGGGAACCCCTTCGAAAGCCGAAAGATCTTGAGGAGCTGGTTAAATACGTGGCCACAAAATACATGCTTGCCGAAATAACTATTTTAACGCCTGAAGGCCTACCTATAGTCTCTAACAGTTCAACTGTAGATGAGGACGTGGCGAGTGCACTGGAAATGCTCAGGGTTGCCAATAGATTGCTGAATTCCGATAGATTGGTTATTGGCAGTGGTGATGTTAGGATAGTTGTGCTTCATATAAATCCGGAGGTTATTCTCCATGCAAAGGTGATGAGGGAACTTTCAAAGACCGAATTGGAGAAAATAAAAACTGAGATAAATGATCTGCTGGAGGAGATGATATGATCTGGTTGATTCTGGCCCTTTTACAACAGAAAGCCTCGCCTTTTAAGGCGGGGATGAATAGAAAGGTTTATAAATGTGTTTGTGTGTATGTTTGTTGGTGATTTGGTTAGGTTGAAGTGCCCTTCGTGTGGTCATGTCTGGGATTATAAGGGTAAGAGGAAGTACTACGCTAACTGCCCGGACTGCCATAGGAGCGTGCACATAGCTAAGTATAGAGTTGAGTAGGCATGTCTTCAGGCGATGAGGGTTTGCTAACCCTAACCATTAAGATGAGGGTTAGCCCTGAGCTTGGTTCAGGGCAGGAGCTCATAAACCTTATGAGGAGGTATAGAGAAGCTCTTAACTATGCTATTAAGGTGGTTATCGAGAATAAAGCGTTAAGCCTCGGCAAAGCCCATAAACTACTGTACAACGTTCTTAAAGAGAGGTATGGTCTTCCTTCTAAAGTTGCTCAGGACTGCTACAGGGAAGCGATCACAGTTGCAAAATCCTGGCTGAGAAATCCGAAGAGAGGAAAGATTCCAAAGGTAAAAACCCTGAAGCTCTGGCTAACCCAAGCTACAGAGTCAA
>JAAOZI010000030.1 GCA_011605865.1 Archaeoglobales archaeon
ATAGGGACAGGATAGCAGTCTTGAACATTGAGAAGAGGGCTTTAAGGTTGTTGGGCCTATCTGGGGGATCTCTGACCGCCCCGACTGCCCCACAGATGACAGATGTATTCCCGAACAGATGCGGGGAACCGAACCGCCCTTCAGGGCGGGGAGGAGGTCAGTCCGAAAAAGTCAAATGCGATTTTGTTAGGATATTTTTTTGCTGTGTTTTCATACATTTTGTGAACAGGAATTTCCGGAATTTCGATTGTTTCTTGAACACCGTTGTCGTAAAACTTTGTCCATGGTTTTGGAATTTCGGAAACGTCAACTTCTCTAATATTGGCACCAACGATCGAAGCCATATAGAATTCATGATTCATTCTTTATAAATTTTTCGTCAAAATTTTAAAAATGGGCTGAGCCGATTAAATCCTGAATCCTGAGGGAATTCGCATTCAAGAAAGCTAGAAGACTCTCTTTCAGGCTATAAAATATTTTTTTGCTGTAAAAAACAGCTGATCCTATTTCCACTGCTGCTGATCCGGCAAAGATAAATTCCAGAACGTCTTCAAAAGTTGTTATACCCCCGCAGCCTATTACTGGAACCTCTAGGATTTTGTAAAGATCGTAAACGCATTTCAGGGCAATTGGTTTTATTGCGCTCCCGCTTACACCTCCGAAGATGTTGCTCAGAACGGGCCTTCTTGAAAGAATGTCTATTTTCATCCCAGGAATCGTGTTTGAAATCGTTATTCCATCTGCACCTGCTTTTTCGAGCACCTTTGCGAGCTTTATATAATCGTGCATGGCTGAGATTTTTGCAAAAACAGGCTTATCAGTTGAATCTTTCATGGCCTTTACGATTTCGGATGACAATTCCAAATCTCTTCCTATCTCTATTCCAGCGTCTCTAACATGTGGACAGCTAAGATTTATCTCGAAAGCGTTTGCAAAATCAAAAATTTCCACGAGTTTTGTAAATTCTTCTTTGCTTTTACCATAAAGGCTGACTATCAGCGGAGAGGGGAAGTCAAAATTTTTAAGTTCGGCTGCAAAATCTTTTGCACTTGGGGAGGCTAGACCGATAGCGTTTATAAGCCCACATTGCCAATTCAAAGCAGTTGGATTCCTATATCCAACTCGCTCCTCTAAACCGATCGATTTTGTAACTACTGCTCCTGCGTCTTCAGCAATCTCTTTAAGGGATGAAGCTGAACTTCCGAGAATTCCGCTGGCCAATATCAATGGGTTTTTTAGCTTCAGCCCGCAGAGGTTTACTTCGAGCATACATCCAGTAAGTGGAAAAATTATAAATATATTTGTCCAAAGCTAAACAAGTTTGTAAGGGCCTCGTCTTTAAAAACGAGGTCTTCGGCGTTTGGATGCCCAAATGCGATAATCTACAGTGGAGATCTTGATGGTTGTGTAGGATGGTCTTTTATGCTTATAACTCGCGAACTCGCAAATTCTTAAAAATTCAAAGATTGCGTAAAAGCAATAAACAAGTTAAAGAACTTAACTTTATGCCCTCAGCAATAATAGTTGGTGGCTTTTGGGGGGACGAGGGGAAGGGAAAGATAGTTGCATATATTGCAAACACGGATAAACCAAAGATAATCGCAAGAGGAGGAGTTGGACCAAATGCTGGACACACAGTTGAAATCTCAGGCCAGAAATTTGGGCTCAGAATGATTCCTTCTGGCTTTGTTTACAAAGATGCAAGGCTTTTGATTGGTGCAGGGGTTCTTGTCAATCCCGAAGTTTTTTTGAGAGAAGTGGAGCTCCTGAAGGTTGCTGACAGGGCAAGGGTCGATTACAGATGTGCAATAATCGAGCCAAGGCACTGTGAGATGGACAGAACACAGGACCATCTGAAGAAGATTGGAACCACTGGAACTGGTTGTGGGCCTGCAAATGTAGATAGGGTTTGTAGAATAGCAAAGCAGGCGAAAGACATTCCGGAACTTAAAGACTTCCTAACTGATGTTCCCCTCGAAATAAACGAAGCCCTTGATAAGGGCAATTTTGTCCTAATAGAAGGCTCTCAGGGGTTTGGATTGAGTCTTTACTATGGAACGTATCCTTATGTTACCTCGAAGGATACCACAGCTTCGGCCATAGCTTCGGACGTCGGCATAGGGCCAACGAGGGTTGACGATGTGATAGTAGTTTTCAAGTGTTTCCCGACAAGAGTTGGAGCGGGACCTTTTCCAACAGAGATGCCAGCTGAAGAAGCCGAGAGGCTTGGGATAGTCGAATACGGCACAGTGACCGGCAGAAGGAGGAGGGTTGGTTACTGGGATGGAAAGCTTGCAAAATACTCTGCCATGGTAAATGGTGCCACTCAGATAGCGATTACCGGAATAGACAAGCTGGACAGAGATTGTTATGGTGTAAAGGAATGGGAAAAGCTCACTCCGAAAGCAAAAAAGTTCATCGAAGATATCGAGGCAGAGATAAAAGTTCCAGTAACTCTTATTTCTACGGGACCCGATATGGATCAGATAATTGATCTGAGAAAAGAAAAACTGTGATGCTGGACTTTCACATTCATTCTAAATACTCTGACGGGAATGCAAGCGTTTTTGAGATAGCGGAGAAAGCAAGGGAAGTAGGGATTAAGAAGATTGCAATCGTGGACCATTCAATCGAGCTGAATTTTGGTCTGAACGAAAAGAAGGCAAAACTAAGGCAGGAGGAGATAGAACTGGCTAGGGAAATCTATGGAATAAAAATTTATAGTGGCATAGAGTGCGGAATAAATGGTTTCGGAGAAATATTCTTGCCAGAGTTTGATTTTGATATTATCATAGCTTCTGTTCACGAAAATGCACAAAACTATTTTAATAGAATAATAGAATGTGTTGAGAAAAACGAAGTCCACGTCGTTGGCCACCTTCTTTCGGACATGTTCGATTTTTCCAGAGATGAAAAGCTTGAGGAAATACTATTGGACAAATTGGAGGAGCTTGATATAGCTCTAGAACTTAATTCGAGTCATCAGTGTCCTCCGGATGACTTTTTAGCGAAATGCATGGATAGAAAGCTGAAAATCTCAATAGGAAGTGACGCCCATAGGTTGGAGAAAGTCGGCAAAGTCAGGTGGAGCTTAGAAAAGGCAAAAAAGTATTTGTGGCGCGCGAGGATTTTGGAGTTATGAGTTGCATTACACTCACGGTCGATGCTATAATCCCTTACAAGGGAAAAATAGTGCTTGTAAAGCGCAAAAATGAACCCTTCAAGGATCACTATGCATTACCTGGCGGAATAGTTGAATACGGCGAAACTGTTGAGAAAGCGGTGCTGAGGGAAGTAGAGGAAGAAACTGGATTAAAGGGGAAAATTCACAGCCTTGTAGGGGTTTATTCCGATCCGAATAGAGATCCAAGAGGACACTTCGTCTCTGTATGCTTTATTGTGATCCCGGTTGGGGGTGAGCTAAGAAGTGGAAGCGATGCTAAAGAAGTTGGACTCTTCGGGCTCAATGAACTCCCAAGGCTCGCATTTGATCACGAAAAGATGATCAAAGATGCGGAGGTGAGAATTCGTGGAATTCTGTCCGAAATGTAAGAGTCTCATGCGGTACTCGGGAAACAAGGCGGTATGTAGAAAGTGCGGATACGAAAAAGAAGTAACGAATGAAAAATTTGTGATAAAATCTGAAGTTAACAGGGAAGAGATTCCAGTGATTGAGGGGGAGAAAATCCAAACTCTTCCAACAACAAAGGCCATTTGTCCAGCATGCGGGAATACAGAAGCTTTTTGGTGGATGAGACAGCTCAGAGCAGCGGATGAAAGCGAGGTTAGGTTTTTCAGATGCACAAAGTGTGGTAAGACTTGGAGAGAATATCAGTAATCATGATCGAACCGAGGGAGATAAGGGAAAGGAGAAAAAAGCTGAAGATAACGCAGAAGGAGCTTGCGGAGAGGGTTGGAGTTAGTCAATCCCTTATTGCCAAACTCGAGGCGGGTACAATAGATCCAAAACTATCACTGGTTAAGAAAATCCTGAGAGTTTTTGAAGAGCTCGAAAGAAAGAAAAAGGCTGAAGATGTAATGAATTCACCGGTAATCGTTGCGGATATCGATGATTCTATTTCTAAGGTTGCCAAGGTGATGATAGAAAAGGGAATATCTCAAATGCCTGTAGTTGATAGAGGAATGATAGTTGGTAGCGTTTCTGAGAGGGGAATTTTCAAAGCTTTTTATGAGGGAAAAAGGGATCTTAGGGTGAGGGATATCATTGAAGCGCCTCTTCCGGAGATAGGTCCAAAAGCCGAGATTTCGGAAATCTCCAGACTGCTACTAGACAATCCTGCAATCGTCGTTGTTGAAAAGGGAAAAATATTAGGTATTATCACTAAACACGATTTAATGAAACTCAATGCCGGAAGATGACGACAGTACTGGTTGAAAAAGTCGAGAGTTACGAAAAGGTTGGAACTTTCGTGGAAAAAGTTTTTGATTTATTTGAAATTTTCGATTGCAAATTTCTAAAGCCAAATTTCCTTAAATTCGATGATCCGGACAAGGGTTGTATAACCCATCCGGTTTTGTTAAGGGAAATTCTGAGATGTGCTAAGGAATATGGTATGGATTTGACTGTGATTGAGGGAGGATTTTTCAGAAAGTCTGCTGAGGAGTGCTTCAGGGCTTTTGGAATAGACAAGTTAGCAAGATGCGTGAATCTTAACGAAGACGAGTTTTTGGAAGTTAAAATAGACGGCAAGGTTTTGAAATCTGTTGAGATTGCGAGGACAGCTCTTGAAGCAAGGAGGGGATTTATAAGTGTACCAAAAATGAAAGTGCATCATTTAACCAAAGTTACGCTGGGAATAAAGAATAACATGGGGTTTTTGAAAAAGCCGGCAATTTATATGCATCCGCAAATAGATCAAAAGCTTGTAGATCTTTTGAATTTCATTTGCCCGAAGATAACGATCGTTGATGGAGTGGTTGGTGGAAATTTATCGGAAATGTTCCCGAAACCGATAAAGCACGGAGTTATGGTGGCCAGCGATGATGTTGTTGCCTGCGATTTTGTTGCTGCCTCGCTGATGAATGTGAACCCGTTCGAGGTGGGCCACATCAGACTTGCAATAGAGTCTAGAGGTTTGAATGTAGAAGAAATCGAGATAATCGGTGAGGCTGAATCTAGGAAATATTCTCTGTCCCTTTTGAGCAAATTTCTTGGTAAGTTGAAGATTTAGTTTTTTAAACAAATTAACTTAAAATTATTGGCTCTCTCTGCTAATTTGTTTCTTCCTAATGAAACTCTGTAGATCCTCGTCTGATTTGAAAGTGCCTATTGTTGAAACTCCTTCAGCATTCTCAAGGCCACTCTTCCGCTTTTCAATTTCGTCCTTCACCCCTTTCATTCTCTTACAACTGAAAGCCTCGCCCTTCAGGGCGGGGATGAACAGAAAAGTTTATAAGATATGTATCCTCTAATATACTCATAACCCCGAGTCCCGAGGGGGATAGGGGTAATGGGCTGGAGACCCAGCCCGGGATTGAACCCCCGAGACAGGGGATGTAATCCCAAACCTCCCCGCACTATCAGGAAGCTCGCCCTTTAGGGCGGGGAGGAGGTCAGTAACTCTCTCTACTTGATCCTCCATTTGTTTTCTTTTTTGTGTTACTCTATAAATACTTTCTTTTCGATTTCGTTGTCTATCTAAACGAGCTATCCTAGCTAATACCGCTTTTCTAAATTAAAAGTATGCGCAGGCCGGGATTTGAACCCGGGCTAACGGCCTGGAAAGCCGTTGTCCTACCACTAGACTACCTGCGCCTAAAGTTTTTTTACCTCTTAGCTTAAATCTTTTTCGAATGTTGGTACTTGCATGATTCTTGGTGAGTTGCCCCGCCTTTAAAGGCGAGGTTTCCGGCGTTAAGGGAGGGCTTTTCGCTTTTCCCCTCATCTGCCAGTTCAAAGCCAAGCTCCCCATCCCATGCCTCTCGTTAAGGCATGGGCTATGTTTATGCACGCATTTAGATCCCTGTTGTAAACAAGCCCGCATTTCGGGCATCTGAATTCCCTTCCATTTGGTTGGACAACATGCCCGCATCTGTGGCAGTTCCCTTCGGATTGTTTGGGCATTCTATTCAGACTTTCTATTTATTTAAGCTTTTCTCATCCAGTTCTGAAGGGCGAGGTTTTCAGTTATAAGCCGAATTCTTCTATAAATTCTCTGATCTTCTCGTACTTTTCAAGGAATTTGAATCCCTTGTCTGTTAATGTATAGTATTTTCTGCCGCTCTCGTCGTATATTTCTCTTACGAGTCCCTTTTTTAACAACTTTTCCATGTATCTGTTGAAATTTTGAGTAGACAGGTTTGAATATCTTAAGAGTGGCGTTGGAAGTATGGAGTTTCCATGTTTCCTGATTGCGTTTAGAATGTCGTGGATTATCTCTAGTTTTTCTCTCCTCCTCATTTATACACCTTTTAAAGTCTTCTTAATACTTCATAGCAGATAATAAAAATCACTACGGCAGATAGACCATATATGAAAAATTTGAATTCCCTAAGCAGGCCAAAAGCTAGTGAGAAATTCAGTAGCCAGAATATGAAGAGGAGAAGATAGACTGGGTAAACTTTTCGGATTTTTCCGGAGCTATAGTATCGGTAGTTTACTAGAATCGCTATCAAAAGTATTAGAATCAACAAAAACTGGAAAATTAAAAAAGCAGGCAAAAACCTGAAGAGAAGGATAGAGAATCCTGCAAGGAGTGATATTATGTGTATAACCACCTCTCCGAAATGAGTTACCATTCTGCTCCATAAAAGGCTGTAGATTGCATAGAGAATTGAAACCGAGCTAGTATAAGCGAGAAAGGCAATACTAAAAGACGTAATCTCTCTAATATCTTCGAGGGGTTTGCTATCGAAGACGACTCCTGAGGCTAGTAGAATAACGACGACAAACCTCATAAAGTAGGCTAGTCCGAGAAACAGGAAGATGTTCGCAAAAAGGTGGAAACCAAAGTAATCCGTTAGCCTGTATACCTCCCTTACCTTCCGGTATATAAGGAAGCAAGCCAAAAAGATCGCCAAAAAGTAAACTGTTTCAAGGCCAACAAATTCGATTGGCGGCATTCTCAGTTGTGCAGGCATGGTGAATATTGTTGGATAGGTTATAAAAGTAGATGGAACTTTGGTATATTTTAATCCTCAGAAAAGGAGGATCCCTCAATTTTTGTTTTCGTGGACTTCTGGTTCACACTCTTTAAATATTATCGCTCGTCTTTTTATTCATGAGAACTTTGATCTTTGCACTCGTTTTAGTAGCAGCATGGACGCCAGTTTTTGCCCAGGATAACGCGAGCGTCTCGATACAGAGCTTGAATGTTTATCCGCAAAAATTATTCGTTGGAGATTATGCTGTTGTTTCCGTAACGATCTACAATCCTACCGACAGACGTGTTGAAATTAATTCGCTCAGCATTTATGGAGAGGGAATAGCCCCGGAAAGTCTGAGCTTGGGCTACGTTCCACCCAAATCCACCCATACACTAAGCTTTTCAGTTAGAGCAATTGAAAGTGGAGTGCATAACGTTGAACTAGTGCTTTACACAGCAGATGGCTCAATAAGCAGCTTTTTTACCCTCTTTGTTGAGGATAAGATGCCGGAGATTTATTTTGAGGGAACTGTTAGACTTGGAGAAATAAACAACCTCACTCTAGTCATATCATCTCCAGTGGAGATAGAAAACGTGGTTATAGTTCCTCTTTTTGAATCTCTGCCAGAGAAAATAGTTCTGAAGTCTGTATCTGGCATGGCTGAGGTTCCAATAAAGTTCTACGGGAAGGAAGGGAGTTATAAATTCAGGATGTCTTTTTATAGCGGAAATAATTATCACAGCTATGTCGCTGAAATAAATCCGAGGACTGAATCTGCCCGGGGACTGGCAATTAACTTTTCAGTACCTTTTACGACCGTTTTATTGTATGATGTTGTTGAGATAGATTTGGAAATTACGAACCTCATGAGTGACTCTTTGAGCTCTGTAAAGCTTTCGGCTTATTCAAACAATGGTAAAGTTCTGCTTTCGGCAAGTGAAATTTCCGAAATTGCGGCAGGGGAAAAGATAAAAGTTAAACTTCTTTACTCTCCAGAGAGAGCTGGGGAGGATAAAATAAAACTCGAGGTAAGGTACAGGGATAGCTTGGGGGGCGAAGGGAGAATTGAAAGGGAAATTGGGGAAATAAGGGTCAACAATGAAACGGCCGTTAAGATTGTGGGAGTTGATATATCAACGAGGAGAATTGCGACAACAACCACAGTGGGCGGATTTCCGATGGGAAGGACTACGACTACTACAACGACGCCAGTAATGGAGATAACTGTCTCTGGAGAAGTCGCAAACGGTGGTTTTGGACAAGCAAGGAATGTAATCGTTTATCTTGATTTCGGAAACAGGACCGAAGAGTTTTTCATAGGAACGATATCTCCTTCAGATTCGGATAGCTTTAGCATTCCGGCGACTGGAAGTGAGAGAAGCGTGAGGGTAACTGTAGAATGGATCAACGATTTAGGGGAAATCCATAGGATATCTAAGACATATCAGCTAGCTCAGAGATCGTTTGAGTTCGGTCAGAGGGAAAGTTCAATCTTTAGTCCTCTGAACATGGCAATCCTTGCAATCTTTGCGGCAGCTGTTGTTGTGGGAATTCTATTTTACAGAAGTAGGAGGGGTAGGAGATGAGTGTTGAGCTTATAGACGTACACAAGATCTACAAAACCAAGTACTACGAAGTAAGGGCTATCAATGGAATAACAATGAAAATAGAAGATGGCGAGTTCATTGCAATAATGGGCCCGTCGGGAAGCGGTAAGAGCACGCTTCTTTATCTCATCGGCTGCCTTGACAGACCAACGAAAGGTGAAGTCGTCATAGATGGGGTTGAGACTTCCGAGCTTAGCGATGACGAGCTTACTAGGCTTAGAAGGGAAAAATTGGGCTTCGTTTTCCAGCAGTACAACCTGATCTCAACCTTAACAGCCCTTGAAAATGTTGAGCTTCCGATGATCTTCAGAGGTGTTCCGAAAAATGAAAGAAAAAGAAAGGCAATGGAGCTTTTAAGGCTTGTTGGCATTGAAGATGTCGCGGAAAGGAAACCCATGGAAATTAGCGGTGGCCAGCAGCAGAAGGTTGCAATTGCGAGGGCAATGGCCAACGAGCCTAAAATTCTTCTATGCGACGAGCCTACAGGAAACCTAGATTCAAAGAGCGGAAGGCAGATAATGGGAATAATAAAAGAGTTAAACGAGGAAAAAGGAGTAACTGTTATCCTAGTTACCCACGATCCTTCAATGGCCGAATTTGCGGAAAGAATAGTGAGACTAAGGGATGGGAGGCTTCAGGATGTACCTTGAACTTGCAATAAGAAATCTCAAAAGGACAAAGGTCAGGAGCTCACTTGCGGTTGTTGGGATAATTATAGGAGTTATGGCAATTGCATCGATTGGCATTTTTGGTAATACAATGAAACAGACGGCTTTGGAGAGGTTTTCGGATCAGGCGAGGATAATAGTCGTGATGCCTTCCAACAT
Source organism: Archaeoglobales archaeon (assembly GCA_011605865.1). GTDB lineage: Archaea > Halobacteriota > Archaeoglobi > Archaeoglobales > Archaeoglobaceae > WYZ-LMO2. The sequence continues at coordinate 9,542 of JAAOZI010000030.1, forward strand.
CAAGGGTTTTACGAGCATAGCTGAGGAAGATTTCAAAAACATCGAGAGGGTTGAGAACATCGAATATGCCATTCCTGTTAAAGATGATAGGAAGATGGTGAATTACAAAGAGAGCAGAGCTTATGTGATAATCTACGGAATAAACGAGGAGGATCTCAGAAAGCTTTACAATGCATACGACGGTTATATAAAGCTAAAGGGATCCGCAGTTGTCGGTTACAGGCTTGCAAGTAATTTTGGAATATCTGTGGGGGAGAAGATCTCCGTTGGGGACAAAATCTACAGAGTTTCCGGAATTCTCGAATATCAGGGACTTGGAGGAGGTTTGAGTCCCGATAATGCAGTATTTCTTTCGATGGAGGACTTTGACAGGATTTTTGAGAAGGAGGGATATACCTCCATCGTCGTCAAGGCGAGCAGTTTGGAATTCGTTGAGGATGTTGAAAAGAAAATCGATGAACTGGTTAATAGAAAACAGCAGAAAGTGGAAACGAGGGACTTTGAATCTCTGATAAGGAATGTAGAGGAAAGTATGAACTCGATGACCAGATTTCTGATGGCAATCGCTGCTGTATCTTTGCTGGTCGCAGGAGTTGGAATACTGAATATAATGCTCATGTCGACGATGGAAAGAACTAGGGAAATCGGAGTGATGAGAGCAATAGGCGCCCCCAGAAAAACCGTTTTGTTCATCTTTTTAACAGAATCCGCAATTCTCGGACTTGTTGGAAGCGTTATAGGTGCATTTTTGAGCTATCTGGGTGCTTTCTTTATTATATCTTCAATGGGTTATTCCACAAATTACATATTTGATCCATCGTCGGCAATTTACATCCTTCAGGGCCTTGCTGTGGGGATAATGACATCCATTTTGAGCGGCTTCTACCCAGCTTGGAAAGCCAGCAGTGTAGAGCCAATGGAAGCTCTGAGATATGAGTAATCGAATGAGTGCAGGCAAGGGGGATCGGGGATAATAAATCCATTTTGAGCTTTCTATCCAGCTTGGAAGGTCAGCAATGCGGCCTCAATTAACATAGACCCATAGCTTAACGAGAGGCATGAGCTTAGCTTTTGAACTATAATATAAGTTTTTTAAACGTATAGCTTTCCATAAGGCCTTGTAGAAACCGGGACCAACTTTTTAAATTCCCCTGCCAAGATTTCGTTAGCGTCAAAACCGAAGAAATTGCAGAATTCCTCTATAATAGGCCTAAGCAAGGCCATGTCGTCTTCCTCCAACTCCATGATCTTTACTTCTTTCCCGACGTGAGCTACTTGTCCTCGGACATAAATGATGCCGCCATGCATTCCAGTCCCAACGAACTTGGCTTTATGGTTCTCACCATTTTTCAGCGTAAGCCCCAAGACGACAAGGACTCCCCCCGCCATGTACTCTCCCAAAAAGTCTTGAGCTGTCCCCCCTATGACGATGATAGGTCTTTTATCGCCATACCCTTTCATATGTACGCCGGCCCTGTAGCCTACGTCGTCGCGGATGAAGATTTTTCCGCCCCTCATGGCATAGCCAACCACATCTCCTGCACGCCCATAAATAACGACTTTGCCACCGTTCATGGTGTTTCCAACCCCATCTTGTGCGTTGCCATGGACATAAATGGTGGGGCCATCCATGAAAGCCGCAAGGTCATTGCCTGGTGTTCCGTGGACATTTATTTCCACATTACTCCTTAAACCAGCGCCTATATACCTTTGTCCATGAACATTGTACACTACTATTCTTTTAACTGAATTGCTGTAGGATTTTAGAAGAGAATTGAGAGTTCGATAATCCATATCGGCGGCATTTATAGTGACAACTTCGTCGTTTAGAGTGACAGGACTCAGATCGAATGATTTTTGTTCTTCATGCAAAAATCCTTTGTCCATGATTATTCACCTGCCATCTTTATTCCGAGTATTTTCAGCTCGGTTTCGGTCAACCCGACGCCGCGAAGCTGTTCACGATTACCTCGTAAGCTTTCGATGGCATTTATACCCATAGCCCCTAGCATCTCCTTAATCTCAATGCTCCAAGCTTGGAGAAGATTGACAAGTCTTTTTGTAGCAACATCTGGATCAAGTCGTTCAGCAATTCGCGGATCTGTAGTTGCTATGCCCCATGGGCACTTTCCCGTATAACATTTTTGGCATAAAGTACAACCTATGGCTACAAGGGCTGCTGTGCCTATATAAACGGCATCTGCTCCTAAAGCAATGGCCTTCACGATATCTGCACTATTTCTGATACCACCGGAAACTATTATGGATGCCTTATTACGAATACCCTCGTCTCTAAGGCGCTGATCCACCGAGGCGAGGGCTAATTCGATGGGAATGCCGACATTGTCGCGAATAACCTTTGGCGCCGCTCCTGTTGCCCCCCTGATTCCGTCTAAAACTATTATGTCAGCTCCGGCGCGTACCATGCCGCTAGCGATGGCAGCACAGTTGTGTACAGCAGCTATTTTAACTGCCACAGGTTTGGTATAGTCGGTTGCCTCCTTTAAAGCGTAAATGAGTTGACGCAGATCTTCAATGGAGTATATGTCATGGTGGGGGGCTGGGGAAAGGGCGTCCGTTCCAACTGGGATCATGCGGGTTTGTGCTATTTCTTGGGTAACTTTTTCTCCGGGTAGATGTCCGCCTATACCAGGCTTCGCCCCTTGGCCTATTTTAATTTCTATGGCTGCTCCTGCATTTAGATATTCTGGGCTAACGCCAAAGCGACCTGAGGCTACTTGCACAATAATATGGTCGCCATATTGGTAGAGTCTCTTGTCCAGACCCCCTTCACCGCAATTCATAAACGTGCCGCATTCTGCTGCAGCGCGAGCTAGAGCTAGATGAACATTGAAGTTTACTGCTCCCAATGAAATGGCCGCGAAAAGTATTGGGGTTTCAGCGCATAGTTGAGGCGTAAGCTTCGTTTTCAGCTCTATATCATTGTTTTTCATTTCAAGCTCAAGTTTGTCGGGTTTAGCGCCTAGATACGTTCGAATTTCTATAGGTTCTCTTAAAGGATCGATTGAAGGGTTAGTGACTTGACTAGCGTTGAGGAGAATCTTATCCCAATACGTGTAGTATGGTTTGTCGCAACCCATTCCAGTTAAAATTGCTCTCCCTGTTTCTGCCTGTTTTTTTATGTCTGTTATGACTTCCTTGGTCCAATGCCAGTTTTCGGTATATTGCGTTGGATTTCTCCTTATAGTTATTGCCTTTGTCGGGCAAAAGACTACGCAACGGTGACAATTTACACAATTTTCATCTCGGCTACGAACTATATTATTTTTAGAATTATAATAATGAACGCCATAAGTGCATTGTTCTATGCAAATCTTACATCTCGTGCATTTTTCATCGTCTCGCTCAATAATAAATTCCGGTTCAAGATAGCTTTTCATTTTCTCGCTCTTCATATTCTCACGGAGTTGCCAAAGTTTCTAAAGGTTCTGCACTTTTGAGCCTCGCAATCACAGGCTCGCCGGCACGAGGATACCAGACCTTATCTAAGTGAGGTGATACTAAACGAATAGCAGCTTCTTCGGATGACAAATAGAACACGTCATCTTTAATCCCCGCCACCAGCGGCCTAAGCTTTATACGGTCTGCTAACCCTATCATTTCCCCGGTACGAGCTACAATTATAGTGAAGGGACCATTCAAAAGCAAGTTACTGTAGCATTGGCGTAGTGCGGTATAGAAACTCCTCTCCTTTGGTGTCATACTGTCAATTTCGAACCAGAAAGGAGGGGCGAATATTTTGGCGACAACCTCTATCGGCAACTTGTGCTTTCTCATAAGCAAGTCTAATGCGTACGTTATGACTTCGCTGTCAGTTTGCATGGTGCAGTAGTAGCCATGCATTTCTAAATACCTGCGGTTTGTACCATAACTGGATAACTCGCCATTATGTATGACGCTCCAATCAAGTATGTTAAACGGTTGAGCGCCTCCCCACCAGCCCGGAGTGTTCGTTGGAAATCTTGTATGACAAATCCACATGTAACCTTTATATTCATCTAGGCAGAAATATTCTGCGATGTCCTCTGGGAAGCCCACGCCTTTAAATACTCCCATGTTCTTTCCGCTTGAGAATACAAAAGCACCTTTTGATTTGGTATTTATCCTCATAACATTTTCTAACACATAATCATCGTGCGAACTAATGTTTGTTGCCCCTTTCTTTGGCTGAACAAAATATCGCCATAGAGAGGGTGGTCTCCACACCTTTGCTTCTGGATTGACGGGTATTTCCTCGGCTTCAAGGACGTCAAAGTTCTCTCTTATAAGCATCTCTGCTCTCTCTCTAGCCTCCATGTTTAAGTACATGATATGAAGGGCATAGTCGTTCTCATGCTCGGGATAAAGCCCGTAAATGGCGAAGCCTGCTCCAAGCCCATTCGACCTCTCGCGCATATTCGAGATGGCTTTAAGCGGATCCTTAACGCCGAAACGCCTACCACTAAGATTCATCATGCCAAATAGCGCGCAAGCTTCGATGAGTTTATCGTCATTGTAGGGATTATTGAAGGAGTCAACAATTCTCGTCATATTCCACACTCCAATTGATTTTATTTGGCTGGTGAGTTACTCAGTGATGCGGCCCTTGGTTATATAAGCCTTGCGGGCATCGTTATAGTTTATGAAGAGCGAGCGGCACAGCGATACTCAAAACTTACGATAATAAGCAAAGATAGACCAGAGCTAATTTGCAGGTAGTCAAATAAAGGATTGCGGAAGAAAAGTTAATGCGATGACAAACAACTTCTGGGGGTTTGGGAATTACATATGTTGATGCTAAGGGAACTTCAAGCCTGTGCCTGGTATGTGGGGTAAAGCTAGGCCCGAATAGGTACAGGCAAATGAAATGCTCCGAATGCGGGTTGGAAGAGGATAGGGATGTCATAGCTGTGAAGAACCTGCTCCCCAGGCACCAGATGGATGCAGGAGCTTCCGTTCACCCCGAAGGCCCTCCCATGAAAAGAGGAGGGAAGGGATGAAAGTTAATGCTAGACCAGAACGGGAAGTATATAGGATAAAGAGGCAGCTTACCGCAGATTGCGAACAAATAATCGGCTTTGCTAGGCAATTCGGAGTCTAACAATTGTTCTCGAGAAGCTTGGAAGGATAAAAAGAATTCGAAGAAAAGAAATCGAAGAAGAATCCAAGAAATGAACGGAAGAAGGCTGAACAGGAAATCGTTAGCTACAAGGCCCAAGTTTGCTTTGGAATTAATATCAGGTATGTTAAAGCTAAGAATACTTTAATCCCGTGCCCGATGGGGAGATCTGCTCATCCTGAAAACCCCCATCACGACCAGAGGGATAAAAAATGGACCAGAACGGGTGAACAGTTTATTCTTTCTATCGTTCAGAGAAAATCTGAGATAGAGTGATCAAAGGAGTGCCATGTTAAAAAGCTCATGAACCATTATTGGCTTCATTCCTACTTCCTTAACTTTTTCGGATAACGTTGAATAGCACATGGGGCAAAGGAAAACAGTATAATCCGCATTTGTATTTGCAATGTCCGATACGTTCCTTTCCTGGAAATCCCTTGCAAGTTTCTCATCTTTTGCGAGTATGAAGGCTGCACCGCAGCAGAGCGAATTTTCCCTGTCGTATTTTCTTTTAACTCTTTCAACACCGATTGCCTTGCAAATCTGGTCAAATATTTTGTCTGTTTTATTCAGCCTGTTTGAACAAGGTCTTTGATAGGCTATCTTCAGGTTTAGTTTCTTCGTTCTTCCGGCTTCGATCAATTCCATGAAGTATTCGTAGAGGTGCTTGTATCTGAAATCCGCCTTTATTCCATGGGCTTCCAAAAAGGAATTGTAGAAGCTGTAGCATTCGTCGTGGAAAAGGATTACCTCATCGAAACCGATTGAGGACATGTTGGCCAATACTTTCATGGCCCTCTCTCTTATCACAGAAATCATGCCGTAGTGAAGGTATACAAGATTGCAGAAGAGATGTCTACCTCTTATCGGTTCATAGCCTTCGAATATCTTAAGCTTCGAAATATCCTTAAATTCAGGAAAAAGACATATATGCACCGCCTTTTTAACTTTCTTAGCTTTAAAATCTCCTTCGGGTTCATATCTTTTAATTAGGGCCTCTTTTATCTCTGCCGGAATTTTTTCAACATCGAATTCTTCTTGGAGTTCGACTATTCGATAGAAAGGGTGGTTTCCAAAAGGACAAAATTCCTCACAGGCGTAGCAGTTTATGCATTCAATCAAAATCTCGCTAAAATCCCCTTTTGCAATTTTCCTAAATTCTTCGGGATTTTTGACGTATCTGCAATTTTTCATGCAGAAAATCTCGCAGCTCTCGCATATTGCAGGGTTGAAACTCAGTTTCATGAGAAAAATATGGTGAATCCATTATAAAGTTTTTCATAGGAGATCTCCAGTCTCCTCTTTCAGCCCCTCTTTTTCTAAGAGGTCGACAGAGATTATGAATTCATCTTCGACTTCTCTTTTTGTTCCAACAACCAAATATTTTTCTCCGTCTATCTCCTCCAGCTCCCCCTTTGCTATGATCCTTTCCCCTTTGAAAGCTTGACCAACAAAAGTGTGCGTGAAGCACAGTATTGCCTTAATTTCGTGCCTTAGGGGGTAGTAGGCAGGATAGTCGAAGACATAGCGGTCATCGAGGACTACTCCCTCAACTGTAATCTTCCCCAGCTTAATTCCCGGCTCTTCTGGTATTCCGTTGTTAATCTCTTCATATCCTCTAACGTAAAGCAAATCAAAGTATGTGCTGCCAAGGAATGCTCTGTGGTATTTCCTTCTCTCATGGGCCACAAAAACGTTGAAGGGAATATTTATTTTCCTTTTTTTATATATAAATTCCCGGGTTTCTGTGTCGAGATCCGACAACTTTCCGGTATCAATACCTTTTTTTATCTTTTCTCTGGCAATAAACCACCACTTTCCGTAGACTATGAAATCTACATCCGACTCCTGACCCTTTAGGCCAATAAGTCTGGAACCTGTTACTCCCATTTCCTTTATTGGAATTTGGCTGAAGTATTCGACTACTTTCGAAACGTTTGAATCCATCACGTCTTTAAGTCTCTCTTCTGGTTTGTAAACTTCATCTATTTCTCCAATCGGGATTCTGAAAATTCTGCCATCGTAGTACTTGGCAGCCATTGGATGCAACAAAGCTTCCTCATGACTGAGCTTTTTGAATCTTTTCTCATCTTTTAATCTGTCTCCAAACTCGCACGGAGCATATCTTAGAAAGCATTTTACTTTTTCCGAGTTTCTGTAGCCTAAAACTGAAAAGTAAAGATCTCCAACTCTTACAAAGTCTCTAAGGCGTATAGGTAGCATATATCCTCTTTATATCTTTTGCGAGTGCCTTCTCTCCTTCTCTTTTCAGCAATCCACCATCCAGAAGCTTTATTCTATGAATTCTATATTTCTTTCCCTCAATATTTATAACTTCCCCGACAACGAATTCCGTCTCACCGTCGAATACCATTTTGTAGGGCGTAGTCACAGCTCTTTTGTGCAAGCTGAATTTCACGGAAACTTCTCCGACATTTCTTAGCCAGATTGAGTATGTATCTTTTGCCTTTGAAAACTCAACCATTCTGCCATTCTTTAGCTGAATTGCTGTGACTTTCCCAACTTTGCTCACTTCTTTTAGGTCCACTATCATCTCTGAACCTTTTACGATTTCATCTTCCTCGGAGACTTTTACCTTTCCTATTTCTGTTTTTTCATCGCTGCTGAGAATGGCTTTTATTTCCACCTCCTTTGGAGGGCTAAATCGAGTATGGGTTCCGCAGATTGAGCAGCGGTAGAGATTCTGCTTAACTAGCTCGTGTTTCGTTACTTCCTTGCAACTGTCACAGTAAAGTTCCATATTTAAAGTAGATTGGTTTTTAAAATCTTTTTTCATATCTGAGATCAAACCTAACGTTTTATGCATTGTTAGATTTCGCGAAAGATTTATATATCAGTTCACTAACTAAAAGTTAGTAACGGTGAGTTGAAATGGACATCCTCGAAGTGATAGGGAACGAGAGCAGAAGGAAAATCCTGGAGCTACTATCCAAAAAGCCTTGCTACGTTAGTGAGATCTCTTACTGTCTAAAGATGGCGCCGAAAGTCGTACTAGAACACCTAGAGAAGCTTGAAAGTGCTGGAATAGTGAAAAGCTTGGAAGACGGAAAAAGGAGATATTACTACATAGCGAAGAATCTTCACATCGACGTAACGATCTCTCCGCATCGTTTTGAAGTCAGAATCGTTGGCGAACATAATGGCGATCCAGCGGAAGCTTTAAGGAAGATAGAATCGAAATTTGAAACTTTGAATGAAAGCAGGGACTTCTATACAGCTTTGAAGACAGTGGAAGAAATAGACAGCTATTTTTCGGCGATGCATAACTTTATATCAATCAAGTTAAACGAATTGATGGAAAGAATGATGGAAGAAGTCGAGAAAATAGCCAGTGACGACTTTGAGCGTCTAGTTATTCTGGCGATTGCCAAAGGACTGAGAAGAACTACCGAGATAGCAGAATTCTTCAGGATTCCCTACAGGGAAGTTGAGAGAATTCTAGAGTCTTTATGGCAGAGAGGGATTGTAAAGAGGGAGAGATTGAATGGTGAGGACTTTTGGGTTGTGGAGGTGAGATTATGAAGGAGGAAATTGTTTTGAGAGTTGCGGAGGCCTTTTATAGAGATGTCGGCAGAGGAATTGCGAGAATTGATCCGGAAGTTATGGAAAAACTTGGATTACAGAGTGGCGATATTATAGAGATCATAGGAAAGGAAAGTGTTCCAGCCATAGTATGGCCAAGCTATCCCGAGGACAGGGGAAAGGGAGTAATAAGGATAGACGGAAATCTTAGAAGCAACGCGGGAGTTAGCATTGATGATAAAGTTAAGATAAGGAAAGTAGATGCCAAACCCGCTGAGAGGATAATACTGGCACCAACTGAGCCTGTAAGACTCATGGGCGGAGAAAATTACTTGCTGAGATTGCTTGAAGGCAGGCCCGTTATAAGGGGTCAGAAGATCAGGGTTGAAATTTTTGGTCACACGCTAACCTTTGTAATCGTAGCCACAAAGCCAAGCGGAGTTGTTGTTGTGAGCAGAAAAACGGAGTTGGAGCTCAAGGAGAAGCCGGCTGAGGAAGTGAAGAGAGCAGTTCCAAACGTGACGTATGAGGACATAGGAGGGCTTAAGAGAGAGTTGAGGCTTGTTAGGGAAATGATAGAGCTTCCCTTGAAGCATCCTGAGATATTCCAGCGCCTTGGAATCGAGCCGCCTAAAGGTGTTCTGCTATACGGTCCTCCGGGCACAGGAAAGACTTTAATTGCAAAGGCCGTGGCTAACGAGGTAGATGCTCATTTCATCAGCATAAGCGGGCCGGAAATAATGAGCAAGTACTACGGCGAATCCGAACAAAGGCTTAGGGAGATATTTGAAGAAGCTAAACAGAACGCTCCGAGTATAATATTCATTGACGAGATAGATTCAATAGCACCTAAGAGGGAGGAAGTCACGGGAGAAGTTGAGAGGAGAGTTGTAGCACAGCTCCTCGCACTGATGGACGGTCTAGAGTCAAGGGGGCAAGTGATAGTCATAGCGGCAACTAACCGCCCAGATGCGATCGATCCTGCCTTAAGAAGACCTGGAAGGTTTGACAGGGAGATAGAAATCGGCGTTCCTGACAGGGATGGGAGAAAAGAGATCTTAGAGATACACACAAGAAAAATGCCGCTAGCTGAAGACGTAAATCTTGACGAGCTGGCAGACCTTACCCATGGTTTCGTTGGTGCTGACCTTGAAGCCCTCTGCAAGGAGGCTGCTATGCACGCTTTGAGGAGAGTTTTGCCCGAAATAGACATAGATAAGGAAATACCCTCAGAAGTGATAGAGAACCTAAAGGTGACTAGACAGGACTTCATGGAAGCGCTGAAAAACATAGAGCCATCTGCGATGAGGGAGGTTCTTGTGGAAGTTCCAAAGGTTAGATGGGAAGACATTGGAGGCCTTGAAAACGCCAAACAGGAGCTGAAAGAAGCGGTTGAATGGCCTTTAAAGTATCCCGAGCTTTTTAGGGCCACAAACATCAAACCACCGAAGGGCATACTGCTTTACGGTCCTCCAGGCACTGGGAAGACATTGCTGGCAAAGGCTGTTGCGAATGAGAGCAATGCCAACTTCATAAGTGTCAAGGGACCAGAACTTCTGAGCAAGTGGGTGGGAGAGAGTGAAAAGCATGTGAGAGATATGTTCAGAAAAGCAAGACAGGTCGCACCTTGCATAATATTCTTCGATGAAATAGACAGCCTAGCTCCGAGAAGGGGAGGGGTAGGAGATTCCCATGTCACTGAAAGGGTTGTAAGTCAGCTTCTAACAGAACTCGATGGCCTCGAAGAGCTCAGAGATGTGGTAGTAATTGCGGCAACAAACAGGCCTGATCTAATCGATCCTGCCCTACTGAGGCCGGGAAGGATAGAGAGACATATATACATACCTCCTCCGGACAAAGAGGCAAGAAAGGAGATATTCAAGATCCATCTCCGCGGAAAGCCATTGGCTGAAGATGTAAAGATAGAGGAGCTTGCTGAAAGAACCGATGGTTATACGGGAGCAGATATAGAAGCTTTATGCAGAGAAGCCGGAATGCTGGCAATAAGAGAGGCAGTGAGCAAAGCAAAGGATGAGAAGGAGATAAAGGAAATTGCAAAGAATATAAAGATCGAGAAAAGACACTTTGAGGAAGCTTTTAAGAAGGTAAAGCCTAGCTTGACGAGAGAGGATTTGAGAAGGTATGAAAGTCTTATAAAGGATTTTCAAAAAATGTATGTGTGAGGTGATTGTGTATGGTTTGGAGGAGAAGGAAAAAGGAGGAAGATGAAGAGGACTTCTGGGATTGGGACCCCTTCAAAGAGTTCGATGAAATCTTCAGGAAAATGATGAGGGACATAGAAAACGCTTTCAGATTTGGAGAAATGAAAGAATCAAGACCGATAATACGTGGATTTTCAATAAGAATCGGCCCAGATGGAAGGCCAGAGATCAGGGAATTCGGAACAAAGCCACTCATAAAGGAAATGGGAGTTGAAGAAAGGAAACCGCTGGTTGACGTAATAGAAACGGATAACGAGATCCAAGTAATTGCAGAAATGCCGGGAGTCAAAAAAGAGGACATAGAGCTGAAGGCTACAGAAAGATCTCTTGAAATTAAAGCTGAGGGAGAGACTAGAAAATACCACGAGGTAGTAAGTCTACCAGCTGATGTAGATCCGGATTCTGCAAAAGCCAGGTATAACAACGGAGTACTTGAAGTTATACTGCAGAAGAAGGCCGGAAGTGGCAAAAAGATAAAGATAGAGTAATATTATTTTTATTTTTAAATTGAAAGCAATCCGCTAAATCAATCTTGACAAAGCCCGGGAAAACATCTGTAATACTTCAGAAACTCCGATTTTTCCTTGCAGAGTATTTGGTAACTTTTCCAAGAACTTCGATCGCGGTTATTACATCCGGAAAAACTGGAAAACCGTTATTTTCGTATTCCATTCTTAGAGTGTGAACTTCATCTCTTGGCCCTTCTGCAACGAAGTATATCGGTTTTTTGAACTCCTTTAGTTTATCGAATTCTGGCATATAACCTTTCCACATGGCGCTGCACCAAACTGCGACAACAATTGAGTCAACATTTTCGTCTTCCAGCATAGCTTCTGTAGAGACATCGTACGGTTTCATTCCATAGTATTCCACCATGGGCCAAATATCGAGCGGATTGTTCACTTGGTGCCATTCAGGAGTAACTTCTCTGATCTTTTTTTTCGTCTTTTCGCTAAGCTCAGCTAGCTTTAATCCGGAGAAATAAACCGCATCTGCTGCCTGAACGCAGCCCGAACCCGTGTAGTGAATCACAGCAACTCTTTTGCCAGAAGGTAGCGGTTGCATTGCTAATGCCTTCGATACGTTTAGAAGTTCATCAAAGCTAAATACCCGAATTAAGTTAGCCTGCTTGCAAACTGCGCTAAAAATTTCATCCCTCCCTCCTAATGAGGCAGTATGGCTCATAGCGGCTTTTTTCCCGTACTCGCTCCTACCGCTTTTGAAGATAACAATGGGTTTTTCTGATTTTTTGGCAACTTCAAAGAAAGCCCTTCCGTTTCTGAAACCTTCTACGTACATACCTATGACTTTCGTATCCTTATCCGAGATCAGATAATTCAGGACTTCATGGTCTTGGACATCTATTTTGTTCCCCATCCCAACTAGCTTGCTGAACCCGATTCCCGGATTATGAGAAGCTATCATTTCCATCATTACTCCAAGGAAGAGACCAGTTTGCGCGACGATGCTTATGTTTCCTTTTTTTATCCGCCTCAGCGGTGCAAAACTGGTTATAAATCCGGTTTCTGTGTTCATTATTCCAGTCGTGTTTGGGCCGAAGATCAGAATTCCAGATCTTCTTGCAATATCTATCACTTTTCTTTCAATTTCAGCTCCTTTCTCACCCTCTTCACTGAATCCAGAGCTAACAATTACAACCCCTTTAACCCCTTTTTTGGTACAGTCTTCCATAACTTCTGGCACAATTTTCGAAGGAACAGCAATTATTGCAACATCTATCTCATCCGGCACATCCCTAACGGAGGGATAGCACTTGAATCCGTGTATCTCATCAGCATTCGGGTTTATCGGATAAACCTTTCCCCCGAAGTTGAAGAGCTTCAAAT
>JAAOZI010000027.1 GCA_011605865.1 Archaeoglobales archaeon
CTATTAGCTTAACCACGTTAGTCCTTTTCATCTTTCAACCACTGGTTTATATTCTGTATTCTATAATACTTTAAAGTATTCAGAGATTTTAAAGCTTTTACCCCGCCTTCTAAAGGGCGAGGCTTGTCATCTTTTTTGTCAATGCTCAAATTGACGCATAATTATTTTTATAAAAAAAATAACAAACTATTTTTAAACCCACAATCAAAAAAGAGAAAATTTTTTAAATAATAAAATAACCTATTAGATCATGGCAGAAGTTGTACACATCGTTGCCATCGAGACAAATCCAAATGCTGTTTTGGAAAGTCTGAAGAATAGTGGTTATCCCGTTCATCGGTCCTACATTGTTCACAGAAAGAAGGGTGCTGAAAATGCGGAAAACCTAAGCAAAATACTTCAATCACTTGTCGAGACTAAAATTCTGAACTTTGAAGGTAAGGGGTTATACGAATCTTTATGGTCGATTCTTGAAATACTTAGAGCGGAAATGGATAGAGGTAATCTGGTTCTCATCAATTTAACTGATGCGGACAAGACATTTATAATGGCATCGATGATGGCGGCCCAAATTTCGGGATGCAAGGCTTACTTTCTTTCAGATGAGGGAATAATGTTAATAAAGATGCCACCCTCGAAGAGCTTCAATGAAGAAAGAATAAGAATCCTAAAAGTTCTGATAGAGGAGGGAGGAGTGGTAGAATCCATAAATAGATTAATAGAACTTATCGATGGCAAGGTGGAAGATCAAAAGAAAAAATTGGCTCAAAGAGCAAGAATAAGCTACTATATTAATGAACTTGAAGAAAACGGTCTTCTGAAGACTGAAAGGAAGGGTAAAAATCTGAAGGTCGAGATAACGGAACTTGGCAAAGCTTATGTTATCATGTTCGGTTGACCTTTATGCTATCGGTTCTCATCGTTGCGAGCTCCGATGAGTGGCATAGATACAAACAGCTCGAGGAATGTCTGCTGAACGAATATCACGTCCAGTTTGCAGACAAACTCGGTTCAAGTCTTAAGGAGCTTACAGAGCTTGAAGCATCATTTGACATTTTTTTCTACTTTAAGATTCCGGAAACTAGCGAGATATCAGCTATATCCAGACTTCTAAAAAGCAAGATCCTTATATTCCATGTTAGAAAGGATGGATATTCTCCAATACAGCTTAAAAATGAGCTTCTACCCGTTGCGAGCAGGGTATTGCTAAAGGCCACCGCCATGAGGGGAAAATTAGAATACTTTCGAGGTGTTGACGAAATCTTGGCCCTGAACGCTTTTCATATAGAACCAAAGGAGCCCTGTGAGGTTATATTGAACGGAATTAGGGATTCAAAGGCGATGCTCGGGGATATAATACTCAGGGCAGGAAAAAATGTTATCTTTGCAATCAGAAAAAACAATATTGCCATCTTTTCTGCAGACATCTTTTCAAACGAAGCATTTGCTGAGGGTCAGAATTGTAAGTTTATACACAATCTCATGACAGAAATGCTCGTAGGTGTGGAATTCTACTGAACCTTTCTCATTCTTTCAATTGATTCTGGAAGCGTCTTTATCTCTTCAGGTGAATTTGAACTTATTATGAGTTCGCTCGCAGATTTTTGCACGCAACATCGATGCCGAGGTTTTGCACCTTTAGGGGCCAAATGCTTGATCAATGAGTAATTAGCGCTAACTAGCCCCTTGCCATCAGCTTGGCGCTAACTTAAAATAGCTGGTTACACGAAATTAATTGAGGTGATTGCATTCGCCGAACGCTTAGTGCGATTGAAAAGACAGTTTCTCGAGCTGTTGGAGAAGGATTTGGAGTTCCGTCGTGCAGTAGTTGGTATGCTAGAGCTCGAGAAGATAATAGAAGGGCTCAAAAAGCATGACGAGAAGTTTGAGAAGATATTGGAAAAGCTTGAGGGGCACAAGACCGAGTTGGTAAGGTTTAGAGAAGACTTCAACAAGCTTGGGGAGGAAATGACCAAGCTGAGAGAGGATATGATTCTCGGCTTCAAGAGGCACGATGAAGTACTCGAAAAACATGTACAGGAGATAGCAAAGTTGAGAGAAGACTTCAACAAAATGCTAAGTGTGAGTGTGCAGATTCAAGAGGAGCAAAGAAAGCTTCGTGAGAGCTATGAAAGGTTAGAGAAGTACGTGGAATCCTTAGAAGAGAGTCAAATTAGGCTTGAGAAACACATGGTCTTTCTGGAGAAGGATTTGAAGTCCTTGGAAGGGGCAATGTTACGTGGATTCGCTGACATGAATAAGTTTGCTGGTACCACATTCGAAGAGTTTGTCAGGGGTTTTCTGACTGAAGCTCTGAGGAGGTCTGGCGAGATACCTGAAGGAGCAGAGTTAAAGAAAACGATGATAGACGGCGAGGAGATAAACATCTTCTTGGAGAATCCTCTCATCGTAGGTGAGGTAACTGCTAGTGCTGAATCAGTTAGCGAGATTATGAAGCTCTTGAAGAAGGCTGAGCTAGTAAAGGCTAGATACTCGAGGGAGCCCAAGAAGATATTGATGGTGCTGACTGCGAGGAAGGACGTGATCAAAGAGATTGAGAAAATTGCAAAGGAGAGGGACGTGAAGCTTGTAATAGGAAAGATTGTGGGCTAAACATGCATTTTGTTGTATACACAATAGCTTACTAGCTTCGGAATGGAATCTGCTCCGGCTCATAGAACAAAATAAAGAAGCATTTGCTGAGGGTCAGAATTGTAAGTTTATACACAATCTCATGACAGAAATGCTCGTAGGTGTGGAATTCTACTGAACCTTTCTCATTCTTTCAATTGCATTTACAATCTTTTCAATTGATTCTGAAAGTGTCTTTATCTCTTCAGGTGAATTTGAACTTATTATGAGCTCGCAGATTCTAACTACAGCATTTTCCATTGCATTGAGGAGATTTGAGCGTGTTTCCTCTTTTACTTCCTCTTTTTTCTCCTCTTTTTCCGTTTCCTTCTCTATAATGACTTCTTTTTCGCAGTTGGGGCAGAAAATTCTGCCTTCAGACTCGAAAAGTGGGAAGTGGCATTCCGGGCAATAATAGGAGAGCATTTTTGCCCCCTTCCTTAGCAGTTTAGCTGCATCCACTATTGCTTTGTCCGAAATTTTTTTATTACTCACGGGCATCTGTATGTGGAAGAATATTAAAAAGTTCCGTTCTGAGGTGAGGAGTATGCCGAAAAAAATCCCTGAAAGTATTCTGGACATGTTAGACAGGCTTATACAGGATGAAACTGTTCCAAGAAGTGTAAGAAGGGCTGCAAGCGAAATAAAAGAACGTTTGGTTACGAGCAAAAAAGTTTCGGTTGAAGCTGCATCTGCTATAACCATTCTCGAAGATCTTTCAGCGGATCCCAACTTGCCAATGCATGTAAGGACGATGATTTGGAATCTTGCAAGCCAGCTTGAGAGAATTTCCGTCGATTAAAGGAGAAATTTTCAGGAAATTTGTTCACTTTTGCGGTCTGTTTTATATCCCATCCTATGAGATTTTCGGGAAAGAGATTTTATTTTCTGTTTTATTAATTCTGGTTCCTATAGTAGTTTTTCTTGAAATACTCAGGATAAAGAAAGGATTTTTTGGTTACTTGGTGAGAGAGTATGAAAAGAAAAGTCTCGGAGCATACGTTTACTTTTTAATATCTCTGATTATTTTGACGTATCTCTTTCCGAAGGAATCGGCTTTTGTTGCTGTTTTGACGGCAATAATAGGCGATGGCTTTGCAGGAATCTTTAGGAGGATGGGAAATGAGTTGCTGGCGAGTTTATCCATGTTTTTTACCTCCACTATTTTAATCTATCTAATTGGGCTCATGAGCTACCACTCGGTTTTTGCCGTTCTTGTTGGAACAACTGTTGAAAGGATAAAGAAGATTAATGGAGTGAGAATCGAAGATAACATCTCAGTCCCGCTCTCTACAGCAATAGCTGATTCTCTATCGTCTTTAATAAGCGATTTGTAGTAGTTAGCAAGAGCTACGGCATACGAGCTTCACTAATCTCTTTTTTGAGTAAAGTATTATTTCCTAGATCTAGTTGTCTCTTCATGGACGAAAACGACGCGCTAAAGATATCTAGACTTGTTGCACTGAAGGTAAAAGAAGCAATACTCTCAGTTCCAGCAGAAAAAAGAGGGCAATTTTTTGCGAGGGGAAAAAGTGGCGTGACGAAGTTAATCGACAAAGTTGCTGAAGATGCTGCCTTGGAAGTTTTGATGAAAGAAAAATTGAGAGTTCTCAGCGAAGAGTGCGGTTTTGTGGGTGAGGGTGATATCTTCGTCGCTCTTGATCCTTTGGACGGAACCTTTAATGCAGTTCGCGGAATTCCTTTTTATTCGGTTAGTCTCTGCTTTTCCGATTCGGAGAAACTCAAAGATGCATTTTTTGGATATGTTTTCAATCTTGCCAACGGAGATGAATACTACGCAAATGAAAATGCCTTTAAAAATGGCCAGAGGATAATTTCAAGCTCGGAAGAGGACTTCGGCAAAATGAATGCAATAATCTACTATCCAACGAAAGTTTTGCCTTTTAAAAGGATTAGAATTTATGGAAGTGCAGCTCTGGAAACTTGCCTCGTTGCTGATGGGTCCTTTAACTGCTTCGTAGATTTGAGAGGGATGCTCAGAATTTTCGATGTTGCAGCTGGCATATACATAGCTGAGAGGGCAGGGGCAGTAGCTCTAGATGAGAACGGAAATGGGCTTGGAAACAAGAAGTTCGACCTGTCTGAAAGGCTGAACGTTGTTTTGGCAAATTCAAGGATTTGTAGGAGATTGCTGGAGTTGGTTTTATGAGGTGCGCAATAGTCTATAAGTCGTCGGAACATCTGGAAAAAGTTTCAGGTTTTTTGAGAAAACTGGGGGTATCTTTTGAGATTTTTTCAAAGCCAACAAGCGAGCTCGAAAGCTTTGACTTCATAGTTAGCATTGGGGGGGATGGAACAATACTGAGTATTCTGCAGGAATTGAAGAAGTGTCCTCCAATTTTCGGCATAAATATTGGAAAGGTTGGTATTCTGACTCATGCAAGACCCGAAGATTTTGAAATAAAGCTTGAAAAGGCTATAGAGAGCTTTGAAGTTGAAAAATTTACAAGATTGAGCTGCCTCTGCGAATCGGGTGAATTTTTAGCTTTAAATGAAGTCGCGCTTTTAGGAAAAGAAAGAACAAAGCTTACAGAAATAAGCATAAATGTGGATTCGCAAGAAATAGACATAATTAGGTGCGATGGAGTTGTTGTCTCAACTCAAATCGGTTCGACTGCTTATGCTTTCTCTTTGGGTGGTCCGGTTGTCGATCCGTATCTCGATTCGATTTTGGTAGTTCCAATTGCACCTTTCAGATTCGGTTGGAGGCCATACGTGCTTAAAGGGGACAGGATCATCGAATTGAAGGCTAAGGAGGGTCTGGCTGTTATAGACGGTAAGAAAGTTGTTGAAACAGACAGGGTTGTTGTTAGGAAGTCAAATTATCCTGCAGTATTCTTCAAGAGGGAGGATAGATTGAAGAACATATTTTATACTATTCGCAGAATAGAATAAATTTTTTAGTCTTAAAGCACACATATTTTTAATCCCCGATCGGGGAAGAGGCTGAGAGAGCTTTGCTCGCGATGAAGCCTTTCTGCGAGCTCGGGGATACACCATGTTGATAGGTCCCTAGAGGAGCGAGCAATAGCTTGCAATGATTCTGGGGCAACCCAAACATGGGACAAAACCCTCGGAAGGTCAGCTGTTCGGAAGCGAGCAGGGCTTGCGATGATGAACAGTGTTAGTTCCGAGGGACATTTTTAGTTTTTATCTTTATCTTTAAATTTCCTTTTTTAAAAAAGGAAAGTCCAGATTGAGATCCCTATTGTATTCCATCCCTTCCATTGACTCGGGCAGCATGCCCACATCTATGGCAAGTCTTTGAAGTGTTTCTGACTTCTTTTTTAGGCAAATACCTGACTTCTATGCCTTCAAGCAAAGCCTTGTATTCAATAGGTTTGGAGCTTTCTGAAGGGTAGAGAATGAAATCTCCTGTTAAGCTTCTTGGACTTGTCAAAGTTGTCCTTATTCCAGTGAGATCTTCCATAACTATTATCGGCTTGGGGAACTGTTTCGCATAGGCAACTATCTGGTTGGCTACTATATGTAGTTGCCGATTTCTCTGCATTTTTCTCCTTATATGCGCATACTTCTCCCTTGTCCTCTTTATCTCTGCGCCTTTCCAGAAGTTGCCCTTCATCGGCTTATTTGGATTGTTTACCGATATCGCTACTGCAACTGCTAGATTCCTTTCTCCCTGTCTATCGCTATCACTGTTTCAGGCTTATCGGGGACTTCAACAACCTTCTTCAAGATAAAGTGAGCATACCATTTCCCATCGCGTTTAACCATCTCAACTGCTGCGAATTGCCATTCTCCTTTCAAAGCTTCCTCGATTCTCTGCCTTTGCTCTCGCCAAAGACTATTGGCAGGCTTATTCTTTCCTTTCTGGTAAGGCTCAGTGTAAGCCAGTAAGGAGTAAGAGTGTTGTCAGTTTTTGAAAAACTGTAGCATCTTTTGTCGAAGCGGATGGAAATCCTTTTAAGCTTCAGAATGCTTTCTTCTTTTCTTTTTTTCCTCAAAGCTCTTCAATATCTCAACAGCCTTATCCCTCGCAGTTTGGATTAAGGCTGTGTTCAGATTAAACAGCTCTTTGGCTTTTTCATAGCATTTTTCATGCAAAAATTTCTTCGATTTGGAATTGCAGCCCAGATACCACTTTACAAGTTTGAAATACTCTGTCAACATTCTCGTACAACTTTTTCCGATTCTGATTCTAATGTGAGCGATTCCACTGCTAAAGCCGCATTCAAGCTGAAGCTTTTAAACTTTTTCCTTATAACCGAAAACCTCGCCCTTCAGAACTGGATGAGAAAAGCTTAAATAAATAGAAAGTCTGAATAGAATGTCCAAACAATCCGAAGGGAACTGCCATAGATGCGGGCATGTTGCCCAAGCCAATGGAAGAGAATTCAAATGCCCGAAGTGTGGGATGGAATACGATAGATCTAAATATAGCCCGCAGGTTAATGAGATCTGAGGGATGGGGGAGCTTGGCTTTTGAACCGGCAAATGAGGGGAAAGGTGTAAAGCCTCCCTTAACGCCGGAAGCTCCTGACTTTAGTCGTGGAGCAGCTCACACTGAAAACTCCCACCCTTCAGAGCGAGGTAGCTCGCATGAGGATCGCAGTGCTCGGCGGTACCGGGAATTTGGGAATGGGCCTTAGCCTTCGGTTGGCCATTTTAGGCTACGAGGTTATAGTTGGCTCTAGAAGTGAGGAAAAAGCAAAACTAAAGGCCGAAGAGTACAGGAAAATCCTATCAGAAAAAGGTTTTGCTGGAAAACTTTCTGGAATGACGAATTCAGAAGCTTCGAAGATCTGCGATATAGCTATAGTGACTATTCCTTGGGAGCAAGCTTTTGAATTGGTTAAAAACCTTAAAGGAGAACTTGCGGGAAAAATAGTAGTCTCTCCATTGGTTCCGATGAAAAAGGAAGGAAAAATCTTCAGATATGTTGAGATACCTGAAGGCTCTGCTGCAAAAAAATTGGCGGGAATTCTTAAGGAGAGCGAGGTAGTTGCCGCGTTTCATAGCATTCCAGCTGATAGATTTGCAAATCTCGAATCAGACTTCGATTGGGACGTCATTGTTTGCGGCAATGGCGATGCGAAAGGGACGATAATGGAAATCACGGACGAAATCGATGGACTTAGAGCCCTTGATGGTGGGGACTTAGAAAATTCGAGGCTAGTTGAAAGTCTTACGGTTCTAATTCTTAATCTGATGACCATGAACAAACTAAGAGATTTAGGGATAAAGTTCTGCTAGTTTCTATGCTTTCTGGCTTACCTCCCTCGCCCTAAAGGGCGAATGTCACTGCCAAAGCGGAGAGGTTTATGGCTACATTTCCCTTTTCGGGAGTTTAGCCCCGGGCCATATTTGTTCATCTGACTGGTATTCCGCAATCCTTTTTTCCAGTTTCAGCTTCTCAGCATTCTTATCAACTGAAAGCTCCACTACGCTAGTCCTCTTCATCCTGCCTTTTTTTGCGTTCGAAGGGCATGGAATGAATATGGAAGGGATTCAATACTGCATCCCTAAGATTCCCTCCAAGACTCCTAACAAGGATGTCCGCCTTTATAGGCTTTTCTATCATCTCTGCCCTGGAAGGCGCTTTCAGTTTTGTAACAAAAATTTTTTTAAATGAAAAGTCTGAAATTAACCGTGAAAACTAGGGAAAGAGTTCTTATCTTTGGCGTTCTGATTTCTCTCCTCTTTTTCCTCTCACTCATTCTAGTCGTTTATAAATTCGAGATGGATTCGATGCAGCAACATTCAAGAGTTTTTGCCGAAGAAAAGAAAAGAGTTTTCGAAAAGATGATCGATAATGAGTTAAAAGCGGTTGAAAGATTTTGTATAGACTGGGCTTTCTGGGATGACACCTATGAGTTTGTAGAAAGCAGGGATGAGAAATATGTAACCTCGAACCTTCATGAAAGTACATTCAAAGAGGATTGGATAAACGCAATGGTTTTCGTTAATAGAAATGGAGAAATAGTCTATGCCCGATACTTTGATGAAAACTGGGTTGAAAGAGATCTTCCAGAAGCTTTGTTAAGCCAGGAAATCCATAACAGGACCGGAATAGCTTTAGTAGATGGAAAGCTGATGGTGATAGCTTCTAAGCCGATCCTGAGGAGCGATTTGAGCGGGGAAGAGAGAGGATATTTGATGATGGCCAGAATTCTCGGCGAAAGTTGGTTCTCTGAAATTTCCAAAACTTTAAATGCAAGGATATCAATTGGCACATCATCCGAGGAATATGGAAAGTACATCAGAACAAAAGAGGTTTTTCCCGATATTTTTGGTGGGGAAATAGTTCTCTCCTTAGAATTTGAAAACAGTCTTTATGATGAACATGTCAGAACCATTATCTTATACGTAATTGCATTTCTGCTGATTTTAGCGGCTTTCTCAATTCTAGTAGCATTAATCATAGAGAGAAGTCTGGTTTCAAAAATGTAAATCTCGCAAAGTTTCTTGGCGAAGCGAAACCTGGTGATAAAATTGAATTAGATGGGACAGATGAAATAAGAAAACTCGCTGGAAGTGTTAACGAACTGCTTTCAAGGATAGCTAGAAATGAAGAAGAAATTCGATTCCTTTTGAGAACCCTCAGACATGATCTAGCTAACATCTTGACTTCTATTTCCGGTTATTTGGAAATTGCGAAAACCGAAAAAAGCTTTGAATTTGTAGAGAAAGCTGAAAAACAGGTAGAGAGAGCGATTACCTTGATAAATACTACCAAACAAATTGAAAAGCAGGAAATGGCTATTTATAAAATAAGCGAGATAGTTGAAAAGCTGAAAAATCTCTTTCCGATTGAAGTGGAACTCAGAGGAGATGCAAAGATTTTGGCCGATGAGGGAATATACATAGTTTTCAGCAATCTGATTGACAACTCATTAAAGCATGGAAGGGCAACCAAAGTTCTCATAGAGATAGAGAAAGCTGAAGAGACTATTGTGAAGTTCAGAGATAACGGAAAAGGTTTTTCCGATATCGCGAAAGAAAAAGTGTTTAAGGAGGAATACAGCGAATCTGGTGGCGGATTGGGATTATTGATTGTTAAAAGGCTTGTTGAAAGATACGGTGGAAAAATAGAGCTCTTGGACAGGAATACAATACTTATGAGATTTCCTAATGTTCCCTGAAGCTTAAAGCTGTTGCAATCAAGATTAAAGCTCCGCCCAGCAGCTGTTTCCCGCTTAAAACTTCACCAAAGTAGAAATAGCCTATCAGCACTGCGAACATCGGCTCGACAAGTGCAATTAGCGGAGCTTTCTGGAGCTTAACGCTCTTCATTCCATAGGCGAAAAGCATGAAGGGTATTGCAGTCGGTATCAGGCCAAGTCCTACTGCCCATAAAATTGGAAAAGCTTTATTTCCAAATAATATGAAATATGGAGATAGGATTATAGATCCAATCAGAACGTTGAAAAAGCTTATCTGAAATGAACTGTGGATTTGCCTTGCCTTTTTTGAAAACGTGAATACTAGGGCATAGCTTATTCCGGAAATTAGCCCAAAAATGATCCCGGGGCTAAATTCTGCATATGGTGATAGCATCAGATAAAGCCCTAAAAAGCCCAGGGGCAATGCTATTAAGGTATTTCTCTCTATTTTTTCTCCCAAAGCATATGCAATTGCTATAACGTAAATTGGAGCCATGTACAGCAGCAGAGCGGCAATTCCCACCTCTATTTCCTGTATTGCTGAAATGTAGGAGGATATGGTTAAAAGATTTAGAATACCAAGAATTAGCAGTGTTTTGCTGAAAAAGAATTTTTCGTGCCTTATAAATGCAAATGCAAAGAGAAAAATTGTTGCAAAAAATAGGCGGAGGAAAGCGACCGATATGGGATCGTTTCCCGTATTCCTGACAAATACCGATACCGTGCTCATCAGTATTGCTGAAGTTAGGATTGCGAGTTCCCCTTTCATTAAGTATCAGGTAGTCTACCGCTCAAAAATTCTTCGTATGCTTTTAGATCAAAATATCCATGGCCGCTCAGATTGAAAACAATTACCACCTGAAAGCCTGCCCTTCAGGGCGGGGATGGCAGGAAAGGCTTATAAAGGCTATAGTAGCTAGCAACTAGTAGCTAGCGTATGACGAAGCTCAAGTGCCCGAGTAACATGGTGGGTAGTGAGGGTTTCCTAACCC
>JAAOZI010000038.1 GCA_011605865.1 Archaeoglobales archaeon
GGTCCTGAACATAGGCTACCTCCATGGAAGTAGCGTTAACGGGGAACGCGGCCCTTGCTTCTAAGGTGAACGGGATGAGGTGGGAGCCTAAAAGGGCTGTGAACAACCTACCGATGAGAGCCTTAGAAGCAAGAATCTCCCCGGCTTTAGTCGTGGGGAGTGTCAATAAAAAGCTTCTGCATCTTAATCATTCCAACTACTAATATTGGGATTGCAAGTGCAGCCAAAATCTGAGCAATTTCTCTAAACGGCAAGAAGAGAATCAGGAGCCCTATTACGATTAAAATTGCTCTAACTGGATAATCAAAGTAACCTTTTTCTGCAAATTTGCCAAAGTTGCCCAGCGTTACAACTAGAATGCCCAATAAAACAATTCCGAAAGATATAATCATATCAAATCCCGGCTTCACAACTAGTTCCGGCCAAGTAATAACGGCGAAGATCATTAAATAAAGTGGAAATATCCACTTTTGTGTGTAGATTGCCGTCTTTACAAAGGGTGTTCCCGCAAGTTTAGATGTAACCGCCGCTATGAGCGCAACCGGTGGTGTAAACTCGGAAGTTGCAGCTGCTAGGAATATAAAGAAATGCGCGACCCAAGGATTGATGCCCAAAGATATCATAGCCGGAGTAACCAATACAGATGCTATTATGTAGACAGCCGATGGTGGAAGACCAAAACCGAGGAAATAAGCAAGCAAAAATCCTAGAACAATCAGCAATAGAATGTTTTCTTTACAAAGGCCGATTAGGGCCATTCCAAGCTTCAAGAGCCATCCGCTTACCGTGAACAAGTTTATGATTATTCCGAGGAGTGCCAGGAGCAGAAGCATGTCTACTATTATCTCCGGATAACTCTTAACAGTCTCTTTAAAAGACTGAATTAGCTTCGAAACTTTCTCCCTTTTAGATCCCCTGTGTGTGACAAGGAGAATCGTGGAAATTAGTATCATGAAAAAGATTGCAGCTATGAGTGCAGATCTAACCTCAGGCCACCAAAGGAAGCCCATTAAATATACAAGAAGTATAAGGCTTGAAAAGAAAGCAACAGTATAAAGTTTGTCCGATATCGATATCTCTCCCAGCTCAGAAATAACTCCATTCGTCTTTATCGTCGCCATTCTTACGTACCGCAGGGTGATAAGGTGGACGGTTAAGGCTATGGCAATATAGTAAATGAAGCCCAATACAAAGCCTCGAATCATTACCTCAAAGTAGCTGACACCTAAAAACTCTGCCATCAGAAACGCTGCAATTGCCATTACCGGTGGCATTATCAATCCACCAAGGGCGGCAGAACCTTCTGTTGCCGCTGCATAGAGAGCAGGAAAACCGACCCTTTTCATGGTGGGAATAGTAAATTGACCAACCAAAGCAGAATCTGCAGCACCAGAACCCGTGCACATGGCAACGCTCATCGAGCTTATTACAGCTGACTGAGGTATAAGAGTGGGTTTTCTGCCCAGATAGCCTATTATGGTTTTTATCATCGCCTTATCTACTCCAAAACCCTTTGCTATACCCATCAAAAGTAAGAAGGCACCTATTATTCCAATTCCGGCTTGAGCATACGTTCCAAACATTCCGAGCTTTATTTCAACCGTTGATGATAGCACAAGTCTTTCCGGATCTATGCTGGGAACCCTAAAAATCCCGGGAAAATATTCACCGTAAACACAGTAAATGAAAAGAAAAATTGTCAGAACAAACAAGACTTTTTGCCTTTTTCTTGCAAACTCTAAGACCAGAAGAAACATCGAAAACCCGACAAATTTGTCCAGAATATTATAGCTTCCCGAGCGATAATATATGAGATCCATGTAATTCATGGGCAGATAAATTGCGGAAAAAAGACAGATTGAAATATAAATAGCTGCTATCAAATATTGCCACTTGCCCAGTCTTGGATAAAGAGTTATTTTCGAGCTCGTAAAGAACATAAATTGAATAAGCAAACGGAAGAAGGAATAGAACCCAAAACATCGTTCCCATAAAACCGGTCGCATAATAATAAACTGCCACTGAAAAATAAATTAAAGAAAAAATAAATGTTAATGTCGAAAGTTTCATTCTTCTCACTTTGCTATGTACTTGTCCCACTCACTCTCCCACAGACCCTTTTCTTTCAGGTATTTTGCCAGGCCAGGATGGATTGGAACCAGACTCGGATCAGCAGACTTTATTCCGAGATACTGGAACTTTGCAACGTCATCAGCCAATGGCTTGAGTCCCACATCAACCTGCGGTAGCTTGTTAGCGTTCTTTTCGATGGCTTTGAGGAAATCATAAACATCCTTTTCTGATATCTTCATCCCTACATGGTAGCCAAAGTAGAACGGCACTCCGTATATCTTTCCAGTCATCTCCTTGTCTACGTTCTGTGCGTCTATCTCCACCAGCTGCAAACCGGCTTTTTCAAGCTTTTCAATCTCATCTTTGCTGGGATTCAGTGGAACTAGTTTACCTTTGCAGCTCACAGCAAGTTCTTGTCCCCACGTTGGCAAAGAAACTTTAGCTGTTGTATACAAAGCTGTTGCAACTATCGTTCCTTCTTCAAGAGCCTTACACACAAATTTGGAGTCAACTTCGACGTGTTCAACTTTAACGCCAACAGCATCCAATGCTCTCCTTATGTTTATATGATTCATGTATCCGGCAGGGGTTAAGTAGACTTTTTTGCCTTCAAGATCTTTCCAGCTCTTTATCTCATTCGCTTTGTCCTTTGGAACTAACAGGAAAGTTTCCATCGTATAGGTCCAAAGCTTTGAACTGGCATTTGCTTCACTTCAGGCTTGAAATCCTTAAATGCTCCGGTGAAGGTATAAAGTTCTTTAAAACCTAGGTCTGCTATGTATGTTCCGTCTGCTTCCCCCTTACAGAAGCCTTTTATTGCAGCTGTCGTTGAAGAGTAAGGCTTAACCAAAAACTCCACATTCGGCAAATCTGCTTTTACAGTATCTAGAATTCCAACTATAACTCTGTATCCGTACCCACCAGGATCTAGCGTTGCCCAGACCCATGTTGTCTTTTGGGGTGTTGTTGGTGTGGGCGTGGGTGTTGCCTGCTTCGTTTCCTGAGTCGCACAGCCAGCCAGCAGTATTGCGGCTACTAAAACTAGCAACACAAAGCGCGCCCTCATGCAAAAATAGTTAGATTTATGTTTTAAAAATTTTTCCGTTTTATCAGCTTTGATTAATTTTAATTTACAACTGAAAGCCCGCCATTTATGGTGGGGATGAATAGAAAAGTTTATAAGGTGTGTATTCTATAATATGTTCGGGAAGTGTCTTGGAGGGTGAATCTTTAGAGTTGATGAGGTTTGGGAGTACTAGGCACGCCAAGTATTGTGAATGTCACTTTGTTTGGATTTCCAGTACCGTAGGGATGTTCTTGTGGGGAGAGGTTGCTGGGTATACTAGCAAAGTCTTGAATAAAATACTTCCAGAGAGCTGGAATGCGAGTCATTAGCCCTAGAGATTATGCCTTATTATGTCCACGTTTTTGCTCTATGCTCTCCAAGGTACTCTCTAACCTACGTTGTGAACTACCTTAAGGGTAAGAGCGCTAGAAAAATACTGCAGAGATTCCCAAGCTGAAGAGCAGAGCTATTCACGGAAATTGTGTAGCAGGAACTACTTCGTAGCAATCGGAAACGTAACGGCAGACATAATTAGGAAGTATGTCGAAAAGCAGCGGAGGAAGGAGAGATGAAGAGGACTAGCATAGTAGAGCTTGTAGTTGATAAGAGATCTGAGGAGAAGCTGAAGCTGCTCTGCAGCATTTCTTCAAAGCTTTGGAACGAAGTAAGCTATGCGAGAAGGAGAATGTTTTTCGAAAAGAGTTGATTTAAACACAACTTACAAAGAATTTTATGAAAGGTACAAGATGCTAATAGGCTCCGCCACGGCGCAGCAGATCCTGAACAAGAACAACGAAGCTTGGAAGAGCTTCTTCAAGCTATTAAAGCTTAAGAAAGAGTGCAAGCTGCCACAATTCATTGCAAAAGTCAATCCACCCGGCTACAAGAAGAAAAACAGTAAGAAGTCTCTATGGACTTTGCTTAGGAAAGACCAGTACAGGATAGAGGGCGATAAAATAGTCCTAAAGGGCCTTGGAGCGATTGTAAGGATAGAGCTTCGCTACAAGGGCTTAATACAAGAAAGGACAGGGCAGATTGGAGATACACTACGATCCAGACAAGAAGAGGTAGTATACACATATCCTTTGAGGTTTCAGAAAAGGCAGTTAGAGGAGAATGGACCAATGTTCCAAGACAATCGAAGAGCGGTCTTGTCGCGGGCATCGATACTGGCGTGAACAACTTAATCGCTTGACGAAGCTAATTAATGGAAGGCTATTGAAGGCGATATCCCATTACCGGAGGGATGAAAATTCGCAGAATACCAGTCTACGCTGAACAAATATGGCCTGAAAAACATCAAAAAAGCTCAGAAAAATGCATGAAAAGTGGAGAAGGCAAGTTAAAAGCTATATAGATTCAAAAGTTAGGCAAGCAGTTGAATGGCTTTACAGCGTAAGAGTTTCAATTGTTAAAGTAGGCTATCCGAAGAATATCGCCCAGGAAAAGGGGAACTTCAGCAAAGTCCATGTTTGGACATATGGATACCTGCTGAAAAGAATCCATGAAGTGGCTGAGGAATATAGCACTGCGGTTTCCTTCATCGGCGAGGAAAAAACTTCATCAAAATGCTGATTTAGTGGCTGCTTACAACATTCTCATAACTCCGAGTCCTGAAAGGGGGATAGGGGTAACTGGCCGGATTGAATCCCAAATGGGAGATGTAATCCCAAACCTTTCCGCTCTAGCGAGAACCTTCGCCCTTTAGGGCGGAGAGTAGGTCAGTTAAAATTTAAACCTCTCATAAAGTTCCTTCCTCCTCGCTTCAAGAAGATTCTCTTCAACTCCCCTAAATTCTGCAGCCGATTTTATTTCCGTCGAAAACTGTTCTGCATGAACAAACAACTCTGATATTTGGTCTCTCCAGTTTATGTCCCGAAGCAAATGATGATCCAAAACTATTTCCCTAGAGACTTCCGATATTTTCTTCAAATTCTCTACTGCCTTTTCAAGAGAAGTTTTTGAAAAACGATAACCAAGCATGTAGCTCATGGGTCCATCTATAAATACAATCTCTGGTCTCCTTTGTAGAATAAATTCAGTCTGATCGGCATGCAAAGGTCCTTCCACGTCAGAGGAGAAGAGAAAGCTATTCTTACCATCCGAAACAAATACTTCCAGTACGAAACCTAACTTTTGATTTGCCCCATGAAAAACAGGCTTTGAAATTTCAACGAAAGTGTTGCCAAATTCGTATTTTTTACCATCACAAAAATCTATTTCGACTTTTACATTCCTAAGCCTTTCCAGAAAATATTCTGCTCTTTCGATTTGACTTCTGTTTATCTTGTCTTTCGGATGCTTTAAAAGGAGCTTTTTCCCTTCAAAAATTTCCACTTCTTCAGGGTTGTGGTGATCGTAATGGTAGTGTGTAATTATTATAACATCGCTTTTCTCAACAAAACCCTTTATTTCTCTCCATTTCTCTTCCATTTGCTCTATCTCGATTTTATGAGGAGGAAGGCCATACCGCGATGGCGCAAGGCTTACACTCGGGTCTATCGTAATGGTAACATCTTTGGTCTTAACAAAAGTCGCCATACTTCGAACCCCCATCGAATCGAAAGCTATTGGAACTATCTCCATGCTAGAATTTCCAAAGAAAATTTTATAACTTTATCGCAACTTTTGAAAAGTTTGATAATTCTTCCCAACTTTTCTGCTCCAAAAAAGATCAGCTATGAAGAGCTTAAAATCATAAATGGGCTCGCCCGGATTCGAACCGGGGACCTTCGCCTCGTCAAGGCGACGTCATAACCGCTAGACTACGAGCCCCAAATTTACTTTAAGAGAGGGCTTAAGAATTTTACGCTAGCTCTTTATTTACAACTGAAAGCCTCGTCCCTTCAGAGCAGGAAAAGGGGCAAAATATCCCTCAGTAAGCTCTTCTGGTTAAAGCTGAATTTATGTTAAGCCATAACTCTATACCTTTCGGCTCATCTACTGTTTTATAACCAAAGCTTTCCAATTTCCGCAGATCTCTCATTAACTTGCAGGCTTTTGTCAACTTCTTCAAAAACTAAGTTCTGATTTCTAGCCCTTTTCTTTCTAAGAAGAATATGCATGTAGGACTTTTCAAGCTGAAAGAACTGAAAAAGGAAAGCTTCGGATTATAAAAGGAAAGTCTCGACGTGCGCATGTTTTGAAGCAGTTTAAACTTTAGCGCAATTTTTAACTCCTTCTTCCATTTCTTTTCTGTATTCAGCATCAAACTTCTTCATTTGCTCTATAAGCCTTTAAGCTCGTTTTTGTTTTTCCAACTATTCCTAGGGTGAGTCACCCTATACTAAAAAGCGAGGTCTTCAGTTATAGTCTCATACTATATTCAGCATTACAAATTTTTGGTTCATCCCCAGACTTTGATGAAGTTTAGCTTCTTTCCTTCTGATATGGGTCTGAAGTTGAAACATGCTCAAAACTTCGAAATACAATTTCCAGTAGAAGTTCAATCGAAAAGTATA